>CAJFNF010000039.1 GCA_904394215.1 uncultured Faecalibacterium sp.
CCGATGCCGCAGCCCAGGGCCAGCACCACCGGCATCAGCTTGTCGTTGCCGTAGATCTTGTCGGCCCGGGCCTTTTCCACGTTCAGCATCTTGCCCCACAGGGGAAGGATGGCCTGGATGGCGGAGTCGCGGCCCATCTTGGCCGAGCCGCCTGCAGAATCGCCCTCGACGATGAAGATTTCGGTCTTGGAGGGGTCGTTTTCCCGGCAGTCGGCCAGCTTGCCCGGCATCCGGCTGTTTTCCAGGACGCTCTTGCGGCGGACCAGTTCCCGGGCCTTCTTGGCGGCGGCACGGGCCCGGGCGGCCTGGGTGGCCTTCTCAAAGATGGCCTTGGCCACAGCGGGGTTCTCCTCGAAGAACTCCATCAGCTTGCTGTACACCATGTTGGACACCAGGGTCCGGATCTCGGTGTTGCCCAGCTTGGCCTTGGTCTGGCCCTCAAACTCCGCCTCCTGCAGCTTGACCGAGATGACGCAGATCAGGCCCTCACGGACGTCCGAGCCGGAGAGGTTCTCGTCCTTGTCCTTCAGCAGGCCGTGGCTGCGGCCGTAGTCGTTGAACACGCGGGTGAGGCTGGTCTTGAAGCCCTCCTCATGGGTGCCGCCGTCGGGGGTGTTGACGTTGTTGGCAAAGCTCAACAGCAGCTCGTTGTAGCTGGTGTTGTACTGCATGGCGATTTCCGCCTCGCCCCGGTCGGTCTTGCCCGACAGGTAGATCACGTTGGGGTGCAGCACTTCCAGGTTCCGCTTTTCGTTCAGGTAGCTGACAAAGCTGCGGATGCCGCCCTCGTAGCACATGACCTCCTGGCGGTAGCAGGGCTCGCCCTCCTGGCCGTCCTCCAGGATGGGGGTGTACAGTTCCCGCTCATCGGTGAGGGTGATTTTCAGGCCGGCGTTCAGGAAGCTCTCTTCCCGCAGCCGCTTTTCCAGGGTTTCAAAGTCGAAGGAGGTGGTCTCCTTGAACATCTCGGGGTCGGGCTTAAAGGTGACCCGGGTGCCGGTAACCCCATCGGGGGCCTCGCCGGTCACATGGAGGGGGCCGTCGGGGTCGCCGCGGCGGAAGGTCTGCTCATACACCTTGCCGTCCCGCCGGACCTGGACCTTCAGCCACTCGGAACAGGCATTGACCACCGAGGCGCCCACGCCGTGGAGGCCGCCCGAGACCTTGTAGCCCGAGTTCTCGCCGCCGAACTTGCCGCCGGCGTGGAGGATGGTAAAGACCACCGTCACGGCAGGCAGGCCGGTGTCGGGCTGGACGCCCACCGGGATACCGCGGCCGTTGTCGGTGACTTCGATGATGTCGCCCTTCTTGATCTTGACCTCAATGTGGTCGCAGTGGCCCGCCAGGGCCTCGTCGATGGAGTTGTCCACAATCTCGTAGACCAGATGGTGCAGGCCCCGCTCGCCGGTGGAGCCAATATACATGCCCGGGCGCTTGCGGACTGCTTCCAGGCCCTTGAGGACCTGGATTTCGCTGCCGTCATATTCGTGATCGGTGGCGGTATCGGCTCTGGTGATGATATCCTCTGCCATTGTATCTCTCCCTCTTGTCTCAAATTTTCTTCTATTCAAACGTACAAACGCGGTGGATGTCAGTGTGTCCTTTTGGACGCAGAAAAGGCAGGGAAAACCCTCACTGTTTTCCCTCGGCGTCCCAATCGGGCAGGGGCTGCTCGGCGCGGCGGCGCAAAGCAGCGCTGGACAGCTCGGACAGGTAAACGGTGTCCACCGGGCTGTCTGCCAGCACATAGCTCTGGGGCAGCTCATCCGACAGGCTGACCACTGCCCCGTTTTTCTGGGCATAGTCCAGGAACGCCCGTCCCCGGGGGGAGACGGTGGTGGTTTCCAGACTGAAAATCCCGATGATGTCCCGGCTGTTCAGCACATAGTCCCGGCCCAGATGCAGGTACATGGTCCGCCCTCCTAGAGCTGCGTCAGGACGCCCCCCTCCATCCGGCAGATCACCCCGTCGGTGTGGAGCAGGGCTGCGTCGTCGCAGCTGGTCACAAAGGTCTGGCGCTCCCGCATCCGGGTCAGCAGGTAGGCCCGCCGGCCCTCGTCCAGTTCGCTGAGAACGTCATCCAGCAAAAGCACCGGCCGCTCGCCGGTGATCCGGGCCGAGGCGTCGGCTTCGGCCATCTTGAGGCTCAGCACCACGCTCCGCTGCTGGCCCTGGCTGGCAAAGCTGCGGGCGGGCTGGCCGTCCAGTTCCAGGGCCAGGTCCTCCCGGTGGGGGCCGCAGAGGCTCTGTCCCGCCCGGAGTTCCTCCTCCCGGCGCCGGGCCAGCAGCCCGGCCAGGCCCCCCGGCTCAAACTGGGCGTCGTACCGGATCGCCAGCTGTTCCGCCCCCCGGGACAGTTCCCGGTAGTTCTGGGCGGCCATGGGGGCCAGCAGTTCCAGGTAAGCCCGCCGCCGGTTCTGGATGTCCTCGCCGCAGGGGGCAAGCTCCTGGTTCAGCACCTCCAGCAGCTCCAGCTTCTCCTGCAGGGGCCGCTCGGGCTGGGCCGAAGAGCGCCGCAGCAGGCTGTTTTTCTGCTGCAAAATCCGAATATACCGGCGGTAAAGGGCCAGGTACCCGGGGTACAGCTGGCACAAAGCCGCGTCCAGGAACCGCCGCCGGCCGTCGGGGGGGCCTTTCACCAGGCTCAGGTGCCCGGGGTCAAAGACCACCGCCGGGAAGCTCCCCGCCAGGCTGGAGGCCCGCTTGGGGGCGGCGCCGTTCCACACCGCATACCGGCCGGGGCGCTGGCCGCCGGCAGCCCCCACCGTCAGCCGGATCTGGTTTTCCTTGCCGTTGTCGGCCACCGTCACCGCCTCCAGGGCGGCAAAGGGGGCCTCCCGCCGGATCAGTTCGGCGTCCTTGCCCCCCCGGAAGCTCTTGCCCCCGGTCAGCAGCCACACCGCTTCCAGCAGGTTGGTTTTGCCCTGGCCGTTGTTGCCGCAGATGACGGTGAGCTCAGGCCCCGGCACCAGGGTGGCTTTCTCGATGTTTCGGTAATTTTCCAATGTCAGGGAAGAAAGACGCATCCTTACTGTCCCTCGGCAATTTTGACGCAGCGGCCGTCCAGCTCCACCATATCCCCGGGGACGCACTTTTTGCCCCGCATGGTGCAGACTTCGCCGTTCAGCTTGACCTCGCCGGCCTGGATCCGCTCCTTGGCCTCGCCGCCGGTCTCGGCCAGCCCTGCAAATTTCAGCAGGGCGTCCAGCTTGATATAGTCGGTCCGAATCACAATCCGTTCCATGGCAGCCTCCTCAATCGTTCCGGAACCGCACCGGCAGCACCAGGTAGAGGAAATCCTCTCCCTCGGCCGGCAGGATCTTGACCGGGCTCAGCGGCCCGCTGAGCTGGACCTTCACCTGTTCGGTGCGGGCGTTCCGCAGGGCGTCCAGCAGGTACCGGTTATTGAAACCGATTTCAACTTCCTCGCCCTCGCAGCCGGCGGCAAACTCATCCACCACACGGCCCAGGCTGGTCTGGCAGCGGACAATGACTTTACCCTCTGTAAAACTGATCCGCAGGGGATTTTTTAAACGCTCTGTAATAATCAGGGAGGCCCGCTCGATGGTCTCGATGAACCCCTTGGTGTCCAGCACCGCCTGGGTGCGGTACCCCTCGGGGATGACGTTCCGGTAGTTGAGGAACTCGCCCTCGATCAGCCGGCTCATGATGGTATAACCAGCTGTAATAAACACCACAAACCGCCGGTTGGCGCAGATGCGGACCTCGGCCTCATCGTCGTTGGCCAGCAGCCGCAGCACCTCGTTCATGGTCTTGCCGGGGACAATGATCCGGATTTCCTTGTTGGCGGTGACCGGCCGCTCCACGATGGCCAGCCGGAAACCATCCAGGGCCACCACCGTCAGCTTGTCGGCAGCAATTTCAAACAGCTCGCCGGTGTGGGCGGGGCGTTTTTCGTCCTGGCTGACGGCATACAGGGTCCGCTCCACCATCTCCCGGAAGGTGCCGGTCTTGATGGTGAGGGTCTCCTCGGCGCCGGTGTTGGGCAGCTGGGGGAAGTCGGTGGCGGGCATGCTCTGGATTTCAAACTGGGCAACTCCGCCCTGGATCGTTGTTTTTCCGTTGTCGGCCACCGAGATGATGATCTGTCCGGCCGGCATCCGGCGGACCATGTCGCTGAGCAGCTTGGCATTCAGCACAATGTCGCCGGGCTCCAGGACGTTGGCCTCGATGGTGGTGACGATGCCCAGCTCCATGTCGTAACCGGTGAGGGTCAGGCTGAAGCCTTCGGCTTTCAGCAGGATGCCTTCCAGCACCGGGACGGTGGACCGGAGGGTCACTGCCCGGGAAACGCCGTCGATGGCGGCGCTTAAAAGTGTCTTGTCACAGATGATTTTCAAGTTGGTTCTCCCTTTATTTGCTATTTATCAACCGGGATGCTTTAAAATCCCGTCTTTTTTCGGATGGGAAGAGAGGGCAGTGGCACCTCTCTTATTGAACTTGTTGCAGTAAACGTAGTAGGGGGTGGGGATTCTGTGGAAAACTCGATTTTTCCTTTTCCTGACAGGGGTTTTGCTTTTCCACCAGATTGTGGATGATTTGTGGACAGTTGGTGGAATCGGGTTTGGCTTCCAGGTTTTTCACAGCCGCTGTGGAAAAGAAAAGTTGAATGTTGAAAACTCGGTGTAAAAAGTGGATAACTCCACCGGCCTTCCCGCCGGCCTGGAAAACAGCTGGGAAAGAGGCGCCGTGTTTTCCCCAAAGTTTGGTTTTCTGGTGGAAAAAACGCCGTTCTCCGGCGCTTTTTGGCTCAGGCTTTGACGTTTTTGATGATGTCGTCCACCGTTTCCCGCAGGTGCTGGTCGTTCTTCATGTCCCGCTCCATGGTCTTGAGGGAGTAGACAATGGTGGAGTGATCCCGGCCCGAGAACTCCCGGCCGATGTCCTCCATGCTCATGCCGGTGACTTCCCGCAGGATGTAGATGGCCACGCGGCGGGCGCTGGCGATGGAAGCGTTCCGCTTGGTGCCCCGGATGTCGGTGACCGATACGTTGAAGGTGCGGGACACCTCACCGATGATCTTTTCCACCGTCACCGGGATGGGCTGGGTCTCGTTCAGGATGTCCTTGATGGCGTTCTGGGCCACCGAGATGACAGGCTGGATCCCCTCCAGCATATAGTAGGCGTTCAGTTTCTTGACGGCGCCTTCCAGCTGGCGGATGTTGTTTTTCAGGTGGTTGGCGATGAATTCCGCCACATTTTCGGGCAGGTCCAGGTGGAGCAGCTCGGCCTTCCGCTTGACGATGGCCACCCGGGTCTCAAAATCCGGCGGCTGGACATCGGCGGTCAGGCCCCACTCAAAGCGGGTGCGCAGACGCTCTTCCAGGCTCTTGATCTCCTTGGCGGGGCGGTCCGATGCGATGACGATCTGCTTGTGGGCGTCGTGGAGGGAGTTGAAGGTGTGGAAAAACTCCTCCTGGGTGGACTCCTTGCCGGCGATGAACTGGATATCGTCCACCAGCAGCAGGTCGGCCACCCGGTATTTCATCCGGAAATCTTCGGTGCTGCCCGCCCGGATGGCGGCGATCAGCTCGTTGGTGAACTGCTCGCAGGTGACGTACATGATCACAAAGTCGGGGTGGGTCCGCTTGATCTCAATCTGGATGGCGGTGAGCAGGTGGGTCTTGCCCAGGCCTGAGCCGCCGTAGATAAACAGGGGGTTATAGGCCCCCGAAGGGTTGGCTGCCACCGCCTGGGCGGCGGCAAAGGCAAACTGGTTGGACGGGCCCTTGATAAAGTTCTCAAAGGTGAACTCGTAGTTGCCCTGGGGGCTGGCGGGGTTCAGGTCATACTGCTGGGCGAGGACCACTTCATGGGGAGGGGTGCTGGGGACAACCAGCTGTATATCCACATCAAACCCAAGGACAGACTTGAAGGCCTCCTTCAGCAGCCCGAGGTAGCGGTCACTCACAATCTTGCAGATGAAATCATTGCGCACTGACAAGGTGATATGGCTCGAGTCCTCAAAGCTCACCGGCTCCAGACCGTCGATGTAAAGGTTGTAGGTGGGCTCTGCCATCTGTCCTTTGCAGTAGAGCTGGGCGGCTTCTAATACGTCCTTGAAAGAATCCATAAAAACATCCACTCCATTGAAGTTTTCAACATAGGTACCAATACCCTGTCAGTATAACACAAAACGGCGCAAACGTCCAGAATCAGAGGCCCTATTTATATAATGTAGTGAGTATGGGCTGCCGGGGACCCTTCCATGCGGCAATTTGATGTTGTGGCAGGGGAGGGGCTGACCCCCTAAATGTTGTGGATGAGGCTGTTTTCCACCGGGAAATGTGAAGATGTTGAAAAACTTTGCACAGAAAAATTTTGATGGAAAGCGAAAAAATGCTTGACAGAAGGTAAATTGATGCGATATACTATTAAATCGCAAGCCTGTCCCCTCTGGCCCCGGGTTCTGGGGCGCATTACAGGGGCGCACAAACCGACCATCAGACCCCGCACCCCGGGGGGCAAGTTTTAGGAGGATATCACCATGAAGAGAACGTTTCAGCCCAAGAAGCGCCAGCGCAAGCAGGTTCACGGCTTCCTGACCCGCATGAGCACCAAGAATGGCCGCAAGGTCATCAATGCCCGCCGTGCCAAGGGCCGCAAGAGCCTGACTGTCTGATCTTGACAGCGGGCGCCGCCGCCCGGGGCCCTTTTGGAGGGTGCCGGCCGGAAGGACCAGCAGAGAATGCGCACGAAAAAGGCCGCTGATGGAAATTGGTGGCCTTATTTTTTCAGAAAAAACTGGAATTGTGTGAAAAAATTCGGGCGGCAGTCTTTCAAAGCCGCCCGTTTTTTGCTATACTGACATGGTAGGGCTGTGATTTCACACAGGACCATAGGAGATAGGAGGCCCGCAGATGCGATACCGTCCGCTGCGGCACAACAGTGAGTTCGGGCGGGTCTATGCGCGGGGCAAGGCGTATGTGGACCATGCCCTTGTGCTGTATGTGCTGAAAACCCGCGCCAAGCAAACCCGCGTCGGCCTGACTGCCACCAAAAAGGTGGGCTGCGCCGTCCAGCGCAACCGCGCCCGCCGGGTGATGAAGGCAGCCATCGACGAACACCTCAACTACAACATCGGGGGCTACAACCTGATTTTTGTGGCCCGCGCCGCCACCCCCCGGCTGAAAAGCTGGCAGGTGTCCCGGGCCGTGGCCCGGCTGTTCCGCCAGGCCGGCCTGCCCGACCGGGCTCTCAGCCCCGACGCACCCCCGGCCGCCAGCCGCCCGCCCCTGAAAAAGGAGGCCTCCGCGGCGGCGGAGAACGGCGCTCTGTGAACCGCTGGCAGCAGCTCTGCCGCAGCGGTCTGTGCATCCCCATCCGGCTGTACCAGAAATACATCAGCCCGGGGCTTGGGCACAACTGCCGGTTCACCCCTACCTGCAGCGCTTACGCCATCCAGGCCATCCAGGTCCACGGCTGCCTGAAAGGGCTGCTGCTGGCGGCATGGCGGATTGTCCGCTGCAATCCCTTTGGGCGCTGGGGCTATGACCCCGTCCCCGAGCCGGGACACTGGCGCAACCCCAGGCGGGTGCTCCATCCGGCCCGCAGCCCCAAACACTGATTTTGCTTCTTGTGACGGCCCGGCAGCTGTGAGCGGGTTGTCCCACCCATAAAAAAACGTTCCGCGCTCACAGGCGGGACAGAATGGAAGCGCTTATGAGTTTTCTCTACATTCTCGCCTGGCCGCTGGGCTACGTCATGGAGCTGATTTATAAAATCATCCCCAATTACGGCTGGGACCTGATCCTCTTCACCCTGCTGATCCGGCTGCTCAGCATCCCGCTGTCTCTCAAACAGCAGAAGAACATGGTCCGGATGTCTGCATTCCAGCCCATGGTGGAAGAGATCCAGAAAAAGTACAAGGACAAGCCCGAAAAGCAGCAGGAGGAAATGCTCCGCCTGCAGCAGGATTTCGGCTATAACCCCACCTCGGGCTGCCTGCCCATGCTGCTGAACTTCTTTGTGATGTTCGG
Source organism: uncultured Faecalibacterium sp. (assembly GCA_904394215.1). Lineage (GTDB taxonomy): Bacteria > Bacillota > Clostridia > Oscillospirales > Ruminococcaceae > Faecalibacterium. Next base: position 8,001 of record CAJFNF010000039.1, read on the forward strand.
CGTCATCGGCGTGGTGTACGAGCCCCTGAACCGCATCTTCCACATCAGCAGCGAGCTGCTGACTTCGGCCGGCACCGCCCTGACCAACCTGGGCATCCAGTTCACCAACATCACCCGGGACAACCTGATCATCGAGCAGGTGGTGGCAGGCGAAAAGACCATCACCAGCCTGTTCTCCTCTGCCCAGCTGGAGACCATCACCGAGTTCAGCAAGCACATGAGCTTCTTCGGCATCGATCTGACCAAGGTGCCCCAGTACAGCCTGTCGGCTGAGAACCTGCCCCTGCTGGTGTTCCCCATCCTGGCCATCATCACCAGCTTTGCCTCCACCTGGTACAGCATGAACAGCAGCGGCCAGAAGCTCCAGGGCAGCATGAAGACCACCATGTATATCATGCCCCTGATGTATATCTTCTTCTGCTTCACCGTCCCCACCGCATTCTCTCTGTACTACGTGATTTCCAACATCGTGATGGTGATTCAGAGCGCCGTCATGAAGAAGATCTACAACCCCGATGAAGTCAAGGCCCAGGTGGCCGCTGAGATCGAGGCCAAAAAGAAGGAACAGCGCCGGGGCGTCAAGAGCACCGTCGTCAAGATGGTGGACGAAAAGACCGGCGAGACGGTGGAAAAGAATGTCTCGGCCAGCGAAATGAACAAGCGCCGTCTGGAATATGCCCGGAAACTGGACGAGGAAAAGTACAAGGACGAGAGGACTGTGCCTCTGTCTGAACTGAACAAAACGAAGGAGGAGTGAGTAAAGATGATCCGTACCAAGGAAGCCACCGGCAAGACGGTGGAAGAAGCGCGGGCTGCGGCCTGTGCCGCGCTGGGGGTCAATGAAGACGACCTCAACGTCAGCTATGAAGTCCTTGAGATGCCCCAAAGCACTGGATTTCTGGGCTTGAAGAAGATCCCTGCCCGGGTCCGGGTCATGGTGGAGGAGGAAGACCCCGCCCCGGTGGAAAAGCCGGTGGTGAAGGCATCCGTCAAGGTGGAGAAGCCGGAACAGGCCGAAACCGCCCAGCCCGCCGAGGCCGCAGAGATCGCTCAGCCTGCTGTCCAGGAAACCCAGCCTGCTCCCAAGCCTGCCAAGAAGGTAGAGGAGCCCAAAGAGGCCCGGGAGGAGCAGCCCAAGGCAGAGGCCAAAGAGGCCAAAGCTGCCCCTGCCGCAGCGGTGACCGCTGTGGCAGCACCGGTGGACGAGACCCCGGTGCCCATTGACATTGAATCCAACCCCAAGGTGAAAGCCGCGGTGGATTACCTGAAAGAGATTGTGGCCCTGATGGGTGTGGACAACGTGACCTTCAGCGCCCTGCAGAAGGGGGAGGCCACCATCATCCGCCTGGACGGCGACAAGATGGGCGCTCTGATTGGCCGCCGCGGCGAGACCATGGAGAGCCTGTCCTACCTGGCCAGCCTGGTGGCCAACCGGCTGGAAGGGGATTACATCAAGCTGGGCCTGGACGTGGCCGGCTACCGCGGCAAGCGGGAGAACGACCTGACTGCCCTGGCCCAGAAGATTGGCCAGAAGGTGCGGCGCAGCGGCCGCAGCTTCTCGATGGAGCCCATGAACCCCTACGAGCGGCGGATCATCCACTCGGCCATCAGCCAGATGGAAGGCCTGCGCAGCGAGAGCAAGGGGGAGGGGAAGGACCGCCATGTGGTGATCTACTCCACCGAACCCGGTGCCCAGACCGAGGCCAACGAGCGCCGCGGCGGCCGTTCGGGCCGCGGTGACCGTCGCCAGGGCGGCCGTGGCCGTGGGGAGCGTTCGGGCCGCGGCGGCAATCGGGGCCGTTCCGGCGGCCGCGGGCCCCGGACTTCCAGCGTCCCTGACCGCAGCTATGTGGCCGTCGACGCAGCCGACGCCACCCCCGTGGCACCCAAGCGCAGCCAGCGGGTGGACGACTTCGCCGACCTGGACTTCGGCAAGATCGAGCTCTGATAGGGACAGGGGGAATCCGCAATGGCCATTACGGTGAATCTGTACTATACCGGGAAAGACGGCGCCGCCCGGCGCTTCGCCCAGGAGATGACCGATACCGGCGTTGTAGCCCGGATCCGGGCCGAGGCCGGAAACCTCCGGTACCAGTACTTCTTCCCCATGGAAGACCCTGAGACGGTCCTGCTGATCGACAGCTGGGCCGACCAGAAAGCGCTGGATGTCCACCACGCTTCCCCCATGATGGCTGAGATCGCCGCCCTCCGGGACAAGTACGATCTCCACATGAAGGTGGAACGCTATCTCACCGACGATGCCGGCCTGCCCCCGCAGGATGCGGGTTTCATCCGGCAGTAAACCTATACAGCAAAAGCGGCCCGCCCGGTTTGTTTCACCGGACGGGCCTTTTGTCTGTGATTTTCAACGTTCTGCGGTGAAAAAATGGAAAACAGCCAACGATTCATATCGAAACGTACCACAGACTGCTGCAAGACTGTATCTTTTGAAACTTTTATACTGATTGGATAATACAAAACCGGGCCGGGTTTTCCACGGGCCACAGAAAAGAAGTGGAAAACCCGCAGGCCTGTGGGCAATATTTCATTTTTCACCCAAACGTGGTACAATACACACAACACCGAAGGAGGGACAGATTCCATGATGGAAAACAGCACCATTGCGGCCATCGCCACCCCGCCCGGCCAGGGCGGCATCGCGGTGGTCCGCCTGTCAGGGCCCGACAGCTACCGGGTGGCGGAACAAGTGTTCCGCCCCGCCGACAGCCGCAAGCGGGTGGCCGACGCCAAGGGATACACCGCCCTGTACGGACAGTTCGCCGACGGGGAGGATCTCTTTGACGACGGCATCGCCCTGTTTTACCGGGCGCCCCGGAGCTACACCGGGGAGGACGTGGTGGAACTGTCCTGCCATGGGGGCAGCGCCGTGGCCCGGCGCCTGGTGGAAGCCTGCCTGGCCGCAGGCGCCCTCCCGGCCGGGCCGGGGGAGTACACCCGCCGGGCTATGCTGAACGGCAAGCTGAGCCTGACCCAGGCCGAAGCGGTGATGGATCTGATATCCGCCGGCGGCCGCCAGGGGGCGGCCCTGGCCAACGCCGCCAAAGACGGTGCCCTGGCTCGGAAGATCGGGGCCCAGCAGGAGGTGCTCACCGCCCTCCAGGCCCACCTGACCGCCTGGGTGGACTTCCCTGAGGAAGACGTGCCCGCCCTGGAGACCGGCGCCCTGCGCCAGTCCCTGGAAGAGGTGAAGGCCGGGCTGGAAGAGCTGATCCAGAATTACAACGCTGCGGCTGTGCTGCGGGAGGGGATCGACTGCGCCATTGTGGGCCGGCCCAATGCCGGCAAGTCCACCCTGCTGAACCTGCTGGCCGGCTTTGACCGGGCTATCGTCACCCCCATTGCTGGCACCACCCGGGACGTGGTGGAGCAGGCAGTGCAGCTGGGGGAGATCCGGCTCAACCTCTTTGACACCGCCGGCCTGCGGGAAACCGACGACCCGGTGGAGGCCGAAGGGGTCCGCCGCAGCTGGGCCAAGCTGGCCGAGGCCGGGCTGGTGCTGGCGGTCTTTGACGGCTCCTCGCCCCTGGCCAAAGAGGACCTGGACCTGGCCAAACGCTGCGCCGGGTGCCGGGCCATTGCCCTGGTAAACAAGGAGGACCTGCCGTTCCAGTTTGACACCGGGGCCATCGCCCCTTACTTTGCCATGGTGATCCCGGTGTGCTGCAAAGAGGAGGGGGCCAAAAAGGTCATCGCCGAGGCGGTGGCCCGGCTGCTGGGCACCGCCCGCATCGACCCCCATGCTGCCAGCCTCTCGGGCCAGCGGCAGCTGTCGGCAGCCCTGCGGGCCCGGGACGGGGTCCAGGGTGCCCTGGATGCGGTGGACACCGGCTTTGGCCTGGACGCCGTGTCGGTCTGTGTGGATGACGCCCTGGAAGCCCTCTATGAGCTCACCGGCGAGAACGCCTCGGAGGCGGTCATCGACCAGGTCTTTGAAAAGTTCTGTGTGGGCAAGTGAGGGGCCCGCCTCAATGGGAAAGGATCGTTATGAACCATCTTGGAGATTATGATGTGATTGTGATCGGCGCCGGCCACGCCGGCATCGAGGCGGCCCATGCGGCGGCCATGCTGGGGGCAAAGACTGCAGTGTTCACCATGAGCCTGGACGCAGTGGGGAACATGCCCTGCAATCCCAGCATCGGCGGCACCGCCAAGGGGACCCTGGTGCGGGAAGTGGACGCCATGGGGGGCCTGATGGGGCTGGCGGCAGACGCCACCGCCCTCCAGAGCCGGATGCTGAACCGGGGCAAAGGGCCTGCGGTCCACGCTCTGCGGGTCCAGACCGACCGGAAGAAGTACAACGCCTGGATGAAGCACGCCCTGGAACTAACCCCCGGCCTGGCCATCCATCAGGCCGAGGTGGTGGAGATTGAGATCCAGGACGGCCATGTAAAAGGGGTGGTCACCCAGCTCCACGGGGAGTATGGGGCCAGGTGCGTGGTGATTGCCACCGGCACCAACCTGGGGGGCAAGATCTTTGTGGGGGATGCCTGGTACGCCTCGGGTCCCGACGGGATGCACGCCTCCAATGCCCTCACCGACAGCCTGCGGGCGGCAGGTCTGCCCCTGCGCCGGTTCAAGACCGGCACCCCCGCCCGGGTCCACCGGCGGAGCATTGACTTTGACAAGCTGGAGCGCCAGCCGGGGGACCCCGAGGAAACCCTGCAGCCCTTCAGCTTTATGACCACCAAACCGGTGAAGAACCTGGTGGACTGCTACATCGCCTACACCAATCCCACCACCCACAAGATCATCCTGGACAACATCCAGCGCAGCCCCCTCTATGGCGGCATGATCGAGGGGGTGGGGCCCCGGTATTGCCCCTCCATCGAGGACAAGGTGGTGCGGTTTGCCGGCAAGGACCGGCACCCCATCTTTGTGGAGCCCTGCGGGGAGAACACCGAAGAGATGTACCTCCAGGGTGCATCCAGCAGCCTGCCGGAGGATGTGCAGAACGCCTTCTACCACAGCATTGTGGGCTTTGAGCATCTGGAGATCATCCGCCCCGCCTACGCCATCGAGTATGACTGCGTGGACCCCACCAGCCTGGAACCCACCCTGGAGAGCCGCCACGTCCGGGGCCTCTACGGGGCAGGGCAGTTCAACGGCACCTCGGGCTACGAGGAGGCCGCCGCCCAGGGCCTGCTGGCCGGCATCAACGCCGCCCGGAATGCCCTGGGGAAGGAACAGCTGGTGCTGCCCCGGCAGACCAGCTACCTGGGTACCCTGGTGGACGACCTGGTGACCAAGGGGGTCATGGACCCCTACCGGATGATGACTAGCCGCAGCGAGTACCGGCTGACCCTCCGCCAGGACAACGCCGACACCCGCCTGACCCCTATCGGCCGGGAATATGGCCTGGTGTCGGACGAGCGGTGGGCCCGGTACCAGCACACCAGCCAGGTGCTGGAGGCCGAGCGGGCCCGGCTCCACGCCACCCACGTCAAGACCGCGCCCCTGCAGGAAGCCATGGCCGCCGCCGGCCTGACTCCGGCCCAGCAGGGGGGCCTGGCTGACGAACTGCTCCGCCGCCCTGAGATCAGCTACAGCCTGCTGGCCGGCGTCATCGGCTGGGGAGAGGGGGTCACCCCCATGCTGGCCGAGCGGATCGAAACCGAAATCAAATACGCCGGCTATATCGCCCGTCAGGACCGGATGATCCGGGACATGGCGCGGCGGGAAAAGACCCTGATCCCCGAGGGCTTTGTCTACGACGGCCTCACCGGCCTGACCCTGGAAGCCCGGGAAAAGCTGAACAAGATCCGGCCCCGCAGCCTGGGACAGGCGGGGCGGATTCCCGGCGTGTCCCCGTCCGACCTTGCCCAGCTGAGCATCGCCCTGGCTGCGGCCCAAAAGAAGGAGGCCTCCCATGATTGACAAGAACCGCCTGGCAGAGAAGTGTTCCACGTGGAACATCACCCTCACCGGCACCCAGCTGGACCAGCTGGACCAGTACGCCGAGCTTCTGGTGAGCTACAACCAGAAGGTGAACCTCACCGCCATCACCGACCCCCAGGGGATCGAGGACAAACACTTTGTGGACAGCCTCCTCTTTGCCTGCCAGCCCGAGGTGGCGGGGAAGATGGTGGACGTGGGGGCGGGGGCCGGTTTCCCCGGCATCGTCACCAAGATCTACAAGCCTGACCTGGACCTGACCCTGATGGAGCCCACCGGCAAGCGGGTGGACTTCCTCCGGTACGCCTGCGAGACCCTGGGCCTGAAAGGGGTCAGCTTCGCCAAAGAGCGGGCCGAGGAAGCAGCCCGCAAGAGCTGGCGGGAACAGTTCGATCTGGTGTCGGCCCGGGCGGTAGCCGCCCTGCCGGTGCTGTCGGAATACTGCCTGCCCCTGGCCAAAGTGGGCGGCCATTTCCTGGCCATGAAGGGGGCTTCTGCCGCCGAGGAACTGGAAGCCGCCCGGGGCGCCATCAAAAAGCTGGGGGGCCGGTACAAGGAGACCCGGTCCTTCCACCTGCCGGGGGGGGATGCCCGGAGCCTGGTATTGATTGAAAAGATTTCGCAGACTCCGACGGTATATCCCAGAAACGGCGGAAAAATTGCAAAGGCACCTCTGAAATAAGGCGGAAAACCGCGGTTCCCCCCGAAGGCGGGCGAACGATTTTTCTGGAAAGACAGGCGCTTCTGTGGTACTCTTGGAATGGAAGAGTTTCCCACAGAGGCGCTTTTGTTTTGGGCCGGGATGGAAACTCCGGGAAGGAGGACAAGCCGTGTTTGACCGCAGAAAACCGGTGGGAAAGGTTGTGGCACTGCCGGCGGATCAGATCGAACCGTCGCCCTACCAGGCCCGCCGTACATTCGACCCCGAAGAGCTGGCCGGCCTGGCGGCCAGCATCAAGGAGAACGGGCTGCTCCAGCCGGTGACGGTGCGGCGTCTGGGCCCCGACCGCTACGAACTGATCGCAGGGGAGCGTCGGCTGCGGGCCTGCAAGCTGGCGGGGATGGAGCGGATCCCCGCCATCCTGCGGGACTATCAGGACGACCAGACCGCCGCCCTCAGCCTGCTGGAAAACATCCAGCGGGCCGACCTGAATCCCTTTGAGCAGGCCCGGGGCCTGCAGGACGTACTGGCCCTCTGGGGCTGCACCCAGGCCGAGGCCGCCAAGCGGCTGGGCATGGCCCAGCCCACCCTGGCCAACAAGCTGCGGCTGCTGCAGCTCACCGCCGACCAGCAGCAGTTCGTGCTGGACAACCACCTCACCGAGCGCCACGCCCGGGCGGTGCTGCGCCTGCCTGAGAACCGCCGCAGCGAGGCCCTCATCACCATCAGCCGCCGCCGGATGAATGCCCGGGCCGCTGACCGGTATGTGGAGCGGCTGCTGCAGGAGGGGAAAACCCCTGCTCCCAAACCCCGGCGCCTGCCCATGGTGCGGGACGTGCGGATCTTTGTCAACACCATCGACCATGCCATCCGGCTGATGACCGATAACGGCGTTCCCGCCACCGCCCGCCGGGAGGAAGGGGACGGCTACATCGAATACACCGTCCGGATTCCCACCGGCACCGCCGGGGGAAAGTGAATTCCATACCCGCCCCCGGGGCAGACTGACACCAGCCGCCCCGGGGGCTTTTTGGATTTGGGGGATGTTCCACGTGGAACATCTTGCACGGCGGGCCCGGGTCTGGTATCATGGAGGAAAAGGAGGGGATCACCCATGGAGCTGGAACTGCGTCCCCGGACCCAACAGGAGGTCCGCATCTACTTTGCCCGCACCCGGGACCCGGAGATCCAGGCCCGGATTCCCCAGCGCAGCCAGACGGTGGAGCAGGCCCTGGAGGACTACCGCCGGTCCCTGGCTCCCGGCGCGGACAGCTATGGCCGGACGGTCTGGGCTGACGGCGTCTATGTGGGGGACGTCTGGTGTTACTGCATCCACGCCGAGCCCGACCCCGACGCCATGGTCAGCTATTGCATCTTTGAAAAGGACCGCTGGGGACAGGGGGTGGCCAGCCGGGCTCTGGAACAGTTCCTGGCCGATGCCGGGCCCCGGTTCGGCCTGAAACGGGTGGGGGCTTTTGTGTACGCCGACAACCCCGCCTCGGTGCGGGTGCTGGAAAAGAACGGCTTCGCCATCCAGGAAACGTTTGAGGAGGAGGGCCGCCGGTCCTTCTACCTCGTGCGGGAAATAGAAGAAACAGGGAGGCTGGACAAATGGAATACAGAGTGATCAGCAACCGGATTACAGCGGTGGAGAAGGACCAGGTTCTGGGGGAGATTACCTTCCCGGACTGCGGGCCGGAGACGGTGGTCATCGACCACACCTGGGTGGACCCGTCCCTGCGGGGGCAGGGGGCAGCGGGCAAGCTGGTGCAGGCAGTAGTGGACGCCCTGCGCCAGTCGGGCCGGAAAGCCCGCGTCACCTGTTCCTATGCCCGCACCTGGTTTGAAAACCACCCCGAGGCGGCAGACGTCCTGGCCGAGGACTGGGACGGCGGCCCCGCTGCCTGCAAGCTCCGGTGGTAAAACCAAGGTAAAATCCGCCGGAAATTTGTCCCGGAAAGGCCTTTCAAAGTCCTGAATCATTTGACGTTGCACGGCGAATGGATTATAATAGAGTCCGTAACATGAGACCTGAGTGTTCCACGTGGAACAATGGGCAGAGAGGGAGGAAACCGGTTCGTGGGTAAAATAATCGCAGTGGCAAACCAGAAGGGCGGTGTGGGCAAAACCACCACCGCCGTCAATCTGTCGGCCTGTGTGGCGGCGCTGGGGAAGAAGGTCCTGCTGGTGGACCTGGACCCCCAGGGCAACGCTACCACCGGCTACGGCATTTCCAAGCGGAGCGTGGAGGCCGGCACCTATGAACTGCTGATCGGCAGCGCCGAGGCCAAGGATGCCATCCGCAAAACCTCTTTCCGCACCGACGTCCTGCCCTCCAACACCCGGCTGGCCGGCGCAGCCCTGGAGCTGATCGATATGCCCAACCGGGAGAGCCGCCTGCGGAAGGCCCTGGCTCCCATCCAGCAGGACTATGACTTCATCTTCATCGACTGCCCGCCCAGCCTGGATCTGCTGACCCTCAACGGCCTGTGCGCCTGCGACAGCGTCCTGATCCCCATCCAGTGCGAGTACTACGCCCTGGAAGGCCTCAGCGAACTGATCAGCACCCTCAAGACGGTCCGCCGCCGCTACAACAGCTACCTGGACATCGAAGGCGTTGTGTTCACCATGTATGCGGGCCGCTACAACCTGACCCTGCAGGTGGTGGAACAGGTCCAGAAGTATTTCGGGGACAAGGTCTATCAGACCACCATCCCCCGGGCCATCCGCCTGTCCGAGGCCCCCAGCTACGGCCAGCCCATCAACTACTATGAGCCCAAGGGCAAGGGCAGCGAGGCCTATATGGACCTGGCCATTGAATTTGTCAAACACAACCGTCCCCGGGACCCCCAGCCCCGCCGCCGGCATGCCAGGACAACCAAGCCGGAGACGGCCTGATGAGGGGAGGATGAGAAATGTCGAGAGCAAGAGGCGGCCTGGGCCGCGGACTGGAGAGCTTGTTTGAGGATGCCGCTCCCAGTCTGGATTCAGCAGACAGCGGCATCCGAACCGTTCCGCTGCGGGAGATTGAGCCGGACCCCGGCCAGCCCCGCAAGACCTTCCGGGAGGAAGGATTGTCCGAACTGGCCAACAGCATCAGCCAGCACGGCCTGCTGCAGCCCATCGCAGTGCGGCCCCAGCCCATGGGCGGGTACCGGATTGTGGCGGGCGAGCGCCGGTGGCGGGCCTGCCGGCTGGCGGGCCTCACCGAAGTGCCGGTGATTGTCCGGGATGTGTCGGACCAGGAGGCCATGGAACTGGCCCTGATCGAAAACCTCCAGCGGGAGGACCTGGATCCCATCGAAGAGGCCTGCGGTATCCGAGAACTGATGGACCGGTGCCAGCTGACCCAGGAGGAGGCAGCCCACCGGCTGGGCAAGAGCCGCAGCGCCCTGGCCAACAGCCTGCGGCTGCTGAACCTGCCCCCCGAGGCATTGGAGCTGCTCAAGAGCGGCAAGCTGACGGCGGGCCACGCCAAAGCCATTTTGGGCCTGCCCAGCCCCGAGCTGCAGGTACAGGCGGCCCGGCTGATCGCCGAGCACAACCTGAACGTCCGGCAGGCCGAGGAACTGTGCCGCCGGCTGGCCAAAGAGGCCAAGCCCGCCGGCATCCAGGAGGAAGCCCCCCGGCCCACCCTGCCGGTGGAGGTGGAGGAAAGCCTCCGCCAGACCCTGGGCAATGAAGTCTCGGTGGCCTACAAGGACGGCAAGGGGAGCCTGACGGTACATTTCTACTCGGACGACCAGCTGCGGGCTTTTGCCAACCTGCTGGGCCACTACAACCAGGAGGGGAGCAGCCTGTAACGGCGCTGCAGTCAACCTTGTTTGCATGGGAAACCAGAGAGATATAAAGGAGAAATCGAAATGCTTGACATCAAATTTGTCCGGGAAAACCCGGACGCAGTCAAAGAGAACATCCGCAAGAAGTTCCAGGACGCAAAGCTGCCCCTGGTGGATGAGGTCATCGAGCTGGACAGCAAGTACCGCAAGTGCCTGCAGGAAGCCGAGAACCTGAAGGCCCAGCGGAACAAGCTGAGCAAGGCCAACGGCCCCCTGTTCGGCCAGCTGAAGAAGTGCACCGACGAGGCCAAGAAGGCAGAGCTCCAGGCCCAGATCGATGCCAACAACGCCGCCGTCAAGGCAGACGCCGACCAGCTGGCTGCCCTGGAAGCAGACAAGGAAAAGATGGCTGCCCGGATCCAGGAGATCATGTACACCATCCCCCAGATGATCGACCCCAGCGTGCCCATCGGTCCCGATGACAGCTGCAACGTAGAAGGCCAGCGGTTCGGCGAGCCGGTTGTGCCGGATTTCCCCATCCCGTACCACACCGAGATCATGGAGAGCTTTGACGGCATTGATATGGACGCCGCCGGCCGGGTGGCCGGCAACGGCTTCTACTATCTGCTGGGCAACATCGCCCGGCTGCACGAGGCTGTCCTGGCCTATGCCCGGGACTTCATGATCAGCAAGGGCTTCACCTATGTGATCCCTCCCTTCATGATGCACGGCAACGTGGTCCAGGGCGTCATGTCCTTCCCCGAGATGGATGCCATGATGTACAAGATCGAGGGCGAGGACCTGTACCTGATCGGCACCTCCGAGCATACCATGATCGGCCGGTTCATTGACCAGACCATCGACGAGGCCAAGCTGCCCCTGACCCTCACCAGCTACAGCCCCTGCTTCCGCAAGGAGAAGGGCGCCCACGGCATCGAGGAGCGCGGCATCTACCGCATCCATCAGTTTGAGAAGCAGGAGATGATCGTGGTCTGCCGCCCCGAGGAGAGCGACGACTGGTACGAGAAGCTGTGGCACTTCTCGGTGGAGCTGTTCCGCAACATGGAGATCCCTGTCCGCCAGCTGATCTGCTGCTCCGGCGACCTGGCCGACCTGAAGGTCAAGAGCTGCGACATTGAGGCCTGGAGCCCCCGCCAGCAGAAGTACTTCGAGGTGTGCAGCTGCTCCAACCTGGGCGACGCCCAGGCCCGCCGCCTCCACATCCGCGTGAAGGGCGCCGACGGCAAGAGCTATCTGGCCCACACCCTGAACAACACCTGCGTGGCACCTCCCCGGATGTTGATCGCCTTCCTGGAGAACCACCTGCAGGCTGACGGCTCGGTGACCATCCCCAAGGTTCTGCAGCCCTACATGGGCGGCCTGGAAGTCATGGTCCCCAACCACAAGTAATCAGGAAACCCATTGCAATCACAAGCCGCCTCCGGCCTTCTGGGCCGGGGGCGGCTTTTTTGGGCGGAAAACAGGGGAGAAGGGAGAGCACCAAGAAAAAGTGTATTTTTTTTAAAATTGATGTTGACAACATACGAAGAATTGGGTATAATAATAAAGCGCTCCGCGAGAACGCAAAGATGAATATGGCGGTATAGCTCAGTTGGCTAGAGCATTCGGTTCATACCCGAAGTGTCACCGGTTCAAATCCAGTTACCGCTACCACTTACAGAGTTTCGCTAAAATAAGGGGGACGTCGTCCGCAATAGTGGGCGAGGATGTCGGAGATTTTAGCGAAGCTCTGTGTTTCTAAGGCCCGTTGGTCAAGCGGTTAAGACACGGCCCTTTCACGGCTGTAACATGGGTTCGATTCCCGTACGGGTCA
>CAJFNF010000040.1 GCA_904394215.1 uncultured Faecalibacterium sp.
CTGGCTCCGCTCTCGCTTCGCCAGGCCAGTCTTTGATTCTCTTATTCTACCCCTTGCAGGTCTCTTTTTTGTTCTGTCCGCACAATATGGGGCGGTTCACCTTACACCGGCAGAAAACAAACCTAAAATAAAAAACATCCCTCCCCGGCCTGCCCGTTCCGGGCGCCGGGGATGCCCCCCTCGCCGCTTCAGGGTCAAAAAGTGTTCAAACATTGCTCAACTTTTGGACACAGTTTTATCACACCATACAAATCTTCATCAGGCGATTGACAAGCTTTCACGATCGTGCTACTGTATAGGCGTTCACAAACCAGATACCAAATGCGATGAACAGGACGTGCCTGCCCGCACACCGCTCTCAGAGAGCCGCCGTTGATGGAAACGCGGCAGCAAGGAGCCGGCCGGCGATCCCCTGCAAGCAGCCAGCGTGAAAAGCATATCTGCTCACTAGCGCCGGCCGGAAGCCCCCCGTTATCCCAGGGCGCGTGGTACAGGCCATCGTGTCCTGCCGCGGCAGAGTGGCCGCCCCGAGGGGCGGCAAGCAAAGTGGTAACGCGGAGCATCCAGCCTTCGTCTTTGCATCAGTTGCAAGACTGCATGCAGGGGCGGGGGCTTTTTTCATCCGCTGGTATCCGGGTTGCGGCAGATTTTTTAGAGTAAGAGAAGGGGAAAATCATGAACACACTCGTTATTGTCCTGATCGCAGCGGTGTGTCTGGTTGCGGCCTACGCTCTCTACGGGCGCTGGATCGCCAAGACCTGGGGCATCGACCCCACCGCCAAAACACCTGCCGTCCGCTTCAACGACGGCAAGGACTATGTGCCCACTGACGGCCTGACCGTGTTCAGCCATCAGTTCAGCTCCATCGCCGGCGCCGGCCCTGTCACCGGCGCCATCCAGGCCGCAGCCTTCGGCTGGCTGCCGGTGCTGCTGTGGATCCTGCTGGGCGGCATCTTCTTCGGCGCCGTCACCGACTTCGGCGCCCTGTACGCCAGCGTCAAGAACGACGGCAAGTCCATGGGCCTGCTGATCGAGAAGTACATCGGCAAGCTGGGCCGCAAGCTGTTCCTGCTGTTCTGCTGGCTGTTCACCCTGCTGGTCATCGCCGCCTTCGCTGACATGGTGGCCGGCACCTTCAACGCCTTCGGCACCGACGGCGCCCTGGCAGAGGCCGCCCAGACCAACGGCGCCGCCGGTACCATCTCGCTGCTGTTCATCGTCTTCGCCATGATCTTCGGCCTGCTGCAGAAGAACTTCCACCTGTCCGGCTGGAAGGAAGTTGTTGTGGGCCTGGTGTGCACCGTCGCTGCCCTGGCCCTGGGCATGATGATGCCCCTGATCGCCAACCAGGAGACCTGGACCTACATCACCTTCGTGTACATCTTCTTCGCCGCTGTCCTGCCCATGTGGCTGCTGAAACAGCCCCGCGACTACATGACCACCTTCATGTTCATCGGCATGATCGCCGGCGCCGTCGTCGGCCTGCTGGTGGCCCACCCCACCATGAACCTGCCGGTGTTCACCGGCTTCCACAATGACAGCCTGGGCGACCTGTTCCCCATCCTGTTCGTCACCGTGGCCTGCGGCGCCGTCTCCGGCTTCCACAGCCTGGTGTCTTCCGGCACTTCCTCCAAGACTGTCTCCAATGAAAAGGATATGCTGAAGGTTGGCTACGGCGCCATGGTGCTGGAGAGCCTGCTGGCTACCCTGGCCCTGTGCGTGGCCGGCGCTTCCGCTGCCGCCGACGGCACCGCCGCCGTAGGCACCCCGTTCCAGATCTTCAGCCGCGGCGTGGCCGGCTTCCTGGAGATGTTCGGCGTGCCCGTCTACGTGGCCCAGTGCTTCATGACCATGTGCGTGTCCGCCCTGGCCCTGACCAGCCTGGACGCCGTGGCCCGCATCGGCCGCATGAGCTTCCAGGAGCTGTTCAGCGTGGACGACATGGCCCATGCTGAGGGCTGGCGCAAGCTGCTGTGCAACACCTACTTCTCCACCATCGTCACCCTGGTGTGCGGCTTCATCCTGACCAAGGTGGGCTACTCCAACATCTGGCCCCTGTTCGGCTCCGCCAACCAGCTGCTGAGCGCCCTGGTGCTGGTCACCCTGTGCGTCTTCCTGAAGGTCACCGGCCGCAGCAACAAGATGCTGTTCCCGCCGCTGATCATCATGCTGTGCGTCACCTTCACCGCCCTGGTGGAGCGGCTGATCGCCCTGGTCAAGGCATTCCAGGCCGGCAGCGCCACCTTCATGATGGAGGGCCTGCAGCTGATCTTCGCTGTGCTGCTGATCGCCCTGGGCCTGACCATCGTGGTCAACTCCCTGCGGTCTTACTTCCAGGCCAAGCACAACAGTGAGACCAAAGCCTAACCGAGCGATTCACTTTTAACCTTTTTACCGTGCAACCGGGAAAGTGCCGTCTGTGCAAGCAGGCGGCGCTTTTCTTTTGCCGTCAGCGGCAGCGCCGCCCCTGCCGGGGCTGGATGCTTTTGGCTGCTCCCTCTGGTTGCAGGCTGCTTACAGCCGAACTTTCGGGAGGATGCTTTGTTTGATTTTTTATCTAAACCCACCCTCCACCCTTTCAATGTAACCCCCCGGCCTGCGGCCTTCCTCTTGCGCTTAGCCAATTTTCTCGGCGGGCGGCGGTGCGCCCTTGTGAAAATTGGAGCGCTGCTCCGGGTTGCCGTTGCCCAAATATACGGCGCGGGACGCAGCCCGCTTGCATATTTGGACGGCTGCCCCTGCTCCGCCTCGGCTGTTTCTGCCGCAGGCAGCGCCTCAGCTCCACAGCCAGCAGCGGCTCCCTGTTTCGTCCACCGGACGCGGTCGCCGCCGCTGCCCCGGCGGGGCTCTGGGCCGTTGACTGTTCCTTTTGCCGGAAGGCAGCGGGGGCTTTTCTTTGCCTGAAGCTGCTCTATTTTTGATTTTGATCGAATCCCACCCGCCGCCCATAGCGGTTCCCCCGCGGCTGCGCCGCCGCCCCCTGTGGGGGCTCGGTACCATGGACCGTTCCTTCCTCGGTCTGCGCTGCGGGAGACCTTTCACCGAGGCATTGCCAATAGAGGTAAAAGGGCTCCTGGGGACGGAGACTGCTTCCCTCCAAGATTTACGCGGGGTGGGACTGGAAGGAGAAGCCTGTGGTTTAGAGCCCCCGTATGGGGGCGGGCCCGCAGGGCCGGGGCAAGCACACCGAAGCGCTGCCTGCGGCAGATGCAGTGAGGCGTGCTTGGCGCAGCGCTCCAATTTTCCCAAGGGCACTCCTGCGGCCCGCAGGGAAAATTGGCTAAGCGCAAGAGGTTTTAAAAGGGCGGCGGGCGGGTTTAGATCATAAACAAATCACAACACAAAATAAAAATCCCTGCCCCTAAAACAGGAACAGGGATATCTAAAACTTTGGACTCACAGGGCCGCAGGCCGGGAGCCTGCTAAAGAGCGCAGGGGTCTGCCGCCGGCAGGGCCTTGTGAGGACTACTCAGTCCGCGGTACCAGTTGAAAAGCTTTTTGCCTACTTTTTCTCCGAAAAAGTAGGTCACAGGAGGATGCAGATCAGGCCGGTGCAGCCCTCGTTGATGACCCGCTCCAGGGTCTCCTGCATCCGGGTCCGGGCCTCCTGGGGCATGTGGAGCAGCTTGGCCTGGAGGCCCTCGTTCACCAGCTCGTGGAGGCTCTTGCCAAAGATGTTGGACTCCCAGATCTTGACCGGGTCGTCCTCGAAGCCGGACAGCAGGCTCTGGACCAGCTCTTCGCTCTGGCGCTCGCTGCCCACAATGGGGCTGATCTCGGTGCGGATCACCGCCCGCATCATGTGAATCGAGGGTGCGCTGGCTTCCAGCCGCACCCCGTACCGCCCGCCCTGGCGGACAATCTCGGGCTGTTCCAGATGCAGCTCGTCAATGGAGGGCATCACAATCCCGTAGCCGGTAGCCTCCACCTGCTCCAGGGCGCTGCGCAGCCGCTCGTATTCCTTCTTGGCCCGGGCCAGCTCGATGATGCAGGGCATCAGCCCCGCTTCGTCCCCGATCTCCAGCCCCGTCTGCTCGCTGAGCACCTGGTAAAAGACCTCCGGCTTCAGCTCCACCGTCACCTTGACGCTGCCTTCCGCCAGGTCCATCCCGGTGACCGCCGACCGCTGCACCGACTCGCAGGCCAGGGCCTCGCCGCCCTCGGCGGCCCGCAGGTCCTTCATCCGGGTGATGCTGGCCGCAAAATTCAGGGCCGCCTCGTAGACGCTGCTCTGGAGCCAGTGGCCGCTGTCCAGCATGGTGACCCATTTGGGCATCGCAAAGTCCAGCTCCCGCACCGGGAACTCGTACAGCACCGACTCCAAAATCTTTTCCAGGGCCGCCGCGTCCAGGTCCACGCAGCTCACCGGCAGCACCGACCGGCCGTACTGCGCCTCCATGGCGGCGGCCAGCTGTTTGGTCTCGGGGGAATCGGGGTGGGCGCTGTTCAGCAAAATCACATAGGGCTTCCCCAGCTCTTCCAGCTCGCCGATCACCCGGGCCTCGGCCTTCTCATACCCCGCCCGGGGGATGTCGCTGATGGAGCCGTCGGTGGTCACCACCACCCCGATGGTGGAGTGGTCCCGGATCACCTTCTGGGTCCCCGTCTCGGCCGCCAGGTCGAAGGGCACCGCCTCGTCAAACCAGGGGCTCTTCACCATCCGGGGCTTCTCGTTCTCCTCGTGGCCCATGGCGCCGTCCACCATGTAGCCCACACAGTCGATCAGCCGCACCCGGCACTCGCCGCCCCCTTCCAGCTGAAGGGGCACCGCCGTCTCGGGGATGAACTTGGGCTCGGTGGTCATGATGGTCCGGCCCGCCGCCGACTGGGGCAGCTCATCCCGGGCCCGGGTTTTGGCGGCGGGGTCGGCCAGGGCCGGCAGCACCAGCTCCTCCATGAACTGCTTGATGAAGGTGCTCTTGCCGCTGCGCACCGGGCCCACCACACCGATGTAAATATCGCCGCCGGTGCGCTGGCCAATCTCCCGATACAGTACAGGATTTTCCACGCTCTCAGTCCCCTCCTCTCAGGCGCCGGGCACCAGCAGGCGGCGGGCCGCCGCCAGGGTGCGGGTGTCGGGCTCCAGGCCATTGGCTTCCAGCATCTGGCCCGGGGACACATGGAACCGCCGGGCAATGTCAAACAATTCCTCCCCGGGCTGGGCATAGTAGACCCGCAGGGAGATTTCCGGGTCGGCGGGGGCCAGCGGGTCCCCCACCTGGATGTCGCTGATGAAGGGCCGGCTCTCCCGGCAGAGCACCGCCCCCTGGGCCCGGACGTTGACCGTCACTTCCAGGTTGCCCCCGGAACACCCCGCCTGGACATCCTGGGCCGACAGCCAGCACTCGGGGTACAGCTCCCCGGTCTGGGTCACCGGCAGGGGGATGGCCAGCTCGGCGGTCTTGTCGTAGCTCTCGATCTCGTCCAGGCTGTTCTGGCCAAAGGCGGTCACCAGCACCCGGGCCGTCAGCACGGGGCCGGTGTTCCGCTGCTCCACGCTCACCGGCCCGAAGGCCGCAAAGCAGGCCAGCAGCCGGGTGCTCTCGTCGGGCAGCGGCCCCGAACAGGTGACGGCGGAGGTATCGCTCAAGGTGCAGGCCAGCTGCTCCGCCGTCAGGGGGGCGGTCTGGCTCTGGATCTGGTACTGGGTGGAAAAGGCGTCGGCCACACAGTTCAGCTCATAGGGCCGCCAGGCCCGCAGATGCAGCAGGGCGGTGGCGGTGAGCTTGCCGGGATTGCCGTCCTCCCCTTCCGCCACCGCAAAGCCCACCGGTTCCACCGCGCACTGGCACTGGCAGTCCTCGGTAAGGCCATCCACGTCCAGGATCTGGTTGAAGGGAATCGTCGCCCCCAGGCTCAGCAGGGCGGTGCTGCCCTTGGCCCGCCAGGCGCACTGGGCATGGATCTCCCCTTTCACCACCGCCTTGCCGTTCAGCAGCTTGATCTCCCCCACCGAGGCGCTGCCGGTGACGTCCAGGATGGCCGCCGGGGGCTGGTCAAAGGCCAGGGCGCCGTCGGCGGCGATCAGCTTGTCAAGGACGGCGGCCCGTTTCACCCCCCGGAGGGTGGCCTGGCGCTGCTGGATGCCGCAGTCGGCCAGGGCGGTGATGGCCTCGGTGCTGCACTGGGTGCTCACCGACGCCACCAGCCCATAGGCCCCCCGCACCTCGATCCGCCGGGGGTTCACCGCCCGGCAGTTGATGTACTCGGTCTCCCCTTCCACCGCTGCGCTCCAGGAGGAAAAGGCAAATTCCGGCAGGTCCAACGCCTTGTTGAAGGGGATCTTCTGCTCGGTCTGGCACAGCCCCGCCCCATCCTCCCCCTGATAGTAGACGGTACAGCGGATGTACCCTTCCAGAGACAGCTTGCCCGGCTGCAGCTGCTTTTGCAGCACCACCGGGCGGGCAAAACACTTGACGATCTTGAACACCTGGGGCAGATAGTCCGAGATGAGGATCTCGGTCTCCACCGGGATTTCTGCCTTGACGGTGCAGCACCCGCCGCCGGCGTAGAGAATATCACGGAAAACTTTCAGTTCCATGGTTACGGCGCTCCTTTCCTGTCCTTTTGTCAGCGCATGGTTCATTCTATGCGGTGCCAAAACAGGCTAGAACGGACAGAAAAAGCCCGCAGGGGGCACACGCCTCCCGCGGGCTCTGAAGCCTTGGGCCGCCTCAGCGGCCGCCCTCCTTCTTGATGCCGAACAGCATCCGCAGCAGTCCGGCCAGGCATTTGGGGCTCTTGATTACGATCATCTGCATAACAGCGTTTCCCTGCCTTTCCATGGTTTCTGCTCCATTATAAGCGGGAAAAGCCCGAAATGTTCCGCCTCAGTCGGCTTTGGTCTCCACCACCACCAGGGCCCCCTCCTTCACCGACAGGGTGATGGCCTGTGAGCCGGGGGCGTACTCGTTGCTGACCCCCAGGGGGTAAGAGGCCGAAAGTTCCGCATCCGTCAGCTCATAGAAGGCCCCCCGGATGTTCACCCCCGAGGCCTTGCCCTCCATGGGGAACACCGACAGGTAGAAGTATTCCCCCTTTTGATAGGTGCGGGCCTGGCCCGGCAGCAGGAAGGTGACCCGGCTGCGCTCGTCCTGGAGGACGGCCCGGACCCCCCGCTTTTCCAGCCCCAGGCCGGTGGAAAGGTTTGCCAGGGTGTGTTCCAGCCTCCGGCCTCCCAGGCAGCCCAGCATCAGCACCTCATCAAAGCCCTGCCGGGCCGCCAGCTGGGCGGCGTACTCGGTGTCGGTGTCGTCCTTGACGTGGGGCAGCACCACCAGCTTTTCATCCCCGGGCACTTCGGGCCGGGGGGCGGAGTCAAAATCCCCCACCACCGCGTCGGGCCGCCGGCCCAGCGCCTCGCAGTTTTGGTAGCCCGCATCGCAGGCAATCAGGTAATCGCCGGGCCGCAGCAGCCCGGCCAGCTCTGCCCCCACCGGGCAGGCCGAGAGGATCACGCACCGCGCCATCTCTCACACGCTCCTTTTCCCACAAAAGCGCCGCAGGAGCGGTTCCCCCTGCGGCGCGGTCTTATTGCATTACAGTTTGGGCTCCTGGCGGCGCTCCCAGTCCTTGACGTCCTTCACCTCGTCGTACATGGCACAGTAGCTGTCGTACCGGGTGCGGGACAGCTTCCCCTCCGCCAGGGCGGCCCGGACGGCACAGCCCTTTTCGCTGCGGTGGGAACAGCCGGTGAACTGGCATTGGCCCAGGTAGGGGCCAAACTCAGGGAAGGCCTGTTCCAGGTTTTCCTTGGGGATGAACCCCGCCCGCCCCGCTTCCAGGCTGGCAAAGCCGGGGGTGTCGGCGATCCGGCCCCCGAAGGCCTCGAAGATGGTGACCTCCCGGGTGGTGTGGCGGCCCCGGCCCAGCTTCTGGCTGATGGCGGCGGTCTCCCGGCCCGCCTCAGGCAGCAGGGCATTCAGCAGGGTGGATTTGCCCACTCCCGAGTTGCCGCAGAAGGCACACAGCCGCCCGCTGATCCATTCCTTCACCTGGTCCAGGCCCTCGCCGGTGGCGTAGTCGATCCGGATGAAGGGCAGGGTGGACAGGGCGTAGGCCTTCTCCAAAAAGTCGGCCCCTGCCAGGTCCCCCTTGGTGCAGACGATCACCGGCTGGACCCCCTTGTCCACCGCAATGGCGGACAGCTTGTCCAGCACCAGGGTGCTGGGGGAGGGCTGGGTGGTGCTGGCCACCAGGAACAGCACGTCCAGGTTGGCCACCGGGGGCCGCACAAAGACGTTTTTCCGGGGGGCGATCTCAGCGATCACGGCGGCGCCGTTTTCCACCGCCAGGGTCACCTGGTCCCCTGCCACCGGGCTGCGCTTCTGTTTGCGGAAGATGCCGCGGGCCTTGCACTCGACCACCTGGTCCCGAGTTTTGACGTAGTAGAACCCGCCGATCCCTTTCATGATATATCCGTCCATCCGCTGCCCCCGTCAAAACCAATCCCAGGGCCAAATGGTGGGATTGTCCGAAGAGCTGGAATCCCCGCCCTGGCCGCCGGTGGACCCGGAGGAAGAGGACGAACCGCTCTGGCCGGCGCCGCCCGAGCTGCTGCCGCTCTCGGAGCTGCTGGGCGCCTCGGGGACTTCGGGCTCGGGCTCGGGGCCCGCCGAGACAGTGACGTTGATCCGGCTGTTGAACTTGACGGTGGAACCCGCCGCGGTGCCCTGGGCGATGATGGTGCCCTCGGGCTGGTCGCTGTAGGCCTGGGTCTGGCTGCCCAGGGTCAGCTTCTTCTGGACCAGCAGGGTCCGGGCGTCGCTGACCGTCATGCCTACCACCGAGGGGACGGTGGTGGTGGTGCTGACCTGCTGGCGGCTGACGTAGACCACCACCGTGCTGCCGGCGGCCACCGTGGTGCCCGCCGCCGGGTCGGTGCGGATCACCGCGCCCACCGCCACCGAGGGCTCCACGTTCTGGACCACCAGCACCGACAGGCCCGAATCCCGCAGCAGCTGCTCGGCGTCGGCCTGGACGTAGTTGGTGGTGTCGGGCACCGTCACATACTGGGTGCCCAGGCTCACCGTCAAGGTCACCGTCTGGCCCTCACGGACCACACGGCCCGCCGCCGGGGACTGCTTGTAGATATAGCCCTCGGTGTAGGTGGAGCTGTATTCCTCCACCCAGTTGATGTTGATCTGGCTGGAGCTGACCTGGTCGGTGGCCTGGGCCTCGTCCCGGGTCATCCCCACATAGTCCTCCAGGACGATGTCGGCCTTCTGGTCCGAGATGAAGTTGCTGCCGTTGTGCAGGATCATCAGGCACAGCAGGCCGCAGGCCACCGCAAAGGCCACCGTGATCCCCAGCAGGGCCGGCAGAAAGACGGTGCGCTTTTTCCGCTTTTGGGCGGGACGGGCGCCGGACGCGCCGGCGCGGGGGGCTTTTCTCTGGCTCATTGTCTGTTTCACCACCTTTTCAGGGGCTTCCTCCGTGATATACTTGTAGGCAAAAACCACATCCGGGTCGTGGATATACTGGCTCAGAGCGTCCAGCATCTCCCGGGCGCTGGCGTACCGGTTGGCCGGGAGCTTTGCCATGGCCTTTTCGGTGATCTGCACCAGGGCTTTGGGGGTGCCGGGGGCGATCTCGGCCAGGGGCCGGGGGGTGTCGGTGATCTGCTTGAGGGCCACCTTCACCGCGTCGTCGGCGTCAAAGGGCAGCTTGCCCGACAGCATCTCGTACATCATGACGCCCACCGAGTAGATATCGCTCTGGGGGCCCGTGACCTCCCCCCGGGCCTGCTCGGGGCTGATGTAGTGGACGCTGCCCATGGCTTTGCCCGCCAGCAGCTGGTTTTCGGCCCGGGAGATCCGGGCGATGCCGAAATCCATCATCCGCAGCTGGCCGTTGTCCAGCAGCATGATGTTCTGGGGCTTGATGTCCCGGTGGACCACCCCGTTGCGGTGGGCGTGGTCCAGGGCCTGCAGGATCTGGGAGATGAAGTGGACCGTCTCCCGGCTGGTGAGTTTGCCCCCCCGCTCGTTGAGGTATTCCCGCAGCGTCATGCCGTTGACGTATTCCATCACGATATACTGGAGCCGGTCGGTGACCGACACGTCGTAGACCTTGACAATATTGGGGTGGTGGAGCAGGGAGATGGCCTTGGATTCATTCTTGAACCGGTTCACCAGGTCGGGGTCATGCATGAACTCGGCCCGCAGCACCTTCACCGCCACCACCGTCCCCTCGGGGACGGGGCCGTTGTGGCCCACCACCACCGCCTTGTAGACGTTGGCCATGCCGCCGGTGCCGATCAGCTCCCGGACCTCGTACAGGCCGTCCAGTTTGCGGCCGATCAGATTATCCATGGCGCTGCACCTCCACCGGGTCCACCCCCAGCAGCAGGGCGGTGACGTTGTCGGGGCCGCCGGCTGCGTTGGCCGCCTCCACCAGGCGGTCGGGCAGGTCAAAGAAGGGGACCTTGGCCAGCAGGGCCTCGATCTCCTTCCGTGGCACTGCGTTGGTCAGGCCGTCCGAGCACAGCAGCAGCAGGTCCCCTTTCACCACCACCACCGAGGTGAAGTCGGGGGAAAGGCGGTAATCCACCCCCAGCGCCCGGGTGATGATGTTTTTCTGGGGGTGGTGCTCCGCCTCCTCGGGGGTGATGGTGCCGCAGTCCACCAGCTCCTGGACATAGGAGTGGTCGTGGGTCAGCTGGCTCAGATGCCCGTTGTGGAACAGGTAGGCCCGGGAATCCCCTGCGTGGCAGATATAGGCCCGGCCGTCCCGCACCAGGGCGCAGACCACCGTGGTGCCCATGCCGGCCAGGGCCTCCTCCCGGGAGGACTTCTGGAAGACATAGTGGTTGGCGTTTTCCAGCGCCTGGGTCAAAAACTGTTCCTCGCTGCCGGCGGCGCAGCGGCTGTAGTGATCCTGAAAGTACTGGCCGATGATGTCACAGGCCCCGTGGGAGGCCTCCCAGCCTCCCCGGGCGCCGCCCATGCCGTCGCACACCAGGCCCCAGGCCGCGCCGCCGGGCAGTTCCGCCCCCCGGTAGTCGTCCTGGTTTTCCCGCCGGACCCGGCCTACATCGGTTTTCGCTGCTAGTTTCATAGGCTTCTCCTCTTATTCTTCCGTCTTGGCGGCGTTCATTTCCTCCCGGCGCAGCTGGCCGCAGGCAGCGCTGATCTCGCTGCCCAGACGGCGGCGGACGGTGGCGTTGACCCCCAGGCTGGTGAGCTTGGCCTGGAACCGCCGGACGTTCTCGGCGTCGGTGGCCGAATAGGGGCTGCCGTCCACCGGATTGATGGGAATCAGATTCACATGGGCGCCCATCCCCCGGATCAGGTGGGCCAGCTCTTTGGCGCAGGCGTCGGAGTCGTTGACCCCCCGCACCATCGAGTATTCAAAGCTGACCCGCCGGCCGGTGGTGTCCTGGTAGCGGCGGACTGCATCCATCAGCTGGGCCACCGGGTAGGCGTTGTTGATGGGCATCATGCTGCTGCGGATGGCGTCGTTGGGGGCGTGGAGGGAGATGGACAAGGTCAGCTGCAGCTTGCGCTGGGCCAGCCGGTCGATCTGGGGCACCACGCCGCAGGTGGACAGGCTGATGTTCCGCATCCCGATGTTCACCCCGTCGGGGGAAGAGATGATGGAGAGGAACTTCATCGCCTCGTCGAAGTTGTCCAAAGGCTCCCCGATGCCCATCAGGACGATGTGGGAGACCCGCTCCCCGATGTCCTTCTGGGCGGTGTAAACTTCCGAGCAGATCTCCCCGGCCTCCAGGTTCCGCACCCGGCCCGCCTGGGTGGAGGCGCAGAACCGGCACCCCATCCGGCACCCCACCTGGGTGGAGACGCAGACGGTGACGCCGTAGTGGTAGCGCATCACCACCGTCTCGATGCAGTTGCCGTCGGCCATCCGCAGCAGGTACTTGACGGTGCCGTCCTTGGCCTGCTGGCGGCGCTCGATGGCGGGGGCCGCGATGTAAAAGGCCTCGTTGAGCTGGGCGATGAGGGTCTTGGGCTGGTCGGTCATGGCCGAAAAGTCGCTCACCAGCTTCTGGTGGACCCAGTGGAAAATCTGTTTGGCCCGGAAAGCGGGCTGGCCCATGGCTTTCAGCTGGGCGGCCAGCTCTTCCAGGGTCAGGGAAGAGATACAGCGTTTGTGTTCCATTGAAAATCTCCTGGGGGTATTCCTTGTGCGGCGGTCACAGGGCCCGCTGCATCACACAGATGAAAAATCCGTCCATCCCGGTGCGGCCCGGCACCGACAGGATGCCATAGGGCCCCTGCTCCATGCCGTCGGGCAGGGCCAGGGCCGGGGCAATCACCTGGAACTCCGGGTGCCGGCCCAGAAAGGCCGCCACCTGGTCCTGGTTTTCCTCGGGGTGGATGGTACAGGTGGAGTAGACAAGCCGGCCCCCCGGCTTGAGATAGCCGGCGGCGCAGTCCAGGATGGCCCGCTGGGTGTCCAGCAGTTCCTGCCGGCGGTCGGGTTCCAGGGCCTTGTACCGGATGTCCGGCTTTTTGCCCAGGATCCCCAGGCCGCTGCAGGGCACGTCCGCCAGCACCCGGTCGGCCCGGGGGAAGGCGGGGTTATAGACAGCCGCGTCGTTCACCATGGGCTGGACGCAGGAAAGGCCCATCCGGCCGGCGGCGGTGCGGATCAGCCCCACACGCTGCTCGGTGCGGTCGCAGCTGAACAGCCGGCCCTGGTCCTGCATTTCCTGGGCCAGGGTCAGGGTCTTGCCGCCGGGGGCGGCGCACAGGTCGATCACCGTCTCCCCCGGCTTTGCCTCCACCAGCAGGGCCGCCAGCTGGCTGGCCTGGCCCTCCACGTGGAAGTCCCCCCGCTGGAACCACTGGGTATGGGCGGGGCTGCCGGCGAAAGCCGCCAGCAGGCTCCCGGGCACAAGGCCGGGCTTTGCCTCCACCCCGGCGCCGGCCAGCGCTGCGGCCAAAGCCTCGGGGGTGGTGCGGAGGGGGTTGACCCGGAGGGCGGTTTTGCCCTCGTCCGCCGGGCTGGTGAGGATGGACAAAGCCTCTGCCGGGTAGTACGCCAGCAGGAAGGAGGCCATGTCCCGCCCCGCCGAGCCCAGCACCATCAGCCGCTGGGTCTCGTCGGCGAAGGAGGCGGTGGCGAGATCAAAGGCGCAGGCCTTCCGCAGCACCGCGTTCACCAGGCCGGCGGCGCTGGATTTGCCAAAGGCCCTCGTCAGCTTCACCGCCTCATTGACGGCGGCGGAGGCGGGCACCTCCATCCAGCGGGCCTGGGCCAGGCCGCTGCGGAGCACCGCCCGCACCGGGGGGTCCAGCTTGGCCAGGCCCTTGGGCAAAAAGCGGCCCAGGATATAGTCCACCGTGGCCTGGTGTTCCAGGGTGGTGTAGAAGATGGCGCTGGCAAAGGCCCGGTCCCGCCCGGTGAGGGCGGTGCGGCCCAGCTCGGCATCCAGCACCAGGTTGGCGTAGCCCCCCTGCTCCTGATGGACCAGGGCTGCCGCCGCCGCGCCCCGGGGCCCCGCCGGCCTCAAAGGGTGTCCCCCGCTTTGAGCCGCAGGCCCGCCGCGAAGGCGCTGCCCTCCATGGGCTTGGAGCCCTCGGGCACCAGGTGCAGCAGCTGGACCGCGCCGTCGGCGCAGGCCACCGTCAGGGGCTTGAGGGCAATCACGGTGCCGGGGGCCTGGCCGCTGCTCTCAGCCACCCGGCTTTCGGTGACCTTCACCTTCCGGCCGGCGGCGGTGACAAACCAGGCCGAGGGCCAGGGGTTCATCCCCCGCACCCAGTTGTGGATGTGGGCCGCCGAATCGGTCCACTGGAACTGGGCCATCTCCTTGGACAGGGGCGGCGCCAGGGTGGCGGCGTCGTGGTCCTGGGGCATGGGGGTCAATGTGCCGGCGGCGATTTTGGGCACCGTCTCGCACAGCACCCGGGCGCCTACGGCGGCCACCCGGTCAAACAGCTGGCCGCTGGTCTCCTCGGGGCCGATGGCGATCTTCTCGCAGACCAGCACGTCGCCGGTGTCCAGGCCGGCGTCCATCTGCATGATGGACACGCCGGTCTCGGCGTCCCCGTTCAGCACCGACCACTGGACCGGGGCGCTGCCCCGGTATTTGGGCAGCAGGGAGACGTGGAGGTTGATGCAGCCGTGTTTCGGGATCTCCAGCACCGACTGGGGCAGGATGCACCCGTAGGCCACCACCACGATCAGCTCGGGGGCCAGGGCCCGGATGTTGGCGTCCTCGCCGCCGTCCCGCAGGGTCCGGGGCTGGAACACCGGGGTGCCGTGGGCCTGGGCCACCGTCTTGACGGGGGGCGGGGTCAGTACCTGTTTGCGGCCCACCGGCTTATCCCGCCGGGTGTAGACGCCGCAGATGTGGTGGCCGGCGGCATACAGGGCCTCCAGGCAGGAGGCCGCGATGTCGGGGGTGCCCATGAACAAAATCCGCATTTACTGCTCCTTTGCTTTCCGGGCGGCCTCTTTGCGGCCCTCCTCGGTGTCCTCGTAGAAATAGTCGGCGGACTGCATGATGGTCACGCCGTCCAGGTGGTCGTTTTCGTGCTGGATGCACCGGCCCAGCAGGCCGTCGGCCTCCAGCTCAAACCACTCCCCATGCCGGTCCTGGGCCCGGACCTTCACCGCTGCCGGGCGGGTGACGGCGCCGTTGTGCCCCGGGAAGGACAGGCAGCCCTCGTAGTGGGTCTCCTCCTCCTTGGACACGGCCAGGATCTCGGGGTTGACAAAGTCGATGAACTTGTACTCGTAGTCCTCGGGCAGCTCCTCGGGGGCGTCGGTGACGTCCCACACCACGAACAGCCGGCGGAGCATCCCCACCTGGGGGCCCGCCAGGCCCACGCCGTCGGCGGCGATCATGGTCTCGTGCATATCGTCCAGCAGGGTGGCCAGACGGTCGTCAAACTGGGTCACAGGGCGGCAGACCTTGTTCAGAATGGGGTCCCCTTCCTTGACAATGTTGCGGATAGCCATAGTAACTTACCTCTCTCGATTGGTTTTGGGGCCGGCAGGGCGGCCCCCTTGTTTTTATATATCTCCGTCCGAATGCAGATCCACGGCCGCAGCGGCTTTGGCGGGGAGTTTTTCCTCCTCATAGCAGGCCAGGGTCTGGCGCAGCAGGCTGCGGAACCGCTTGTCGTTGCGGCATTTGACGGTGAGTTTGTAGCGGTAGACTTCGTTGATCATCAGGATGCTGCCGGGGGTGGGGCCCAATACCCGCAGGGGGATGTCGGGCTGTTTGGCGGCCTGCTGGCCCAGCAGCTGGGCGAACCGGGCGGCGGCCCGGGCCACCTCGGGCTCCTTTTTGCCCGAGAAGGTGACGATGCACAGGCTGCAGAAGGGCGGGTAGAGCCCCAGTTTCCGGTACTGGATCTCCTGCTCAAAAAAAGCGTCGTAGTCCTGGGCGGCGGCCAGGTTGAGCACCGGGTTCCCGGGGTCGGTGGTCTGGATGATGGCCCGGCCCGGGCTGGAAGCCCGGCCGCTGCGGCCCACCACCTGGGTCACCAGGCTGAACACCGTCTCATAGGCCCGAAACCCCTGGGCAAACAGCAAAGAGTCAATCCCCAGCACCCCCACCAGGGTCACGTCCTCAAAGTCCAGCCCCTTGGCCACCATCTGGGTCCCCACCATGATGTCGTATTCGTGGCGGGCAAACTGGGCCAGCAGCTTTTCGTGGGCGTCCTTGGCGGCGGTGGTGTCCTGGTCCATCCGGAGGATCCGGGCCTCGGGGAAGAGGGCCGCCAGCTCCTCCTCCGCCTTCTGGGTGCCGAAGCCCCGATATTGGAGCTTGCCCCCGCAGGCGGGACAGACGGTGGGCCGGGGCTGGATCTGGGTGCCGCAGTAGTGGCACAGCAGCCGCCCGCCGCCGTCCTTGTGGTAGACCATGGGGACGCTGCACTTGGGGCATTTCAGCACCTCGCGGCAGTCCTCGCACTGGGCCATGGTCTGGTAGCCCCGGCGGTTGAGCAGCAGGATGGTCTGCTTTTTGGCGTTCAAATTGTCCCGGATGGCGTCCTCCAGGGCCAGGCTGATCTCCCGGGGGTTGCCGGCGGCCAGCTCGGCCCGCATGTCCACCATCTGGACGGTGGGCAAAGGCTGGCCGGCGTAGCGCTGGGTCAGCCGCACCAGCTGCAGCCGCCCCGCCCGGGCCTCATAAAAGGTCTCGGTGCTGGGGGTGGCGGAGGCCAGCAGCAGCAGGGCCCCCTGCTTGGCGGCCCGCCACCGGGCCACCTCCTGGGCGGAATACCGGGGGGCCGACTCGGAGCGGTAGGTGTGCTCCTGCTCCTCGTCCATCACAATCAGCCCGATGGATTCCAATGGCGCAAACACCGCGCTGCGGGTGCCCACCACAATGTCGGCCCCGCCGTCCTGGATCATCTGCCACTGGAGCAGCCGCTCGGTGTGGTTGAGGGCCGAGTGCTGCACCGCCACCCGCTTGCCGAACCGCTCTTTGAGCCGGCGGATCATCTGGGGGGTCAGGCTGATCTCGGGCACCAGCACCAGGGCCTTTTTCCCCAGGGCCAGGCACCGCTCGATCAATTTGAGGAACACCAGGGTCTTGCCGCTGCCGGTGACCCCGTAGAGCAGCGCCCCGTGGGCCTGGCCCGTCTCCAGATGGGGGGCCAGGGCGTCATAGGCGGCCTGCTGCTCGGCGGTGAGGGTCAGCTGCTCTTCCTGCCGGGGGATGTGGGCGTAGAGGTCCAGGGATTTATTCACCTGTTCGCTGGCCAGGACCCCCTTGGCACAGAGGTTTTCGGCCACCGCCCGGCTGATGCCGTGGGCTTCCAGGTCGGCCTGGGTTCTCGGCCCGCCCCCCAGCAGGGCCACCGCCGCCATCTGTTTGGCGGTGGGCTTGGGTTTGGGGGGCAAAGGCGCCGCCAGCCGGTACAAGGTCTCGGTGTGGCGGGTCAGCTGCTTTTGCAGCACCGGCGTCACCCCGTCGGGGGCCAAAGCCGGCTTGTACTGGGCCCCGTAGGGGATCACCGCCTTCACCGCCTCGTACCAGGTGCAGAAGGTCCTCGCCTTCAAAAACCGCACCAGGTCCAGCAGTTCCGGGGTCAGGCAGGCCGAAGCCGGGGCCACGTCATACAGGACCTTCAGTTTCGCGCTCTCGGGCTGGGCGTCGCAGGCCAGCACCACCCCCATCCGGGGGCGGCTGCCCTTGCCGAAGGGCACCAGCACCATGCTCCCCAGCCGGACTTTGTCCTGCTGGTCGGGCATCACCCCATAGGTATACAGTTTATCAAAGTGGAAGGCGGCATGGCTCACCGCGACGCCCACCGTCTTTGGCATTCGACCCGCTCCTTTTGTGTTGGTATGGATTTATTCCGGCAGGCCGGCCCGCCGGGCCATGATGCCGTAGAGGTCGGCGGCGGCCTGGTCCAGGTCCCGGTTGACGATCCAGGCGTCAAACTCCCCGGCCCGGCGCAGTTCTTCCCGGGCGATGGACAGCCGGTTTTTCACGTCGGCGTCGCTGTCGGTGCCCCGGCCCCGCAGCCGGTGTTCCAGCTCCTCCCAGGAGGGGGGCAGCAGGAAGATGATGGTGGATCCCGGGTACAGCCGCTTGATGTTGGCGGCGCCGTGGACGTCGATGTTCAGCAGAACCGGCTTGCCGGCGGCCATCCGTTTTTCCACCTCGGATTTCAGGGTGCCGTAGCAGTTGTGGTTGAAGCAGTTGCTCTCCAGGATCTCCCCTTCGGCCAGCAGCCGGTCAAATTCCTCCTGGGTGCGGTAGTAGTAGTTGACCCCTTCGGCCTCCCCTTCCCGGGGGGCGCGGGTGGTGATGGACACCGTCTTTTCGATCTCGGGATGGGCGGCGCGGACCTTGGCCATGACGCTGTCCTTGCCCACCCCCGAGGGGCCCGACACCACAAACAGATACTTTTCGCCTTCCATTTAAACTTCCTCCGTTTTCGACTCCGACGGGCTGCCGCTCCGGCTGGCCACGGTCTCGGGCTGCAGGGCCGACAGGATCACGTGGTCCGAATCCATAATCAGGACCGCCCGGGTGCTCCGCCCATAGGACGCATCAATCAGGCGGCCCTGTTCCCGGGCCTCCTTGATGATCCGCTTGATGGGCGCGGAATCAGGGCTCACCACCGCCACCAGCCGCTCGGCGCTGACCATATTGCCAAATCCGATGTTGATCAGTCTCATCGCTTGTCCTTACTCCAAATTCTGAATCTGCTCGCGGATTTTCTCGATCTCGGCCTTCATGTCCACCACGATCCGGGTGATGTCCAGGTCCTGGCACTTGGAGCCGATGGTGTTGGATTCCCGGTTGAGCTCCTGGGTCAAAAAGTCCAGCTTGCGGCCCACCGGCTCGTCGCTGCCCAAAATCTGGCGGTACTGGGCGATGTGGCTGCGCAGCCGCACCGTCTCCTCGTCCACCGCCGTCTTGTCCCCGAAGATAGCCGCCTCGGTGAGGACCCGGGCGTCGTCGATGTTCCGGTCTTCCAGGATGGTTTTCAGCCGCTCGTACAGCCGCTGGGTGTACTGTTCCACCCGGCCGGCGCTGAGGGCCTCGATCTTGCCCACGCACTCTTCCACCGTATCCAGCCGGCCCGAGATGTCGGCCAGCATCTTGGCGCCCTCGATGCCCCGCATCTCCACGAAGCTTTCCAGGGCCTGGGCGGTGACGTCCGAGACGTCCTCCCACAGCTGGTCCTCATTCACCTGGGCCTGGCGGGTGGTGAGCACGTCGGGGAATTTGGCCAGCAGGCTGACGGTGACGTCATTCTTGACGCCCAGTTCCTCGGCCATATTCCGCAAAGCCTGCTGATAGCTGCGGGCCAGGTTCAGGTCGGCGGCCACCGCCGCGCCGGCGGTCTCGGTATTCTGGATGGTGAGGCTCAGCTCCACCTTGCCCCGGGCAATCCGCTTGTTCAGCTGGGCCTTCAGACGGCTGTCCATAAAGGCACAGTTCCGGGGAATCCGGGAGCTGTACTCAAAATACCGCGCATTGACGCTGCGCAGCTCCACCGTGATCTCCCGGCCGTTGCGCACCCCGCTGGCGCGGCCGTACCCTGTCATACTGTAGATCATAAACTTCTCTTCCCTTTTTATGTTTACCCAATCTTTTCCGTATATATATCCCCCTGGGGCACAAACACTCCCATCTTATGATACATACAGTTTCATTGTACTATTCCGGGGCCTTTTTTGCAAGGGAGGGGGCGAAAAATTCAACCTTTATACCCAGGGCCGGGCGGCGGCACGATTTTTTATTTTTCATCTAAACCCTCCGGGCTGCGGTGCCCTGTTTTTGCGGCGCGGGGCGGCGCCCGCTTGCAAAAAGCAGACCGCGGACTGCACCTCTTTGGTTTACGCGGCGGGGGCCGGGAGGCCGCCCGGCGGGTGAAGCAGTTCTTTTTTATTTATGATCTAAACCCTCCGGGTTGCGGTGCCCTGTTTTTGCGGCGCGGGACGGCGCCCGCTTGCAAAAAGCAGACCGCTGCCCCTGCTCCGCCTCGCCTGTTTCTGCCGCAGGCAGCGGCTCGGCTGCGCAGCCCTCCACCCTTTTATCGGTGTCCCCCCTGCCGCTGCGCGGCATCCCCCCTTCGGGGGGAATAAATCGAAAACTGCTCCTCCAAGGCGCAGGCAGCAGTTGCAAAGTCACCGCAGCGCAAAACAAGAAGGAGCAGTTTGTGGTACAGAGCCCCTGCCAAGGGGCGCAGCCGCAGGCTGGGGGTTACCGCTAAAGGGTGGAGGGTGGGTTCAGATCCTTTCAATAGATTTTGGTCACCTTGTCCACCCCATAGGTTTTCTCGAAGCGGCGCAGGTCTGCCTCGTCCCGGATCAGCATCACTTCCTCGAACCGGCCGGTGGCGATCTCCTCGAAGCCCGCCGCCTGTTCGCCGGTGCAGATGCTGCACCGGATCACCGGGCGCCACACATTTAAATCATACTGTTTTTGGGTTTTGCGCTTGAAAAACATGACGGGGCCTCCTTTTTTATATTTTTCCTTATTGCATTGTTTAAAGTTATCTGCTTTTATCTTTAGCGCTGTCCGGGCCGCAGGGCCCGTCTGGTCGCTGCGCTGGCCCAGAGGGGGAGGGAGGGTGTTGCGACTCCCCCTCCCTACCCCCTCTGGACTCCCT
>CAJFNF010000041.1 GCA_904394215.1 uncultured Faecalibacterium sp.
CAATCTGACGCAGAGTCATTCCCTGGCTGCGAAGCTCTATTATTTCCTTCTCGTGTTCCTGAATGTGGCTGTATTTTCTGGGCATAGCAAAGACCTCCTATGGTAGTTTCATTCTACCACAGGAGGCCTTCTTTTTTCATTGTCTACTTTTACTGGAGCAGTTCACGGCCCCAAAAGGGCCGGCTTTTTTGTTGCCCAACCAGGGGAGGACGGCTCGAAAAACGCCCCGCATCATGCTACAATAGAAAGGACGAAAACGGGGGAACCATCCGGTGTGTTCCCAAGGAGGAAGGAATTGTGGAAAAATACCTCTCTGTCATGAGCAGGAAAACCAAACTGAAATGCACAGGGGTCATTGGGCTGGCTTTTGTGGGTTCGCTGCTGGCCTCCCTGTGGCCGGTGCAGCTGGGTGAACTGTACAACGGCATCTCGGACGGGGCCATCGGGACCCTGGCCGGGGGCGGCAGCCATTGCCCTGTTCGGCCTGATCTACCTGGCTGCCGAGTGGATCTCCATTGTCCGGCGGGTGCTGCTGGACTGCATTGTGGCCTCCCATGAGGCAGAGGTGCGGTCTTTCTGCATCGAAAAGCTGCTGAAGATGCCGGTGGCCTATTATTCCGGCTGCCTCAGCGGTGAGAAAACCGCTCAGCTCAACCAGGGTGTGGCGGGCTTCAGCCAGCTGATCAAGATCCTCTGCAATGATGTGTTTGCCACCGTCCTGACGGCGGTGTGCACCCTGGCCCAGGTGCTGTTCCATGCGCCGGTGATGATGGCCGGCATCATGCTGCTGTACCTGGTGCTGACGGTGGTGATTTCGGCCTTTCAGATCCGGTCCCAGAACGGCATCCGGGAAAAGATCGTCCACCAGAAAACAGCCCTGGACGGCCAGATCTGTCAGTCCATCTCCAACTTGGAACTGATCCGCAGCATGGACGCCGAGGAATACGAGAAGCACCGTCTGGAACCCGGCGTCCTGGACATCAGCCACACCGAGAAGAAGCACCACAAATACATGGGCCTGTTTGACTGCCTGAAACAGCTGTGCAAAATCGTCTTTCAGGTCACCCTGCTGGGGGTGTCGGTGGTGCTGATCGGTGCCGGCCGGACGGACGGCGGGGCGGTCATCACCGTCTGCCTGCTGTTCCGGCAGCTGATCAAGCCCATCGACGAGGTCTACCGGTTTATGGATGAGACCGCCTCCTCCCTGGTCAAAGCGAAGGCCCTGCTGGAGGTGACCGCCAGCCCCTCGGACGAGGTGTTCAGCCGGGTATCCAGCGGCCAGCCCCTCACCGACGGCTCGGTGCACCTGGAACAGGTGCTGGTCACCAACCCTGAAAAGGACAAACCCCTGGCCCTGTATCAGGATCTGAC
Source organism: uncultured Faecalibacterium sp. (assembly GCA_904394215.1). Lineage (GTDB taxonomy): Bacteria > Bacillota > Clostridia > Oscillospirales > Ruminococcaceae > Faecalibacterium. Next base: position 1,372 of record CAJFNF010000041.1, read on the forward strand.
CATTCCCGGCGGCAAAAAGGTGGCGCTCCAGGGGGTATCGGGCTGCGGCAAAACCACCATGGTCCGCTGCCTGAACCGCTATTATCCCTACACCCGGGGCAAAGTGACCCTCTTTGGCCGGGACCTGGAATCCTACAGCCAGAAGGAACTGACCAGCCTGCTCTATTATGTACCCCAGAGCACCTTCTTCTTTGCGGGCACCGTGCGGGACAATCTGGTTTACGGTCTGGACGCAAATTTCACCGACGGCCAGCTGCTGGATGCCCTGCGCCAGGCCTGCCTGATCGGGGATTATGAAGGCGTCCTCTGCCGGGAGCCAGAGCGCGCTTTGGCCTATACCATCAGCGAAGGCGCAGCCAACCTGTCAGGGGGCCAGCGCCAGAGGCTGTCCCTGGCCCGGGCCTTCCTCCGCCGCCCCAAACTCTATATCTTTGATGAGAGCACCGCCAACCTGGACGAACAGACGGCGTCTGCCGTGCTGACCCATCTGGAGCGCCACGCCGCCGCCGATGGGGCCGGAATCCTGTATATCTCCCACGACCAGAATGTGGTGGACCGCTGCGACCAGGTGATTGTCCTGGCCAACAGCATAGCTTCCCGCAGCCCCGGGCCGGATCAGGCCGCCCCCGGCTGCGCCTGCACCCTGCCCTCCTGAATCCGTCCCCGTTCCCGCCCGGAACGGGGATTTTGACGTTTTGGTGAAAGAAAGGTGAAGCGCTTGACAAAGCATTTCCGGGTTTGTATATTAAAACTAGAATAATTCTAAATTTGGTGAACAGCAATGCGATATGGAGAAAAAATTCTGGAGCTCATTTGTACATCCGGCACTTCCGGCGTCCACATGACGGCAGAGCAGATTTTTCTGGCTCTGAAAAAGGAGTACCCCTCGGTGGTGCTGGCCACCGTGTACAACAACCTGAACAGCCTGTACCAGCAGGGGAAAATCCGCAAGATCAGCCTGGAAGGCTGGCCCGACCGCTATGACCGGAACACCCGCCACGACCATCTGGTGTGCCGCTGCTGCGGCAGACTGTCGGATCTGTACCTGTCGGATCTCACGGCCCAGCTGGAACAGCAGGTAGGCTTCCCGATTGAAGGTTATGATCTGAAACTGCAGTATCTCTGTCCCGAATGCCGCGCAAGGCTGGCGGCTGAAAATGCTCTGAGCGAGCCCGAAGGCTCGTAAAGATAAAATAAAAGAACAAGGCGGTTTTACCCACATGAGAAGCATCACGAAACTGGAACTGCAATATGCCCACAGGTTTTATGGGTTCAAAGGGGAGGCCCAGTACCTCCACGGCCACACCGGCGTCCTGACCCTGGAAGTGGAAGACACCGTCGAACCCGGCGTCAACATGGTGTTTCCCTGCAACGAAATTCAAAAGACAGCCTGGTCGGTGCTGCAAAACTTCGACCACGCCCTGATCCTGCGGGAGGACGACCCGCTCCTGCCCGCCATCCTGAAGGTGTACGAGGAACAGGGCATCCGCAACGGTGCGCCCCAGAACAAGATGAAGGGCCCCGCATTCAAGACCGAGCTAGCCACCGCCTATCCCGAGTGCCGCCTGGTGGTGACCAAAGAGACCATGACGGTGGAGGGCATGATCAAGATGGTCTATGACCTCCTGAAGGACAAGCTGAACATTGCCAAGATTACCTTCAGCAGCGGCGTCAATGCGGCGTCGGCTGAATTTGAGACCCACAACCAGATCGACCGCTGCCCCCTGTGCGGCATTGCCCTGAATGAAAACGGGGTCTGCCCCAAGTGCGGCTACCGCAAAGGGTAACAGTCAGGCTTTGATGAAACCATCCTCCTGAAAGATCTTTGCCCTGGGAGCGCCAGAGGCGAGGGGCGGGCCTGTTTGGGGCAGGCCCGCCTTTTTGCAGGAGAAACCCGGGGAGAAGGGGGCATACTCTATGAAACAAATGACAGGGATCCTCCTAGCGGGCTGCCTGCTGCTGGGCCTTACAGGCTGTGCAGTCTCCTGGGCCGGACAGCGGAACCCGGCGCCTGCGGCGGCAGCGGCCGCCACGTTGGTGGAAGACCAGGAATGGAGGGAGCAGAAAGGGATGGAACAGATGAAGGAGATTTTTTATGCCGGCGGGTGCTTCTGGGGAGTGGAATCCTACTTTTCCCAGGTGCCGGGCGTGCAGGAAGTGACGGTGGGTTATGCCAACGGAACCACCGAATACCCCACCTACGAACAGGTGTGTACCTCCCGCACCGGCCATGCCGAGACAGTCCATGTGGTGTACGACCCGGCAGCGGTGAGCCTGCGGACCCTGACCCAGCACTTTTTCAAGATCATCAACCCGCTGTCGGTGAACCGGCAGGGGAACGATGTGGGCAGCCAGTACCGCACCGGCATCTACTATACCGACCCAGCAGACCTGTCGGTGCTTCAGGGGGTGATGGATGAGGTACAGGCGTCCTATCCCACCCCCATCGCCACCGAACTGCAGCCTTTGAGCTGCTATTATCTGGCGGAGGAATACCACCAGAACTACCTGGAAAAACACTCCGGCGGCTACTGCCACATCGACTTTTCCAGCCTGTCTGACTTTACCCGGCGGGTCAATCCCCTGGAATACACCAAGCCCTCCCAGCAGGAAATCCGGGAGGCACTGACCGAGCAGCAGTACCAGGTCACCCAGAAGGGCGCCACCGAATACCCCTATACCGGGGCCTACAACAATCTGTTTGAGCCGGGGATCTATGTGGATGTGGTGACCGGGGAACCTCTGTTCCTCTCGTCGGACAAGTTCCAGTCTGGGTGCGGCTGGCCCAGCTTTTCCAAGCCCATTGAACCGGCGGTGGTGGTGGAGTCCACCGATACCAGCCATGGCATGGTCCGCACCGAGGTACGCAGCCGGGTGGGGGACAGCCATCTGGGCCATGTCTTTGAGGACGGCCCCCGGGAGCTGGGAGGCCTGCGCTACTGCATCAACAGCGCTTCCCTGCGCTTTGTTCCCTATGACCAGATGGAGCGGGAAGGCTACGGGGATCTGATGGACCTTGTGGCAGACGCAAAAAGCAAACCGTAACCAAAACAGGGCGTTCCCAGAGGGGACGCCCTGTTTTTTGGAAAAGCCCTGTACAATCCTGGAAAATCTGGTATGATGGTTCGGAAGACGGCTGCGGCGCAGCATACCCAACCATCGAAAAGGAGAAGGAACCCATGGGAAAGATTCTGTTCATCGACATTGACGGCACCCTGGTGGACTATGAAAACCGCCTGCCCGCCTCGGCGGTCAAGGCCATCCGCGCAGCCCGGGCAAAGGGCCACCGGGTGTATCTGTGCAGCGGCCGCAGCAAGGCGGAGAACAAACAGGAAATCTGGGACATCGGCCTGGACGGCTACATCGGCGGCAACGGCAGCTATGTGGAATCGGAGGGGGAAGTGGTGATGCACCAGCTCATCACCCCGGACCAGTGCCGCCGGATTGTGGACTGGCTCCATAGCCGGAAGCTGGCGTTTTACCTGGAGAGCAACAGCGGCCTGTATGGCAGTGAGGACTTCCGCCGGCGGGCATTGCCGGTGATGCAGGAATACTGCCGCCGCAAGGGCAAACCGGGGGCGGAGCAGATGGATACCGACAGCGCCTTCCCCTCTATGATCTACGGCGCCGACCTGTACCGGGACGATGTGAACAAGGTCAGCTACATCCTGGAGAGCTACCAGGACTTTCTGGATACCAGGGCTGCCTTCCCTGACCTGCAGAATGGCACCTGGGGCGGCGCGGGAGAGACGGCCCTCTTTGGGGATCTGGGGGTCAAGGGCATCACCAAAGCCCATGCGGTGGAAGTGCTGCTGGGCCATCTGGGGGCAGACCGGAAGGACACCATCGCCTTTGGAGATGCTGCGGTGGATATCCCCATGTTTGCGTGCTGCGCCCAGAGCTGCTGCATGGGCAGCGGCGGAGACGGGGCCAAGGCGGCAGCAGATTATGTAACCACCGGCGTGGATGAGGACGGCCTGTACAACGCCTTCCTTCACTTCGGGCTGATCTGACACGCAAAAAGAACATGCAAAAAAGAAGGCCGGACCTTTGGGGTCCGGTCTTCTTTGGCTGACGGGAATATGATGTTACAGGCCGCGGCACATGTTGATCAGGATACCAGCGGCGACTGCGCTGCCAATCACGCCGGCCACATTGGGGCCCATGGCATGCATCAGCAGGTAGTTGCGGGGGTTGTACTCCTGGCCCACCTTCTGGGAAACGCGGGCGGCCATGGGGACGGCCGAGACGCCTGCGGAACCGATCAGGGGGTTGATCTTGCCGTGGGTCACAAAGCACATGACCTTGCCCAGCAGGACGCCGCCGGCGGTGCCGAAGGCAAAGGCAAAGACGCCCAGGGCGATGACCATAACGGTGCGCATGTTCAGGAAGGTCTCCGCATTGGTGGTGCAGCCCACCGAGAAGCCCAGGAAGATGGTGATGATGTTCATCAGCTCGTTGCCGGCGGTCTTGGTGATCCGCTCCACCACGCCGGACTCCTTCATCAGGTTGCCCATCATCAGGCAGCCGATCAGGATGGCGGCATCAGGCAGCAGCAGGCTGACCAGAATGGTAACGATGATGGGGAACAGCACCTTTTCGGTGTGGCTGACCTTCCGGGGTGCTTCCATGACGATCTGGCGCTCTTTCTCGGTGGTCAGCAGCCGCATGATGGGCGGCTGGATGACGGGGACCAGTGCCATGTAACAGTAGGCTGCCACAGCCACCGAGCCCAGCAGTTCCGGGGCCAGGATGGAGGTGGTCAGGATGGCGGTGGGGCCGTCGGCGCCGCCGATGATGCCGATGGAAGCTGCCTCAGCGGGGCTGAAGCCCAGCACACGGGCGCCGGTGTAGGCCACAAAGATGCCCAGCTGTGCGGCTGCGCCCAGCAGCAGGCTGGAGGGCCGGGCGATCAGAGGTTCAAAGTCGGTCATGGTACCGATGCCCAGGAAGATCAGAGGCGGATAAATGCCCAGCTTGACGCCTAGGTAGATGTAGTCGGCCAGGCCGCCTGAGCTGCCCAGCATCTGCCAGTTGATGTGGCCGGTTTCATTGATGAAGATGTCCATGTGGATGATGCCGTCCAGCGGCAGGTTGGCCATCAGCATGCCGAAACCGATCGGCAGCAGCAGAAGGGGTTCAAACTGGTGCACGATGGCCAGATAGATCAGAATGCAGGCCACCAGCAGCATGACGGCATAGCGGTAGCCGCCCACCGCCGTGAGGATTTCCGAATAGCCGGAATTGGAAAAAATTTGCTGAAGATTGTTGATGATTGCGCCCATTGTATCACGCTTCCTTCCCCAATAAGCCCATTACAGGAACGGACGAGTGGCCTGAATCACACCGGCATCGCCCCATGCGCCGCGGCGGGAGCCGCCGGACTGGGGCACACGGCGGATTTCGCGGACCACTGCGTTGCAGCCTTCCAGCGAGAAGATGGCAGCGGAGATGGCGGCGACAACTTCACCGGGGATGCCGGCCTCGACCGCAGGGGACGGGGCAGGTGCAGCAGGGGCAGAGGCGGCGCGTGCGGCAGGCGCAGACGGCGCGCTGGGCTTGCTGCTGTGAAGCTCTTCCATGGCCTTTGCGCGCTTTTTGGCGTTGTTCTTGTCGTTGAACGAGTCGAACACCTTGCCTTCCAGCGTAATAATCAGGCACAGGGCGATGAGAAGACCGAATACCAGCACCAGGCTGGTCGACACCAGAGAAGCGTCGAACAGCGACAGGCCGCCGGCAGCCAGCGGTAAATATTGATCCATGACGGGCCCTCCTTCGTTTGCAATTTCCCGGTACAGACCGGGCAGAATACCATAACCCGAATTGCCACTATTATAACATGGCATCCAATTTTTTGCTAGACAATTTGGAAAACTTTTTGCACTTTCTTGCAATAATGGCCAAATTTCAGGGAAAAATCTCTCTCGACAACCCGCTCACACCAGCGGAATAGGCAGCAAAAAAGCCGGGCCGACGAAAGGGCCCGGCCTTGTTTATTTCAGAACTTTCCAGTGCTTGTCCACATGGTTCAGCACTTCGCATCCGGTTTCGGTTACCAGAACCAGGTCCTCCACCCGGACCCCCAGCTTGCCGGGCAGGTACACCCCCGGCTCGATGGAGAAAATCATCCCGGGCTCAGCCAGAGTGGTGTTGGCGCTGCTGACATCCCCCTGTTCATGGTCCCGCTGGCCGATGAAATGGCCCAGCCGGTGGGTGAAATATTCCCCGTAGCCGGCGGCGGCAATGTGGTCCCGGGCAGCCTTATCCAGCTCACAGAGGGGGATGCCGGGGCGGACCAGGGCCTCAGCCTTCTCGTTGGCCTCCCGCACCAGGTCGTGGACGGCCCGGGCCTCGTCGCTGGCCTGCTGCCAGAAGAAGGTCCGGGTCATGTCGGAGCAGTACCGGTCCTTCCGGCATCCCATGTCGATGACAATGGAGTCGCCGGGGGCCAGCGGGGTGTCGTCCGGCTCATGGTGGGGATCAGCTCCGTGGGCCCCGAAGGAGACGATGGTGGAGAAGGAAGGCCCGCTGCAGCCCAGGGCTGCATAGCGGCTTTCAATGAACCGGGCGGCTTCCCGCTCGGTAATCCCTTCCCGGAAGAAGCCGGAAACTTCCTCCATCACCTGGTCGTTGATCCGGGAGACGATCCGCATCAAATCCTGCTCGGCTGCGTCCTTGCAGGCCCGGCAGTGGTCTACACAGTCGGAAGCCAGCACCGGACGGCTGCCGGGCAGCCGCTCCATCAGGGGCAGCAGGAACCGGGCGGTCCAGGTCTTGTCGATGCCCACCGGGGCAGCGGGGTCCAGGCGGGAAGCCAGGATGCCCACAGCGTCGTCGGTGTCGCTGAACCAGACCTGCTCCCAAGGGGCGTCCGGGGCAGGGAACAGGCGGTTGAGGAAGAAGGTGTGGCGGCCGTCCTGCCGGACACAAAAGACCATCATCCGTTCCAGGGGCTCGTTGTCATAGCCGGTCAGGTACCAAACGCTGTCCGGGTCGGTGACCAGCAGCTGGGTCAGCCCCATGGACTCCATCTGCCGGATTACCCGGTCCAGCCGGGCTTTGTGAAGTTCTGTTGTTTCATTCATCAGGAAAGACTCCTTCCTATGGTTCAAAGATCAGGGAGAGTAGCTCAGACTTCCTCCTCCTGGGGTTCGTTTTTGGCTTCCGGGTCGGCGGGGTCCTGGTACCGCTGGAATACCGGTTCCAGCAGCAGGGTAAACAGCCAGGCCGCGATGCCGGGCACAAGCACGATGGGGATCAGCAGCACCCAAACCAGCAGCACCGAGATGCCTGTGACCAGCAGCAGCCCAATGGTGCGGGGCAGATAGCCCACGGTCATCCGCAGAGCGGTGAGCATCAAACCCACCGGATGAAAGGCAAAACGGGACAGCAGGGGGAACATCCAGCAGGCGGCGCCCAGAGGCAGGAGCATCAGCACCAGGCAGAACAGCAGAACCACCCAGGCCATGGATGTCCCGGCACTGGCGGCAGCGGCCATCATCTGCAGGGCACTGCCCAGCAGCAGGAGCAGGGCGCCCCACACCACAGTGACTATGATGGCACAGGGCAGTTCCCGCCGGAAGGTGTGGAAAAACCGGCGCCAGGGCATGGGCTCCTGCCCCCGGAAACAGTGGGCCGCCGTATCGTACAGCGCCGTGGAGGCGGCGCCCACTGTAACCAGCGGCAGAGAACAGATCAGCCATAGCAGGCTCAAAATCAGCAGGTCCGACAGGCGGTCTATGGTCTGCCAGAAAGAATTCTGGGGATTGAACAGATTGCCGAACATCACACGGCCTCCTTTCGCAGGGCTGCGGGGCAGAAAACTGCCTTTGATTGAATTGATGCTATCATACCATATTTGGAAACGGTTGTCATCTGCCAGGCCGGGGAGAGATATATAATTTTCATGGATTGAAAATTTTTTTCAAACATGATACGATACCATTATAATATAGATTGCCATGTCATGACAGGAGGAAAACAATATGTCTGCCAATCTGCAGAACGTGATGGAACGAATCAGTGCAGAGTATTATCAGCTGACCGCTTCGGAACGAAAGGTGGCGGATTACATCACCGATCACCAGAAGGATTCCCAGATTATGTCGATTTCGGAGCTGGCGGAAGCCAGCGGGGTGGCGGAGGCCACCATCACCCGCTTCTGCCGGAAACTGGACTACAAGGGCTACAATGCCTTCAAGCTGGCCCTGGCCAACAATATGGCCAGCCGCCGGGGCATTCCCTTCCTCAGCGGCGAAGTAACCCCGGAGGACGACATCCAGGAAATGTGCCACAAGCTGTACGGCGCCGAGGTGGATGCCATTTCCCAGACCCTGACCATGATTGACCCCGACAAAATCCGTCAGGCTGCGGATCTGCTGACCCGTGCAGGCAAAGTGTTGTGCATGGGGCAGGGCGGATCGATGATTATGGCAGAAGAGGCGGCCCATATCTTTTCCACGGCGGGGATGAGTTTTTTTGCCATGAGTGATTCCCATACCCAGACGGTCTACCTGGCCACCCTCACGGAACAGGATGCCGTATTCTTTTTCTCCTACTCGGGTGCCACCCGGGAGGCGGTGGAGCTGCTGGAGCTGGCCCACCGCCGCCGGGTGCCGGTGGTGCTGGTGACCCATTTCCCCAAGTCTCCGGCCTGCAGCTATGCGGACGTAGTGCTTCAGTGCGGCGCCATTGAAGGGCCGCTCCAGCTGGGATCGGTGCCGGCACGGATGGCCCAGTTGTTTCTAATTGATGCCCTGTTCACTGAAGTCTGCCGCCGCCAGGAAAACACCATTGAGGAGGTCCGCAGCGACCTGGCAGATCTGCTGGCGGCCAAACACCTGTGAAAAGAAAGAAAATCCCCTTGATTGAAAATTAATATCATATATTTTCTTGCTTGAAAATTTTTTTCAAAAAATTACACAAAATGTATTGACTTATACTGCTCTTCTTTGTAAAATGGAAGCAAGAGAACCGGAGGCACACACAGCCTCGGTATGGCAGCCGGATGTTGCCGGCCCAACAAAAGGAGAACAGTATGAAAAGAAGAGCAATTTCTCGTCGGGACTTCCTGAAGGTCACAGGTGCTGTGAGTGCAGCAGGCCTGCTGGCCGCCTGCGGCGGTTCGGATTCCAGCAGCACTGCTGCTTCCACCGCTGGCTCGACGGCTGCCAGCACTGCTTCGGGCGATGGCGTGTCCATTTCGCTGTGGACTTACCCCATTGGTTCCTGGGGCGGCACCGAGTCCAAGCTGGATGACATCATTGCAGCCTTCAACGAAGTCCACCCTGAGATCACCGTTACATACGAGACCCTGGACTACCAGAACGGCGACAACCTGGTCACTTCGGCCATCACCGCCAAAGAGACCCCCGACATCATCATGGAAGGCCCCGAGCGTCTGGTCTCCAACTGGGGCGCCAACAACCTGATGGTGGACCTGAGCGATCTGTGGACCGACACCGAGTCTGATATCGCCGCCGTCAGCGAGTCTGTGGTCAGCGCCTGCCAGCTGGACGGCGCCTACTATGAGTACCCCCTGTGCATGACCACCCACTGCATGGCCATCAACTATGAGGTCTTTGAGCAGGCCGGCGCCCTCCAGTATCTGGATGAGGACACCCGCACCTGGACCACGGACAACTTTGTCAAGGCCATGGAGACCATCCGGGATTCCGGCCTGGCAGCTGTGCCCGGCATCATCTACTGCGGCGGCCAGGGCGGCGACCAGGGCACCCGTGCACTGGTGAACAACCTGTACTCCGGCACCTACACCAACCCTGAGCACACCGAGTACACCGCCAACAGCCCCGAGAACGTCAAAGCCCTGGAGCTGCTCAAGAGCATGGTGGACAACCGCAGCCTGAACGCCAACGCCGGCTTCCAGGCTTCTGACGAGCTGCAGCAGTTCGCCAACGGCACCGCCGCTGTCACCTTCTGCTGGAATGCCTCCAACAAGGCACAGTATGCTTCTCAGGTCACCTTTACCCCCTATGCCATGGCATTCCCCTCCGATGACGGTGTGCCTGAGCTGTGCGGCGGCATCTGGGGCTTCGGCATCTTTGACAGTGGCGACGACGCCCGCATCCAGGCTGCCAAGACCTTCATCCAGTTTGTCTGCGACGACGAGAACCAGGCCGCCGAGAGCGTCCGCCTCACCGGCTTCTTCCCGGTCAAGGAATCCCTGGGCGATGTCTACGAAGGCACCGATCAGGCCGAGCAGATGGGCGAGTTTGCCTCTCTGATGCCCTACCTGGGCGACTACTACAATGTCGCTCCCAACTGGACGGCTCAGCGCCAGAACTGGTTCAACATGCTGCAGGAGATCATGGTCAATGGTACCCCTGCACAGGAAGCCGCTGACGCCTTTGTCGAAGCAAGCAATCCGTAAAAAGGCTGCTCTGTCCGTTCACGACCCGTTTTGACACGTGCCGTTGACCGGGCGGGCCGTCCTTGACAAGGAAAACATGGCGCGCCTGCCGCCTGGTCACCACAGGGGCAGGCGCCTTTTTATGAACTGCCGTCTCTCATCTGTATGAAAGGAGGGAATCAGCGTGGCTCAAATTTCTGCAACCAAAGCAGCCGCTCCCCAGGGGCACCGCACCAGCCGCGTTTTGGCCCGGCGGGAAACCATTTCCGCCTATCTGTTTATGCTTCCCAGCCTGCTGTTCTTTGTGGGGTTTGTGCTGGTGCCGATGGGCATGTGCCTGGTGTACAGTTTCCTGGACATGGGCATTGATACCTCGGCCGCGACCTTTGCAGGCTTTGCCAACTACATCGAGATGTTCCAGGACGAGACCTTCATCCGGTCCCTGTGGAACACCGTCCTGATCGTGGTGGTGTCAGTTCCCCTGGTCACTGCCTTCTCCCTGTGGGTTGGCTCGGCCATCTACCCGATGCACTCCAAGATGCGCTCCTTCTTCCGCTGCGTGTTCTACCTGCCGGTGGTCACCGGCTCGGTGGCGGTCACCGTGGTGTGGAAGTGGATGTTCAACCCCTACAACGGCCTGCTGAACCAGATTTTCGGCAGCGTGGGCTTTGACTGGCTGGGCGACACCCGCACCGCCATCTGGTGCATCATCATGATCCTGTTCACCACCTCCATCGGCCAGCCCATCGTTCTGTACGTGGCGGCCCTGGGCAACGTGGACCGCTCTCTGGAAGAGGCTGCTGCCATCGACGGCGCCACCCGCCTGCAGATCTTCTGGAAGATCAAGTGGCCCCAGATCATGCCCACCACCCTGTACGTGCTGGTCATCACCACCATCAACAGCTTCCAGTGCTTTGCACTGATCCAGCTGCTGACCCGTGGCGGCCCTCTGGGCAGCACCAGCACCCTGATGTACTATATCTTTGATATGGCCTACAATTATCAGCGGTTCGGCTACGCCAACGCCATGGGCGTCGTGCTGGCCATCTTCATCGCCATCTTCTCCGCGATCCAGTTCAAGGTCGCGCAGACGGACAACGGTTAAAAGGGAGGTATTGGGATGTCCAAGAAGACAAAATCAAGCCTGGACGGCCAGTCCCGCGGTTATAAGATCTTTGTAATCATCGTGCTGGCCCTGCTGGCGGTATTCTTCATCTTCCCCCTGTACTGGATTTTGACCGGTTCGCTGAAGGATGCCATCACCATCAACGCCCAGAAACCTCAGTGGTTCCCCCTGAACCCCACCATTGACAACTATGTACGGCTGTTCAAGCAGCCCGCCATCCAGTGGCTGCTGAACACCATCATCATCGCGGTGGCAGCCATGGCCCTCACCTGCATCACGGCAGCCCTGGCCGGCTACGCCCTGGCCAAAAAGCGTTTCTTTGGCCAGACGGTGCTGTTCAGCCTGCTGGTCTGCGCCATGGCCCTGCCCAAACAGGTCATCGTCATCCCCCTGCTGCAGGAAATGAGCGCCCTGGGCCTCAACAACAACCTGCTGGCTGTCATCCTGCCCACCGTCGGCTGGCCCTTCGGCATCTTCCTGATGAAGCAGTTCTCGGAGACCATCCCCACCGAGATGCTGGAAGCCGCCCGGATCGACGGCGCCAACGAGGTGCGGACCTTTGTGTCCATCGTGTTCCCGATGGTTAAGCCCGGCGTAGGCGCGCTGGCCATCTTCACCTTCGTCAATACCTGGAATGATTACTTCCTGCAGTTGATTATGCTGCAGAAGCGGGAAGTCCTGACCATTTCCACCGGTATTGCCCGCCTGCAGGGCGAGGTCTCCTCCGACTTTGGCCTGATCATGGCCGGCGCCGCTCTGGCTGCCGTGCCCATCGTGGCGGTCTTCCTCATGTTCCAGAAGTACTTTACCCAGGGCATCACCATGGGCGCCGTCAAGGGCTGATCCCCGCCGGCACCTCGCAATGAGATTGGAGTGTTATCATCATGAAAGATTGTACCAAATATCAGGGTGTCATTCCGGCTTTTTACGCCTGCTATGAGAAAGACGGCAGCATCTCGGTGGAGGGGGTCAAGGCCCTGACCCGCCACCTGATCGCCAAGGGGGTCAAGGGCGTCTATGTGGGCGGTTCCTCGGGCGAGTGCATCTATCAGCATCCCGACGAGCGCAAGGCTGTCCTGGAAGCTGTTATGAGCGAGGCCAAAGGCAAGATCACCGTCATCGCCCATGTGGCCTGCAACAACACTGCCGACTCGGTGGAGCTGGCTGCCCATGCTGAAAAGTGCGGGGTGGACGCCATCGCCGCCATCCCGCCCATCTACTTCCACCTGCCGGAGTACGCCATCGCGGAATACTGGAACGCTATGAGCGCTGCTGCCCCCAACACCGAGTTTGTGATTTACAACATTCCCCAGCTGGCCGGCACCGGCCTGACCATGAGCCTGCTGCACACCATGCTGAAGAACCCCAACGTGGTGGCGGTCAAGAATTCCTCCATGCCCACCCAGGATATCCAGATGTTCAAGGATGCGGGCATTGCCGCCCGGGGCGAAGGCGGCTTTGTGGTGTTCAACGGCCCCGATGAGCAGTTTGTCGCGGGCCGGGCCATCGGCGCAGACGGCGGCATCGGCGGCACCTATGCGGTGATGCCCGAGCTGTTCCTCAAGATGAACGAGCTGATCGAAAAGGGCGACGTCCCCACCGCCCGGAAGGTTCAGTACATGGCCGACCGCATCATCTATAAGATGTGCGAGGCCCACGGCAACCTCTATGCGGTGCAGAAGGAAATCCTGCGCCGGATGTACGGCCTGGAGCTGGGCGGCGTCCGGGCCCCGCTGCCCAACCTGATCCCTGAGGACGAGGCTGTGGTGGCAGAGTCGGAGCGGATGATCCGCGAAGCCATCGCCGAGGTGGCCGCCCTGTAACCATACCAGTAAAATCCATCATCAGACGCCCGGCGGCCGCCGGCCCCGGAGGGCACGGACCACCGGGCGCCTGTGTTTGGAATGCAAAAGGGAGGATACGCCATGATCACCGACAGCCTCAGCAGCCTGGAGCGCTACCGCGGGATGCACCCGGCCCTGGACACCGCAATCCAGTGGCTGGAAACCCACGACCTTGCCAGCCTGCCCAACGGCCGCACCATCGTGGACGGCCAGAATGTTTTCATCAATGTGATGGATGCAGACCTCCGCCCGGCGGAGGGTGCCACCTTTGAAGTGCATCACCTGTATGCCGACCTGCAGATCGACCTGACCGGCAGTGAATACTGGGCCTGGACCACCCGGGCCGAGCCGGTGGGGGAATTCGACGAGGCGGCAGACTGCGGTTTTGCAGCCGGGCCGGAGCAGTCCAGCGGCCTGCTGGGGGAGGGAAGATTTGCCCTGTTCCTGCCGGGAGAATATCACAAGCCCAGCTGCATCAGCCCTGCGTCCCGGCAGCTGCGGAAAGCCGTGGTCAAAATTCGGATGGGCGGCTGACCGCCCGGCAAAGGAGGAATTCCAGATGGATCACCAAGCAATTTTCAAACAGATTGAACATGGCCTGATTGTCTCCTGCCAGGCCCTGGAAAACGAGCCCCTGTACACCAAAGAGGGAGGCGTGATGCCCCTGATGGCCAAAGCTGCCGCCATGAGCGGCGCCGTGGGTATCCGGGCCAATACGGTGCGGGACATCACCCAGATCAAGCAGGTGGTGGACCTGCCGGTCATCGGCATCATCAAGAAGGATTACCCCGGCACCCCCATGTACATCACCGTCACCATGAAAGAGGTGGACGAGCTGGTGGCCTGCGGGGTGGATATTCTGGCGGTGCAGGGCACCAGCGCCCTGCGGCCGGACGGAAAGACCGCAGCGGAGTTCATCCGGGAGGTCAAGCAGAAATACCCCGATCAGCTGCTGATGGCAGATATTGCCACCGATGAAGAGGCCATGGCCTGTGCCGCAGCCGGTGCAGACTTTGTTGGCACCACCATGCGGGGCTATACCCCCGAGACCCAGGGCATCAACGAAACCGATTTTGACTTCATCGCCCGGCTGGCAAAAAACTGCCCCGCCAGGGTGATTGCCGAGGGCCACATCCACTACCCGGAGCAGGCCCGGAAGGCCCTGGAAGCTGGCGCCTTTGCCCTGGTGGTAGGCGGCGCCATCACCCGGCCCGCTGAGATCACCGCCCGCTTTACGTCTGCCATCAAGGATCTGAGGTAACCATGAAAACATATCTTGGAATTGACATCGGCGGCACCGCTGTCAAGCTGGGTCTGGTAACTGAGAACGGTGAAGTGCTGCGCCGGGCAGAAACCAGCGTCAGCTTTGACGGGTACAAGACCCCGATTCTGGACACGGTCCGGAAAGCGGCTGCCTGCCTGCTGGCAGAAAGCCGCGCAGAGGGCCAGGACCCGGCCGGCGCGGGGGTGTCTGCCACAGGACAGATTGACAGCAGCCAGGGGATTGTGGCGGGCACCTGCGGGAGCCTGCCCGGCTGGCCCGGCGCCCCCATCCGGGCCGCCCTGGAGGCAGATCTGGGGCTGCCGGTGACGGTGGCCAATGACGCCAACTGCATGATCCTGGGAGAAGCCTGGGTGGGTGCCGCCAAAGGTTACAGCGATGTGCTGGGGGTCACCATCGGCACAGGCCTGGGGGGCGGCGTCATCACCGGCGGCCGCCTGCTGGAAGGCGCCCGGGGCCTGGGCGGAGAGCTGGGCCACATGCGGATTCACGCCGGCACCGGGGAGCCCTGTACCTGCGGCGCGGTGGGATGCTGGGAGCGCCATGCATCCACATCGGCCCTGGTGCGCCGGGCCGTTCAGATGGACCCGGCGCTGGACAGCGGCCGTGCCATCTTTGCAGCAGCCCGGGAAGAGGACGCCCGGGTCCAGCAGCTGCTGGAGGATTGGATCGTGGAGATTGCCGAAGGCCTGGCGGGCCTGGTCCACCTGTTCAACCCCCAGCTGATCCTGGTGGGCGGCGGCGTCAGCAGCCAGCAGGAACTGTTGATCAACCCGCTGGCCCGGCAGGTGAAGGCCCGGGTCATGCCCGCCTTTGCCCAAGGGCTGGAGATCTGCCCTGCCGCCCTGGCCAATGACGCAGGCCTGGTGGGGGCAGTCCGATATTTCCTGGATCATACCCCGAATTAAGCAAGCCCCGCAGTCTGCGGCGCATCCTGACCGGGTTCCGGCGGGATGCGCCGCTTTTGCTTTTTGAAAGGAGTCCTTTTCAACCGATGCCGGGTATGTTACAATACAGACAGAGAAGATACAGGCCCGGACCAAGGAGGAACCATGGAACGACTGGAAGCTTTTGAAGCCATGCTGGCAGATCTGACCCGGCAGGCTGCCTGGGAAAAAGAACAGATGGAACAGCTGAAAGCAGCAGGCAGAGAGAAATCTGCTACCTACCGTCAGTATTTTGGAAACCGGCTGATCTACAGTCAGATTTTTGCCTGGTACAAAAAGTATGGCCTGATGGAGTGAACCCGGCAGAAAGGAGCTGCACCATGAAGGATTTGAAGGCACTTTGGGAACAGGTGGCGGAAAAAAAGGTGGTGGACGCCAAGTACCAGGAGCTGCAGACCCAGCGCAAGACGGTAGCCCAGCGGGTCCGCCAGCTGGAAAAAGTCAAGCAGTCGGAACAAGCGGATGTGGACCGCCTGGAGCGGGGCAGTTTGGCGGCTTTCTTTTATCAGGTGGTGGGCCGGATGGATGAAAAGCTGGACAAGGAACAGCAGGAGGCCTATGCCGCCCGGGTACGGTATGACGCGGCGGCCCGGGAGCTGGCCTCCATTGATGCAGACCTGGCCCGGCTGGAAGCCCGGCTGAAGGGTCTGTCCGGCTGTGAACAGCGGTATCAGGACGCCCTGATGGAACGGTTCCGGGAGATCAAAGAGACCAACAGCCCTGCGGCCCAGGAGCTGATGGAGAGCGAGAGCCGGGTGGTGGAGCTGAAGCTCCGCCGCCGGGAAATCCGGGAGGCAGTCCAGGCGGGGAATACGGCCCTCAAGCAGGCTGGGGCGGTGCTGGAATCCCTGGACAGCGCCCGGGGCTGGAGCACCATGGATCTGGTAGGCGGCGGCATCTGGTCAGACCTGGCCAAGTACGACCATCTGGACGAGGCCCAGGAACAGGTGGAGCAGCTGCAGGTAGATCTGCGGCGGTTCAAAACCGAGCTGGCCGATGTGGAAATCAATGCGGACATTCAGGTTACGATAGAGGGATTCCTGCGGTTTGCAGACTTCTTCTTCGACAACTTGTTCACGGACTGGGAGGTGCGGGACCGGATCGACCAGTCCATCGACCAGGTGCGGGACACCAAGCGGCAGATCCAGCGGGTGCTGGATAAGCTGGAGCGGATGGAAGGCTCCATCAAGGCGCAGCTGGAGGATGAAACCGAAAAACAGGAACAGATCGCCCTGCACGCAGAAAGCTGAATGGCAAAAAAGAGCGCGTGCCTCCTGAGAGGCACGCGCTCTTTTTCTGTGGAGTCAAATCAGCGGAACAGCACCCAAATATAAATATAGGCGGGGATCACGGCTGCCAGGGTGAAGGGGATGCCGATCCGGAAAAAGTCGCTGCTCTTCACCTCGTAGCCGGCGCGGCGCAGGATACCGATGCCGGTGATGTTGGCGGAAGCACCAATGGGAGTGCAGTTGCCGCCCAGGGTGGCGCCGGACAGCAGGCCGAAGTAGAGCAGGGTGGGGTCCACGTTCAGAGCTGCGGCCAGGCCGGTGACCACCGGCAGCATGGTGGCAACATAGGGGATGTTGTCGATGAAGGCGGAGAACAGCACCGATGCCCAGACAATGACGGTATAGATGACGAAGAGGCTGCCGCCGCCCATCTGGGCCAGCAGGTTGGCCACTGCGTCCACCACGCCCATGTGGGTGATGCCGCCGATGACCAGGAACAGGCCGAACAGCAGGGCGATGGTTTCAAAGTCGATGGCCTTCAGGGGGCTGACAGCGGCGGAGAAGCTCTGGGTCTTGAACAGGGTGTAGATCATGCCCAGCACCAGAAGGAAGGTGCAGATCAGGCCGTTGGTGATGGCGGGCTTGTTGGGAATGAAGGAGGCCGAAATCAGCAGGGCAATCATACCCACCAGCAGATAGGTGGGGACAAAGTCGTTGACCTTGGTGCGGGAAGGCACCTTGGGGATGAGGCTCTTTTCCTTCCGGAACAGCCAGGCCAGGATCAGCGCCGAGGCCAGGGCGCCCAGTTCCACAGCCCAGAAGATGCTGGGCCGGCCCTTGTAAAAGAAGAAGTCCAGAAAGCTCATGTTGGCGTAAGAGCCCAGCATGATGGCGGTGGTGTCGCCCACCAGGGTGGCCGCACCCTGCAGGTTGGAGGAAACCGCAATGCCGATGATAAAGGGGACCGGGTTGGTCTTGAGCTTCTTGCAGATTTCTATGGCGATGGGGGCGATCATCAGAACGGTGGCCACGTTGTCCACGAAAGCCGAGATAACTCCGGCAAACAGGGCCAGGGCCACGGCGGCCATCTGGACATTGGGGACTTTTTCCATGATCAGGTCGGCCAGCAGGGCGGGCATTTTGCTGTCGATGAACAGCTGGACCAGGCCCATGGTGCCTGCGATCATCAGCAGGACATTGAAGTCGATGGAGCCCAGGATATCGTTAAAGGGCAGCATGCCGGAGGCGATGAACACAACGGCCGACCCCACTGCAATATAGGGCCGGTATGCGCTGAACATCAGCATCAGCGCATAGGTGATGGCAAAGAGGACGAGGGCATAAATCATGCAGATACCAACTTTCTTTTCCGGCCCGGGGGCCTTGTCTTATAACATGCCTTCCTATGGTACAATGAATGCCGTAAAAAGTCAAACGAAAAAAGCCGCCTCCGGCAGGAAATTCCGGCCGGGGGCGGCGTGGGGCAGTCCAACGGGCTTTAGAGCAACCCCATAAAATATCAACAATAACCGGCACAAGCAAACCAGTTACGACAGTCCGAAGAAGTAACGGCAGCAAACGCCTGGTATAAAGCAAGG
>CAJFNF010000042.1 GCA_904394215.1 uncultured Faecalibacterium sp.
GACTCGCCCTCTTTAACACGAATTTCCGACATCTTATCCCTCCCTTGGACCGTGAGGCGGGAATTTCGTTGTTACATGGTAACTAACAGAGACAGTATAACGCATTCTCGCGTTCCAGTCAACCTTTTTATTGAAGATTTTCCGCTTCACTTTCTGAACAAATCATGAAGAAGGTCCCGGCAGGGCACGACAGGCTCAGCCTTTGACGGCCAGATTGACCAGGCGGCCCTTGACGTAGATCTCTTTCACAATGGTTTTGCCGGCCAGGGCTTCGGCCACAGCGGGCTCTGCCTTGGCGGCGGCAATGGCGTCCTCCGCAGTGATGTCTGCGGGAACCTTCAGCCGGGCGCGGACCTTGCCGTTGACCTGCACGGCGATCTCCACCGTGGCCTCAACGCACTTGGCCTCGTCGTAGCTGGGCCAGGGGTAATAGGCCAGCTGCTGGCTGTGATCGTGGCCCAGCTTCTCCCACAGCTCCTCGGTCATGTGGGGAGCGAAGGGGTTCAGCAGCTGCACCAGGGTCTCAAACTCGGCCTTGGTGGCGCCGCCGTTGTCATACAGGGTGTTCACCAGGGTCATCAGCTGGGCGATGGCGGTGTTCATCTTGAGGCCTTCGATGTCATTGCCCACCTTCTTGATGGTCTGGTGCATCAGGGTCTCCAGGGCGGGGCGGTAGCCCTCGCCTTCCACCCGCTTGTCAAACAGGCCCCAGACGCGGTCCAGGAACCGGCTGCAGCCGGCGATGGCGGAAGTCTGCCAGGGGGCAGCCTGCTCGAAGTCGCCCATGAACATCTCATACAGGCGCATGGTGTCGGCGCCGTAGGCGTCCACCACGTCGTCGGGGTTGACCACGTTGCCCAGGGACTTGGACATCTTGACCACCGGGTGGCGGCTCATCTCGCCGAACTTCTCTTCCAGGGCCTTCTCGGCGGCCTTCTGGCTGCCGTACTCCTCCAGCAGCTTCTTCTGCTCCTCAGCGGGCAGGTTGGCGAAGTTGTGGGGGTTCAGGCCCAGGATCATGCCGTGGGAAGTGCGCTTCTGGTAGGGCTCAGCGGTGGGCACCACGCCGATGTCATACAGGAACTTGTGCCAGAACCGGCTGTACAGCAGGTGCAGGGTGGTGTGCTCCATGCCGCCGTTGTACCAGTCCACCGGAGACCAGTACTCCAGGGCCTCCTTGGAGGCGATGGCGTCCTTGCAGTGGGGATCCATATACCGCAGGAAGTACCAGGAAGAGCCGGCCCACTGGGGCATGGTGTCGGTCTCGCGGACAGCGGGGCCGCCGCAGCAGGGGCAGGTGGTCTTGACCCAGTCGGTGTGGCGGGCCAGGGGGCTCTCGCCGTCGGGGCCCGGCTCAAAGTCCACAATGTCGGGCAGGGTCAGGGGCAGGCTGCTCTCGGGCAGGGGCTGCCAGCCGCACTTCTCGCACTTGACCATGGGGATGGGCTCGCCCCAGTAGCGCTGGCGGCTGAACACCCAGTCACGGAGCTTGTAGTTGACCTTCTTGCGGCCCTTGCCCTGCTCTTCCAGCCAGGCAGCCATCTTTTCCTTGGCGTCGGTGACCGACAGGCCGTTCAGGAAGCCGGAGTTCACCAGGGTGCCGGTGGCAACGTCGGTGAAAGCTTCCTTGTCCAGGTTGGACTCGGTCTTGCCCTTCACCACTTCCACGATGGGCAGGTTGAACTTCTTGGCGAACTCCCAGTCGCGGGTATCGTGGGCAGGGACGGCCATGATGGCGCCGGTGCCGTAGGTGGCCAGGACGTAGTCCGAAATGAAGATGGGGATCTCCTGGTTGTTCACCGGGTTGATGCCCATAACGCCCTCCAGGCGGACGCCGGTCTTTTCCTTGTTGATCTCGGTGCGCTCAAAGTCGCTCTTGCGGGCGGCCTCGGCCTGGTAAGCCTTGACGGCGTCGGCGTTCTTGATGACGCCTTCCTTCATCCAGCGGGCCAGCAGGGCGTGCTCGGGGGACAGCACCATGTAGGTGGCACCGAACAGGGTGTCGCACCGGGTGGTGTAGACGGTCAGGGTGTCGCCGGTGGTGGTGCCGAAATCGACCTCGGCGCCGTAGCTGCGGCCGATCCAGTTCTTCTGCTGGGCCACAACCCGGTCGATGTAGTCCAGGCCGTCCAGGCCGTCGATCAGCTTGTCGGCGTACTCGGTGATCTTCAGCATCCACTGGCTCTTGACCCGGTGGACCACTTCGCTGCCGCACCGCTCGCAGACGCCGTTGACCACTTCCTCGTTGGCCAGCACGCACTTGCAGCCGGTGCACCAGTTGACGTTCATTTCCTTCTTGTAGGCCAGGCCGTGCTTGTACAGCTGCAGGAAGATCCACTGGGTCCACTTGTAATACTCGGGATCGGTGGTGTTGATCTCGCGGTCCCAGTCAAAGGAGAAGCCCAGGGACTTCAGCTGGGCGCGGAAGCGGTCCACATTCTTCTTGGTGACGATGGCCGGGTGAATGTGGTTCTTCATGGCGTAGTTCTCGGTGGGCAGGCCGAAGGCATCCCAGCCCATGGGATACAGCACATTGTACCCGCACTGACGGCGGCGGCGCGCCACCACGTCCAGGGCGGTGTAGCTGCGGGGGTGACCCACGTGCAGGCCGGCGGCCGAGGGGTACGGGAACTCTACCAGAGCGTAGAACTTGGGTTTGGAATGGTCGATCTCAGCATGGAAGGTCTTTTCATCCTCCCACACCTTCTGCCACTTGGCCTCCACGGCCTTGTAATCATACTTCATCTCGTAATCAGCTCCAGACTTTTCACTTTCTTGGTTTTGCCTTATATGCTTCCCTCACGGGTTGGGCGCGTTACTGATTGTCCTCTTCGGGCTCGGTGAGCCACTGGGACACGTCCACCGTCTCGGCGTCGGCCCACAGGTGCTCCAGATCGTAGTAGGTGCGGGTATTGGGGACAAAGACATGGACAATGACCCCCGAATAGTCCAGCAGGATCCAGTTTTTGGAGTCAAAGCCCTCGCTGTGGTAGGGCTCGATGCCCTCCTGGGAGAGCTGGTACTGGACCTCATCGGCCAGGGCCGCCACCTGGGTGGTGGAGGTACCGGAGGCGATGACAAAGTAGTCGGTCAGGACGGTCAGGTCCTGCACCTTCAGCACCCGCAGCTGATGGGCCTTCTTTTTGTCCAGGATCTTTGCGATGTGGATGGCAAGCGTCTTGCTGTCGTTCAGATTTTCCATAGGAAACCCTTTCTGTCTCAGACTGTCATTCAGCGGCCTGTCCGCCTGCGGACTGGCCGTCGGTGGTCACTGCGCCCTGCACGTCGGTGTCACCCTCCAGGATGGCGTCGTCCGACTCCTTGTCCAGCTGGCCAACAAACTGGATGTTGGCGCTGGTGGAGACCGACCCGTGGGGCCAGTCGTCGGTGGTCAGATTCAATTCGTCCTCAGTGACCGGGCCAGTGTAGTTGCGGAAATAGGTGTTGAGCAGCTCTGCGATGGAGCCTGCATCCGGCACCACGCAGGAGTAGCCGGCGAAGGAATCCGTCGCGCCGATATAGGGCACCCCGCCCGAAAAGACAGGGGTCTGGGCGATCATAATGTTGGCGCTGTCAATCTTCATGAAGGAGACCGCCAGCTTGCCCAGGGTGATCAGATCCATATCGGTCTGGATATAGTTGTTGAAAATGATGGGCATCTGGTTCAGGATATCCTGGATGCCCATGGAGCGGGCCCGCTTGAACAGGGCGGCGTAGAAATAGCGCTGCATGTTCAGCCGGTCGATGTCCGAATTGGCATAGCCGGCGCCGTGGCGGTTGCGGACAAAGAACTCAGCCGAGGCGCCGTCCAGGTTGCGGTAGCCCTTGGCCAGGTAGCTGCCGTTGTACTCGATGTCCTGGGGGATATAGACCTCGATGCCGCCGAAGTTGTCCACCACCTCGGTGAGGGCCTCCATGTTGATGGAGACGTAATAGTCCACCGGCAGCTTGTACTGGTCGTAGATGACCTCGGCCAGGGCGGCAATGCTGCCGCCGTTGGACAGGGCCACCGAGTTGATCTGGTAGTTGGAGGCCTTGTAGGTCTTGCCGCTGGAAAGGGTAACGGTGCGGCTGCTGGTGGTCACCAGGGTGTTGCGGGGGATCTGCAGCATCCGCAGCGCGCCGTTCTTGATGTCGAACTGACAGTAGAGGATCATATCGGTCATGCCGTCGTTGCTGCCGTCATCGGAATAGGCGCGGCCTTCCTCGTAGTCGATGCCGCAGACCAGGATGTTCACCACATCCCCCTTGTATTCCTCCAGGGTCTGGATCTCCTCCACAATGGAAGGGGCGTCCGACTCGGGCCGGATACTCTCCTGCACCTGGGTGACGTAGCCCACTGCGTAGACCACGCCGCAGCCCATCAGGGCCACCACCCCCAGCACAATGGCCAGAGGCAGCCAGAGGGGGGAACGGCGGTGCTTTTTCCGGCGGCCGCCCCCGCTGTGGTCCCCGCCGCCAGTGCGGCGGGGCGGCTCTTTGCCGCCGCCATTCCCGCCGCTGCCGCCATAGGAGGCCGGCCGGTTGCGGCTGCTCTCTCCTGCAGATTCGGAGCGGAAAAAGCTCTGCGCATCATCCTCCCGGGCCGAACCGCTGCCCTGGGGGCGGACCGGCGGTCTGGGCGAAACGCCCCCTCCTGTGGAAGGTGTACCCAGTGAACGGTCGGTATTGATGCGGCGAGGCGTTCCACTCATAGTCTGTTTCCTTCAGCAGCCTGTCTGGGCATGCCGTCCCTTTCCTTCAATCTTGATCCGCCGGGGCGGAGGGTTTTGTTTTTTTCATTCCGGGGCCCCAGGCCCCAAAACGGCCGCGCCGCGGCCCGGTTCTTTTCCCGGCCGGCGGCGCAGTCTCTTAGTAGTATAACATTCTCAGGGCGAATCTGCAATCCGTTTTGTCAAACCTTCCCTGTTACGGCGATTTTACTGCCGGGATGCCAGCAGCCTGCGGAAATCCTCCCAGGCTGCCGCCGACATGGGATCCAGGGGTTTGTTGTTCTGTTTCACAAAGGTCATGGAGTCGTCCAGGGCCTTGTACATAGCCTTGTCGATGTCCTCCATCTCCAGTTTCCGCAGTTCTTCCACCCCGTCGAAATCCCGCTCTTCGCTGGTCATGTCCGCCATGAACAGGATCTTGTCCAGCAGGGTCATGCCGGGCTTGCCGGCGGTATGGCAGGCCACAGCCGACAGCACCGCCTCATCGGTGACGCCCCACTGGGTTCTGGCCAGAATGGCGGCGCACACCCCGTGCCAGATGGGGGTGGGGCGGTTTTCGGTGTTCCCCGCCAGATCGGGATGGGCCCGCAGCAGAGCCAGCTGGTCGGCGGTGGGCATCTCCTTGGCCGTATCGTGGAGCAGGGCCGCCAGGGCGGCCTGGTCGCAGTCGGCGCCGTAGCGCTTGGCCAGCTTGACAGCCATCTTTTCCACGTTCAGGGTGTGACGATAGCGCTTGTCCCCCAGGCGCTTATGGGCAAGTTCCTTTGCTTCCTTCAGATCCATCGGGCAGACTTCCTTTCTTGGTTCAACATTGGGGTTCCGGGTGCTGGCAGGGCTGGGGGATGGGCTGGTGGCCGGGGGCGGTGTACAGCCCTTCCCGCCGGATCACCTGCTGCACCTCGGCCGGCAGGGCGGCAGCGCAGTCCTGCCCTTCCGACAGGCGGCGGCGGATCTCCCGGCTGGCCATGGGCAGAGCCTCCACCTGAGCCAGCAGGATCCGGCTGCCGGAGGGGTCCAGGGACCGGGCGGCGCTGTGGAGCACCCCGTCGTCCCCGATCTCCCGGCTCACCACCACCAGGCAGGCCAGCTGCAGGATATCCTGCCACCGGTGCCAGGCCCGGAAAGATTCCAGCATGTCGCTGCCCACCGCCAGATACAGCCGGGCCCCGGGGTACTCCCGGGCCAGCATTTCCAGGGTCAGCACGGTATAATTCCGCTGGCCGGCGGCCGCCTGCTCCATTTCCCAGCTGCTGACGGTGAGGCTGGGGATATCCGGCGACCCTTCCAGGGCGTAAAAGCAGCGGCACATTTCCAGCCGGAGGGCCGCCGGGGTGGTGCTGGCGGCCTTGTGGGGGGGCACCCCTGCCGGCATCACCACCACATGGTCCGGCCTGACCCGCCCGGCCGCCGCCCGCAGGTTGTTCAGATGGCCGTTGTGGGGCGGGTCAAAGGTGCCGCCATACAGCAGGACCTTCATTTCAGCAGGTCAGCGTAGGCGCTGTCCTTTTTCTTCTGGAGATAGAGCACGAACTTGGAGCCGATGACCTGGACGCAGTCGGCGCCGGTGGCCTCTGCCAGGGCGACGGAAGCCTCCCGGGCGTTGTACATGCTGGTCTCCAGGACCTTGAGCTTGATCAGCTCCCGGGCATCCAGGCAGGCTTTGACGGCGTCAATCAGGGTCTGGTCGATCTCCCCCTTGCCGATCTGGAAGACAGGGTCCATGGTGTTGGCTTTGCCGCGCAGGATGGCGCGCTGTTTACTTGTAAGCATAGTGTTCTCCTTTTGCTGTCCGCCGCCCTGTTGGCGGGCGCGACGTTTACTGTTCCTGTAAAAATCCAGCCAGTTTGGCTTCCAGCGCCTCCAGGGCGCGGCCGCGGTGGCTGATGGCGTCTTTTTCGTCGGGTGTGAGCTGGGCGTAGCTGTCCCGCTCGGTATTGGGGCGCTTGCCCCCGCCGGGAACCCCCCGCTCGTCGGGGATAAACAGAGGGTCATAGCCAAAGCCATAGTCCCCCGGCTGCCGGTCCATGGCCACCTGGCCCGGGCACTCTCCCATGCAGGTAAGGGTCCGGCCGTCGGGCATCCGGAAGCACACCGCCGACACAAACTTGGCGGCCCGCTGCCCTGCCGGCACATCCCGCATGGCCTCCAGCAGCTTGTCATTGTTGGCCTCGTCGTCCCCGTGGTGGCCGCAGTACCGGGCGCTGTACACCCCCGGCGCGCCCCCCAGGGCCTCCACGCAGAGGCCCGAATCATCGGCGATGGTGGGCAGGCCGCTGGCCCTGGCAAAGGCGGCTGCCTTGATGGCGGCATTCTCTGCAAAGGTGGTGCCGGTCTCCTCGGGGTCCAGGTCCAGGCCCAGCTCCTTCTGGCTCAGGACCTGATGGCCCTGGGCCTCCAGAATCCGGCGCAGCTCCTTGAGCTTGCCGGGGTTGCCTGTGGCTGCACAAATCTTCATGGTCAGCTCCTCCATTTCCGGGGCAGCAGCTCTTCCACAAAGCCCGCCGCATCAAAGGGCAGCAGGTCGTCGATGGCCTCGCCCACGCCGATGAACCGCACCGGCAGGCCCAGCCGCTGCTTGACTGCCACCACGCAGCCGCCCTTGGCGGTGCCGTCCAGCTTGGTCAGGATGACGCCGCTGGCGTCAGCAGCCTTGCAGAACTCCCGGGCCTGGCTGATGGCGTTTTGGCCGGTGATGGCGTCCAGCACCAGCAGGGTTTCCAGGCTGGCCTCGGGGGCAGCCTTGCGGACGCTGCGGCTGATCTTGGACAGCTCAGCCATCAGGTTGGCCTTGTTGTGGAGGCGGCCGGCGGTGTCGGCGATAACCATGTCATAGCCCCGGGCCTGGGCCGACTTGACGGTGTCAAAGATGACCGCCGCCGGGTCGGCGCCCTCGCCGGCCTTGACGATGGGCACACCGGCCCGGCCTGCCCAGATGTCCAGCTGCTCGCTGGCGGCAGCCCGGAAGGTGTCGCCGGCGGCCAGCATCACTTTCCGGCCCTCTTCCTGGTAGTAGCGGGCCAGCTTGGCAATGCTGGTGGTCTTGCCCACCCCGTTGACGCCGATCACCAGGATGACGGCGGGCTTGCCGTCCAGCTGCATCTCGCTGCCCGGCTCCATCTCCTCCCGCAGGATCTCCCGCAGGGCGTCCATGGCCTGGTCACCGGTCTTCAGGTGCTGGTTCTTGACTTCTTCCCGCAGCCGCTCCACCAGGTGCAGGGCCACTTCGGCCCCCACGTCTGCCAGGATCAGCTGCTCTTCCAGATCGTCGTAGAGGTCGTCGGTGATCTCTGCGCCGGTCAGGGTCTGGATGATGGTGCCCCAAAAGCCGGTGCGGGTCTTTTTGAGGCCGGCATCCATCTTTTCCTTGGTTTTTTCTTTGTCTTTATTTTTTCTTCCGAACAAACCCATAGGGGGAATCCTCCTGTCTGATGTAAGTCTGTCTGGTTGTATCGTTATGAAACGAGGGTGGCGTCCACCTGGTCCAGATCCAGCCGGAGCAGCTTGGACACGCCGTCCTCCTGCATGGTGACGCCGTAGAGGACATCGGCGGCCTCCATGGTGCCCCGGCGGTGGGTGATGACGATGAACTGGGTCCGGCCGCTAATCCCCCGCAGGTACTGGGCGAACCGCACCACATTGGCGTCGTCCAGGGCGGCCTCGATCTCGTCCAGGATGCAGAAGGGCGAGGGGTTCACCGCCAGGATCGCGAAATAGATGCTGATGGCCACCAGGGCCCGTTCCCCGCCCGAGAGGGCTTCCAGGTTCCGGATCACCTTGCCCGGGGGGCTGACCCGGATGTCAATGCCGCTGCCCAGCAGATCCTGGGGATCTTCCAGCACCAGAGATGCCTCCCCGCCGCCGAACAGCTGGGCAAAGACCCGGCCGAAGTTCTCGTTGATGGCCGCAAAGTTCCGGCCGAAGATATCCCGCATCTGGCTGTTCAGTTCCCCGATCATCCGGATCAGGCGGCTGCGGCTTTCCTCCACATCCTCCACCTGGGTTTTCAGGGTTTCATACCGGGTGCGGACTTCCTCGTATTCTTCCACCGCCCCCACGTTGACGCTGCCCAGGGCCCGGATCTTGCCCCGGACCTCTGCCACCTGGGCCCGCAGGGCGGTCATGGTGGTGTACTCGATGCAGCAGCGGGCCGCATCGGTGGGGGTCAGCTGGTACTCATCCCAGAGCTTGGCCGCCAGCTGGTCATACTCCCCTTCCGCGGCGCTCTTGCGCTCGGACAGGCGGGCCATTTCCCGGCCTGCTTCCTCCCGCTCTTCGGCGGCCGCCCGGGCCGCCGCCTGGGCCTTGGTCTCGGCGGCCTGTTTTTCCATCCGGGCCTCGGCGGCCTGCCGGATGGCGGCCTCCTTGTCCTTGATGGCGGCCCGGCCCTGCTCGGTCTCATCCCGGACCTTCTGGATGGCCTGCTGGATCTCCTGATCTTTGGCTTCCAGGTCCCGGATGTTTTCCTGGATGGCCTCCTGATGGGCGCCGGCATCGGCCAGCCGCTGTTCCCAGTCCGCAATCCGGCTGCGGCACAGTTCGGCGTCCTTCTGCCGGGCCAGCTGGTCCAGCTGTTTCTGGGCCAGGGCCTCGGACAGCCGGGTCTGCTGGGCGGCAAAGTCGTCCCCGCCCTGGGTCAGGCCGGCCAGCTCTTTGGTCAGCTTCTCCGCCTCCTCTGCCAGAGACCGGCGGAGGGCGGCGGCCTTGTCTGCCGCCCGGGTCTGGGCAGCGGATTCCGCTTCCAGGGCCCGGGCCTCTTTGGCCCGCTGGGCAGCCTGCTGACGGGCCTGGTCCACTGCCAGTTCCAGCCGCTTGCGCTCCGCCTCGGCCCGGACCCGGTCCTCTGCCGCCGTCCGCTCCTCGCTTTCGGCGGCGGTCAGGTCGGCGGCCACCGCCTCGGCCTGGCTTTTGCACTGGGCGGTCTTTTGCCGGGCTGCGGTGCAGTCCTGGTCCAGCCGGGCGATTTTTTCCTGCAGCTCCTGCATCTCCTGCCGCCGGGTGAACAGCCCTGCCGAGCGCTGGGTGCTGCCGCCGGTAAAGCTGCCGCCGGCATTCACCACCTGGCCGTCCATGGTCACCACCCGGTTGCGATACTGGAGGGCGCGGGCCACTTTGCCTGCCGCGTTGATGTCCTCCACCACCACGATCCGGCCCAGCAGGTTAGAGACAATGTTTTTGTAACGGCTGTCCGCCCGAACCAGGCTGCTGGCCAGCCGGGCCGACAGGGGCAGCTCGCCCCGGAACACCCCCGGCTGGACGGTGTCCAGCGGCAGGAAGGTGGCGCGGCCTGCATTTTCCCGCCGCAGCAGGGCAATGCCCGCCTTGGCGGCGGCCTCGTTTTCCACCACAATGTTCTGCATGGCGGCGCCCAAGGCGGTTTCCACCGCCAGCTCGCACCCGGCCTCCACCGTCAGGATGGAGGACACCGGGCCGATGACCCCCTGCAGCCGCCCGCCGGCGGCGGCCTGCATCACAGACCGCACCGAGTGCTGGTAGCCTTCCATGTTCTTTTCCAGCTCTTTCAGCACCGCCAGCCGCTGGACTGCGGCGTCCCGGCTGCGGGTGCAGTCCCGCTCGGCCTCCTCGGCAGCGGCCTGGGCCTTCCGGCGGCTGTTCAGCTTGAGGGTCAGGCCGGCCCGGACATTGGCCAGCTGCTTTTCATTGGCGGCCAGCATCTCCAGGTATTTGTCGGTGTCGGCCAGGTTTTCTTCCAGCTCGGCCAGACGGGCCTGTTCCCGTTCGGCCCCCGCCTGCGCTTCGGGCAGGCGGTTTTGGGCCGACTCAGCGGCGGCACGGGCCGCCGCTTCCTCCACCCGGGCCGAGGTCTCCCGGCCGGTGACATCGGCCAGACGGCCCCGCAGTTCTCCCTGCCGGGCGCTGGCCGCATCGGTGCGGCTCTGGAGGGCGCTGAGCTGTCCGCTCAGCTGCTCCATCTCCGCTTCCAGGGCTGCAGCTTCCTGCTCCAGCCGGTCAGCGGCCTCCTTCTGCTGGGCCAGCTGGGCGGCGGCCGCCTCCTGGTCGGTCTGGCCCTGGGCCAGCTCCTGGCGCAGGGTGTCGGCGCTCTGGCTGGCATGGAGCCGGTCGTTTTCCAGCACCGCAATCCGGCTGTCGCTGCCGCTGATCTGTTCGGTGATACTGCGGATATCCCCATTCAGGCGCTCGATCTCCACCGTGAGATGCTGTGCCTGCATACGGATCTCCTCAGCCTCCCGCTGGGAAGCCTTATCCTTCCGGTCGCACGTTTCATAGGCGGCCTGGGCGGTCTCGTAGTCCCGCTGCAGCTGCTGCAGGGCCGAGCGGGCCGCCCGGATGTTCTCCACCCACAGGGTGACTTCCAGGCTCTTGCGCCGGTCAGCCAGTTCCAGATAGGCCCTGGCCTTTTCCGCCTCTTTGGCCAGGGGGCCCACCCGGCTTTCCAGCTCTGCCAGAATGTCCCGCAGCCGTTCCAGGTTGGCCTCGGCGGCGGCGAGGCGATGCTCAGCCTCGTTTTTCCGGTAGCGGTATTTGGCGATGCCGCAGGCATCCTCAAAGATTTCCCGCCGTTCGCTGCCCTTGGCCGCCACAATCCCCGCAATCTGCCCCTGGCCGATGATGGAATAGCCGTCCCGGCCGATGCCGGTGTCCAGCAGCAGCTCGTAGACATCCTTCAGCCGGCAGACCTGGCCGTTGATGGTGTATTCGCTGTCCCCCGAGCGGTAGTACCGCCGGCCGATCACCACTTCTTCCGCTTCCAGGTCCAGGGCATGGTCCCGGTTGTCCAGGGTCAGCCGCACCGAAGCGAAGCCCATGGCCCCCCGGCGCCTGGTGCCGCCGAAGATCACGTCTTCCATCTTGCCGGCGCTGCGCAGCTGGCGGCTGCTGGTTTCCCCCAGCACCCACCGGATGGCGTCGGACAGGTTGCTTTTGCCTGAGCCGTTGGGCCCCACAATCCCGGTGACCCCTTCATCGAAGGTGATCTTCACTTTATCGGGAAAGCTCTTGAAGCCCTGGATCTCCAGCTGTTTTAGTACCATCTGTTATTGATCTCCGAGGACCCCCAGCAGCTTGAGCGCTTCCCGCGCTGCGTGCTGCTCGGCAGCCTTTTTGCTCTTGCCTTCGCCCCGGGCCACGCAGTCCGAGTTGAACCGCACCGCCACCACAAAGTGTTTGTCGTGGTCGGGCCCGGTCTCCTTTTCCACCACGTAGCTCAGCCGCTCCTCCGGGTTCTGCTGGACAATCTCCTGCAGCCGGGTCTTGTAGTCGGCCTCTGCGTGCTTGCCCTCGGTGATGAAGGGCAGGATGAAATTCTTTGCCACCTCCATGCCGCCGTCCAGATAGAGGGCGGCGATCAGGGCCTCAAAGGCATCGGACACCACGCTGGGCCGTTCCCGGCCCCCGCAGCGCTCCTCGCCCTTGCCCAGCCGCAGGTACTCTCCCAGATGGATCTCCTGGGCGAACTGGAACAGAGCCCCCTCGCTGACCAGGCTGGAACGGATCCGGGTCAGATCGCCCTCGGGGCGGTCTGCATAGGCGTGGAACAGGTAGTCGGCCGACACGATCTGCAGGACGCTGTCCCCCAGAAACTCCAGCCGTTCGTTGTGGGCCACCGGCACCCGGCTCTCGTTGGCGTAGCTGGTATGGGTCAGTGCCGTGGTGAGCAGGCCGGGGTTCTTGAAGGTGTACCCGATCATTGTTTCAAGCGGATGTGCCATGGGATGCACCCTCCTTTTCTCAGTTTTCTGCATTCTGCTGTTCCTGGGCGGCGTTGGCGGCGGCCACGTCATCCAGGGCAGACTGCATGGTGCCGCACAGGTCCTCTTCCACGCAGATCTTGGCCTGACGGATGGCATTCTTGATGCCCTTGGCCTTGGAGGAGCCGTGGGCCTTGATCACCGGCTGGCGGGCGCCCAGGAAGGGTGCGCCGCCGTACTCCTCGCTGTCCATCTGCTTTTTCAGGCCGCCGATCTGGCCGCGGACCAGCAGATAGGCAATCTTGCCGCCCAGGCCGGACAGGAACATATTCTTCACCATGCCCATCAGCATCTTGGCCACGCCCTCGGTGAGCTTGAGGATGACGTTGCCGGTGAAGCCGTCGCAGACCACCACATCCACGTTGCCCGAGGGCACGTCGCGGGGCTCCACATTGCCCACAAAGCGGATGCCGGGGGTCGTCTTGAGCATCTGGTGGACTTCACGCAGCAGCGGGGTGCCCTTGGACTCCTCGGCGCCGTTGTTCACCAGGGCCACCGACGGGTCCTTGCGGCCTTCCACCCGCTGCATATAGCAGGTGCCCATGACGGCAAAGGCGATCAGCATATCGGCCCGGCACTCCACGTTGGCACCGCAGTCCAGCAGCAGGTAGGCCTTTTTCTGGCCGGGAATCATGGTGGCCAGGGCAGGCCGCTTGATGCCCCGCAGGGCCCGGACGATGAGGCTGGTGCCCACATGGAGGGCGCCGGTGCTGCCGGCCGACACAAAGGCGTCGCCCTTGCCTTCCTTCAGCATGTTCAGGCCCACCACAATGGAGGAGTCCTTTTTCTGGCGGACAGCCCGGGCCGGCTCGTCGCACATCTCAATGTTCTCGGTGCAGTTGACCAGCTGGATGCCCTCCAGGGAGATGTTGTTTTCGGTGGCGGTCTTGCGGATCAGGGCCTCGTCGCCCAGGCCGATGATCTCCACGCCGTATTCCTTGACAGCCTGGGCTGCCCCGTCCAGAGGTGCCAGGGGGGCGTTGTCGCCGCCCATCAGATCCAGAATGATTTTCATAGTGCTTGTCCTTTCTGCCTTGTGCAAGGCATCCGCTCGGGGCAGCCTCAGCAGCCGCCCTCCAGCCAGCTCTGGAAGCTGGCCACAGCCCGCTGGGCCTGGGCCATATACCGCAGGCGCTTGTCGCGGGGACGGTCTTCCAGCGGCGGGAGGATGCCCATATTGGCCCCCATGGGCTGGAAATGTTTGTTCTCGGTGGTGAGATACCCCATCAGCGCCCCGCACATGGTGTCGCGGGGAGGCGGGGTGTAGCTGCCGCCGGTGAGGCGGGCATAGAGGCTGCGGGCGGCCAGCAGGCCGGAGGCAGCGCTCTCCATATATCCCTCAAAGCCGGTGATCTGGCCGGCAAAGAAGACGTTGGGGTGCTCCTTCAGGTACAGCCCCCCGGTGAGCACCCGGGGCGCATCCAGGAAGGTGTTGCGGTGCATGACGCCGTAGCGGACAAACTCGGCGTGTTCCAGGCCGGGGATCATCGAGAAGACCCGCTTCTGCTCCCCCCACTTCAGGTTGGTCTGGAAGCCCACAATGTTGTAAAGCGTCCGCTCCCGGTTTTCGGCCCGCAGCTGGACGTTGGCCCAGGGGCGGTGGCCGGTGCGGGGATCGGTGAGGCCCACCGGCCGCAGGGGTCCGTACCGCATGGTATCCGCCCCCCGGGCGGCCATGATCTCGATGGGCATGCAGCCCTCGTAGACGGTGACGGTGTCGGCCTTCTTGCCCACGGCGTCGGGGTCAGGGGCTGCCTTGGCATCCTGGTCGAAGTCGTGGAGGGGGGCCCGCTGGGCCCCCACCAGGGCTGCGTGGAAGGCTTCATACTCTGCCTTGTTGAAGGGGCAGTTCAGGTAATCTGCCTCCCCCCGGCCATACCGGGAAGCCGCAAACACCTTGTCATAGTCCAGGCTCTCGGCGGTGACAATGGGGGCCACCGCGTCATAGAAGTGGAGGCGGCTGTCCCCGGTGAGCCGGGCGATTTCCTCGGCCAGGGCCCCTTCGGTGAGGGGGCCGGTGGCCACCAGCACCGGCTGGCTCTCATCGATGGAGGTAACTTCCTCCCGCCGGACGGTGATATGGGGGTTTTCCTCCACCAGCCGGGTAACCGCGGCGCTGAAGGCGTCCCGGTCCACCGCCAGGGCGCCGCCGGCCGCCACCCGCACCGATTCAGCCACCGGCAGCAGGCTGCTGCCCATCCGGCGCATTTCCTCTTTCAGCAGGCCGGAGGCCGAGTCCAGCCGGTCGGCCTTGAGGCTGTTGGAGCAGATCAGCTCGGCAAAACCGGCGCTCTTGTGGGCCGGGGAAAAGTGGGCCGGTTTCTGTTCCCAGAGGGTGACCTCCACCCCCTGGCCGGCCAGCCAGAGGGCCGCCTCGCATCCCGCGAGGCCTGCCCCCAGAACGGTTGCATGCAGTGTGTTGTTCATGTTTTCCTTATCCGTTTCCATTCCCTTTGGGCACCGGCATCTCAAAGCCGCAGCCCTCTTTTGCACAGTACAGCTTGGAGCCGTGGCGGAACAGGGTGGCGCCGCACTTCTCGCACTTGGTGGGCACCGGCACATCCCAGGTCATAAAGTCGCAGTCGGGGTACCGCTCACAGCCGTAGTAGATCCGGCCCCGGGCGCTCTTGCGCTCCAGCATGCGGCCCTTGCCGCACTTGGGGCAGATGCCGCCGGTGTCCTTCACCAGCCGCTTGGTGCCGCGGCACTCGGGGAACCCGCTGCAGGCCAGGAACTTGCCATACTTGCCCACCTTGATGACCATGGGCTTGCCGCACAGGGGGCACACCTCGCTGGAAGGCTCGTCGGGGACCTTGATCTTTTTGCCCTCCATGTTCTTTTCGGCGGCCTGGAGGCTGGCGTCAAAACCCTTGTAGAACTCATCCACCGTCTGGCGCCAGTCGGCCTTGCCGCTCTCGATTTTATCCAGGTTCTTCTCCATCTGGGCCGAGAAGTCCACGTCCACAATCCGGGGGAACTGTTCCAGCATCAAGCTGTCCACCGTCCGGCCCAGGGGGGTGGGCTTCAGCTTTTTCTGATCCCGCTCCACATAGCCGCGGTCGATGATGGTGGTGATGATGGGGGCATAGGTGGAGGGACGGCCGATGCCGTTTTCCTCCAGGGCCTTGATCAGGGAAGCCTCGGTGTACCGGGCGGGGGGCTGGGTGAACTTCTGCTCGCTCTTGAGCTGGACCAGGTTCAGTTCCTGGCCCTGTTCCAGGGGAGGCAGGGCGGTCTCCTTTTTCTCCTTGTCCTCCACCGCTTCCTCGTACAGGGCGGTGAAGCCGTCGAAGGTGACGGTGAAACCGCTGGCCTTGAACCGGTAGTCCCCCGCATAGACGGTGACCGAGACGGTATCCATCTGGCAGTCGGCCATCTGGCTGGCCATAAAGCGGCTCCAGATCATCCGGTACAGCTTGGCAGTGTCCCCCGTGATGCTCTTGTCCACCTCGTCGGGGGTCAGGGAGGGCATGGAGGGCCGGATGGCTTCGTGGGCGTCCTGGGCCGCAGTGGCGCTGCGGGTCTTCCAGGTGCGCTTGTAGGGGCAGATATACTGTTCCCCGTAAGCCCCTGCAATATATTCCTTGGCGGCGGCCACAGCCTCGTCCGAAATCCGCAGGCTGTCGGTACGCATATAGGTGATCAGACCCACGGTGCCGTGGCCTGCGATGTCCACGCCTTCGTACAAGGTCTGGGCGGCCCGCATGGTGCGGGTGGCGGTGAAGCCCAGCCGCCGGGATGCCTCCTGCTGCAGGGTACTGGTGATGAAGGCGGGGGTGGGCTGCTTGGTGCGCTTGCCCCGCTTCAGTTCGCCCACCGTATAGACGGCCCCCTGCAGGCCCTGCTCAATGGCCCGGGCCTCTGCCTCGTTCCGGGGCAGCAGCTTTTTGCCCGATGCGTCAGAGGACAGCCGGGCGGTGAACTTTTTGCCGCTGGCCGACAGGGTGGCGTCCACGTTCCAGTATTCCTCGGGGACGAAGGCCTCGATCTCCTTTTCCCGGTCGTCGATCAGCCGCACCGCCACGCTCTGGACGCGGCCTGCCGACAGGCCCCGGCGGATTTTCCGCCACAGGAAGGGGCTCAGTTTGTAGCCCACCAGGCGGTCCAGCACCCGCCGGGCCTGCTGGGCGTTGAACAGATCCTCGTCGATGGGGCGGGGATGGGACATGCCCTCCTTGACCCCCTTCTTGGTGATCTCGTCAAAGGTGACCCGGTTGGGCTCCTTGGGGTCGATGCCCAGCAGGTTGGCCAGGTGCCAGCTGATGGCCTCGCCTTCCCGGTCCGGGTCGGTGGCCAGCAGGACGCCGTCCGCCTTTTTTGCCTTGCTCTTCAGTTCCCGGATCAGTTTCTCCTTGCCCTTGATGTTGATGTACTGGGGCGTATAGCCGTGTTCCACATCAATCCCCAGCTGGGAGGTGGGCAGGTCCCGGATGTGGCCCATGCTGGCCGTCACCTCATAGTCCTTGCCCAGATATTTGCCGATGGTTTTCGCCTTGGCCGGCGATTCCACAATAACCAGTTTCGCCATGGTTTTTTACCTCGATCTGCCCCTTGTTTTGGATCACGGGGATCAGGGGCGTTCTTGCCATACTATATCCAGATGGCTCAAAATCTATTTCAATCGGTTGTTCCCGCGGAACACTTCCCCGGGAATCCGCCGCAAATCTTCTTCGTTACAGCAGGCAGTACCGCTGCCCCGGCAGCTGCTTGACATAGCCGGACAATACCAGCCCCATCAGCACCGCCGACAGCGCCCCTGCCGGGATGCCGCAGCCGGAGGCCAGTTCCTCCACGCTCATGGGCTCCCGCTTCATGCAGGCCAGCACCCGCCGCTCTTTGGCAGACAGGGCAGGGCCCTGGACGGCAGGGGCGGCAGAGGCTTCCGGGGCGCCGGTGAGCCCCAGGGGCTCCAGCAGATCTTCCGCCCCCAGCAGCATCCGGGCCCGGCCGGACTGGATCAGCCGGTTGGTGCCGCTGGCGTTGTCCCGGTTGATGTCCCCCGGCACCGCATACACCGGCCGCTGATACCTCTCGGCGTGGGCCACGGTGGACATGGTGCCGCTCTTTTCCCTGGCCTCCAATACCACCAGCACCTGGGACAGCCCTGCAATCAGCCTGTTCCGCTGCAGGAAGCTGGCCTTGGTGGAATACTCTTCCCCGGGGGCATACTCCGAGATCACGCATCCGTTCTCCTCCATTTTCTGCCGCAGCGTCCGGTTGGAGGCAGGGAAGGTCCTGTCAATGGGCACACCCTGCACGCCGATGGTGGGGGCATTGGACTCCACCGCAGCCCGGTGGCTTTCGCTGTCCAGCCCGTCGGCCAGGCCGCTGACAATCACCGCCCCGCTGCGGGCCAGGCTCTGCCCGATGGAGGCCGCCGCCTGGCGGCCGTAGTTGTCGGGGCGGCGGCTGCCCACCATCCCCACCCGGCCCGGCGCATTCAGCCAGGAGGGACTGCCGGTGCAGTACAGCACCAGGGGCAGGTCGGGGATCCGGGTCAGGGACAAGGGATAGTCCGAATCATCATAAGTCAGGATCCGGACCCCCATCCGCTGGCACTGGGCCGCCAGCGGCCGGAAGGACCAGGGGGTGCAGTTTGGGTTCTGGGCCCGGTGGGCGGCCGCCGGCCCCGCCGCTCCCCGGAAGGCCAGGGTGTCCCGCTCCTCCCAGATCCGGACCGGGTCGTCGCACCAGTCCACCAGCTGCTCGGCGTGGGGGCTGGCGGGGCCCAGCACATGGGCCAGCCACAGCCAGCACAGCAGCGGGTCCGGCTTTTCTTCGGGGGGCATCATGGACAGCTGGTCCCCCTCGTCCAGGGGGCTCACAGGCCCGCCCCCCGGAAATGCCACAGCAGGATACTGCCTGCAATGCCTGCATTGAGGCTCTCCACCCGGTCGGTCATGGGGATCCGGACCGTCCGGTCGCAGGCGTCGATGGTGGCCTGGGTGAGACCCTGGCCCTCGCTGCCGATCACCACGCAGACCCCGCCGGGGCCTGCAGTCTGGCCTTCGCCCAGGGGCTGGGAGTGGTAGAGGGCCGCCGCCAGGCATTCAATCCCTTTGGCCCGGAGCCGGGCAATCACCGGGGGCATCTCCCCCGCCTCGATCACCGGCATCCGCACCGCCGCCCCCATGGAGGCCCGCAGGGTCTTGGGGGCATAGGGGGAGGCGCAGCCCTCGGACAGAATCAGCCCGTCAAAGCCAAAGGCCGCCGCGCTGCGCATCAGGGTCCCCACATTGCCGGGGTCCTGGACGCACTCCAGGGCCAGGTACCGGCCCCCTGTTTTGACTTCATCCAGGGTGTGGACCGGGGTGCGGAACACCCCGAACACCCCCTGATGGGCAGGGACCCCGGCCAGCTTGTCCGCCACATGGTCCTCCACCAGGAAGTGTTCCCCCGGCAGGGCGGCCAGCTCGGGGCATTTTTCGGCCGCTGCGGCGGTGTAGAACAATGTCTCCAGGGCTGCGCCCTTGGCCAGCTCGGGGCAGAGCTTGCGCCCTTCGGCGAAAAAGCGCCCTTCGCTGCGGCGGAACGCCCCGCTGGCGGACAGACGGCAGGCATATTTGATCCTGGCGTTGTCCCGGCTGGTGATGGTCTCGTCCATGGTGATTCTCCTCAAAAACAAAAACAGGGCCGACCCGCCGGGCAATCTGTGCCGCGGCAGGGCCTTGGCCCTGTTCTGTCTGCCTGCCAGGCGTTCAGGGCCTTGCATTCCAACACATACAAAATCGACGCCCGCGTATACGCGCGGGCGTCTGGATAAGCTTTAATCAGGCGTTCTTGACGCTCTCGACCAGAGCGGCGAAGCTGCCCGGATCATTGATGGCCATCTCGCTGAGCATCTTGCGGTTCAGCTCGACGCCAGCCTTCTTCAGGCCAGCCATGAAGGTGGAGTAGTTCATGCCCAGAGGACGAACAGCGTTGTTGATGCGGCAGATCCACAGGTTGCGGAACTGACGCTTCTTCATGCGGCGGCCGGCCAGAGCGTAGTTGCCGCTCTTCATGACCTGCTGCCATCGTAGCGCCTTTAATACGTGCCATTTTTTCTATCTCCTTTTAACGATAAAATCTCGATCCTGTCACACACAGACGGGGCAAATCAGCCGTAAGGCAGCATCCGCTTCAGGGTAGCAGCGTTGGTGCCGTCGACGTAGCAGGGCTGACGATAGCCGCGGGTGAGCTTGGTGGTCTTCTTGGTCAGGATATGGCTGCGGAAGGCGTGGCCGCGCTTGATCTTGCCATTCTTGGTGAGCTTAAAGCGCTTTTTGGCGCCGGAATGGGTCTTCAGTTTCATCTTAGCCATTTTCGGTATCCTCCTAAAAATCAGTCCTTATTGGGTTTTGGGGTCAACAGAATGGACATGGTGCGCCCTTCCAGGACCGGCGGTTTGTCCATCGACGCCTGCGGCAGTGCAGCGGCGAAGCGTTTGAGCACGTCTGCGCCCAGAGCACTGTGCGCCATTTCGCGGCCACGGAAACGAATCGAGGCCTTCACCTTGTGGCCGGCAGCCAGGAACTTGGCGGCCTGGGTCACCTTGGTATTGAAGTCGTTGGTGTCAATATTGAGCGAAAGGCGGGTCTCCTTGACCTCGACCACTTTCTGGTTCTTCTTGGCTTCCTTCTCCTTCTTCTGCTGTTCAAAGCGGTATTTGCCGTAGTCCAGCAGCTTGCACACAGGGGGCTTGGCCTGGGGCGCAATCTTGACCAGATCCAGCCCGGCTTCCTCTGCGGCACGCATGGCCGCCTGGATATTCACGACGCCCATCTGTGCGCCGTCTGCTCCGATCAGGCGAACTTCGCGATCACGGATCTGACCGTTGATCTCCAGTTCCTTCGATTTTCCAGTGGTAGCGATTGTCGATACACCTCCAAACAATAATCCATCAAGTCAACATAGAAAACGCGGCCATCCAATTGCTTGGACAGCCGCGCTAAATTTCACACAAAAACACAGCCCAAAACAAATCGGACTGATTTCCGGTATAGCCCGGGATCCGGTTGGAGACCCGCAAGGCGAGCGCGGCATGGCCGTAGCTGCTTTCTTTACTCGATGATTTTACCACACCCCGCAGCCGGTGTCAAGGGGCAAATTTCACCCCGGGGCGGACTTTTTTTGCCCGTCCCGGTTTCATTCTATGCGCAAGGCAAATCTTTCATGCTATTGCCTCAGGCCCTCCGGATATGGTATACTTTTTAGGAATAGACCCCTCGCCCGACTGTTTCAGGAAAGGAGAAACGATTTGAGCCGCAAAAAACAACGCAACGCCAAACTGAAAGAAGCCCTGGACTCGGTGCTGCCCATCGCCCTGATTGTCAGCGTCCTGTGTTTCTTTCTGGTGCCGGTGGGCTCAGGGCTGATGCTGGCCTTCCTGGTGGGCACTGCCATGATCATTGCAGGCATGGCCCTGTTCACCCTGGGGTCGGAGCAGTCCATGAGCCAGATCGGCAACCTGATCGGCGCCCGCCTGACCAAATCCCGAAAGCTCTGGCTGATCCTGGCCCTCAGCTTTGTGATAGGCGTGGTCATCACGGTGGCCGAGCCCGATTTGCAGGTGCTGGCCACCAACGTTCCCGGCATCGACCGGGGCGCCCTGATCCTCACCGTGTCGGTGGGGGTGGGGCTGTTCCTCGCCGTCAGCATGGTCCGCATCCTGCTGGGCATCCCCCTCCGCTGGCTTCTGCTGGCCTTCTATGGGGCGGTGTTCCTGCTGACCGCCTTTTCCGACCCTGGCTTTCTGTCGGTGTCCTTCGATTCCGGCGGCGTCACCACCGGCCCCATGACCGTCCCCTTTGTGATGGCGCTGGGCGTAGGCGTGGCCTCCATCCGCAGCGACGAAAAGGCCAAGGACGACAGCTTCGGCCTGGTGGCCCTGTGTTCCATCGGGCCCATTCTGGCAGTACTGCTGCTGGGGTTCCTCTACCCCAACAGCACCGGCTCTTCCACCATGGTGATCCAGTCCTTTGAGGACTCGGTGAGCCTGGGCTGGGGCTATCTGGAAGCCCTCCCCGAATATATGCTGGAAGTGGCCTCGGCCCTGGCCCCCATCTTTGTATTCTTCCTGCTGTTCCAGTTTGCAGCCCTCCGGCTGCCCAAACTGCAGCTGGCCCGGATTATGGTGGGCATCATCTACACCTATGTGGGCCTGGTGCTGTTCCTCACCGGCGTCAACGTGGGCTTTTCCTCCCTGGGCTATGTCCTGGGCGGCGCCCTGGTATCCCAGGGCATGGGCCTGCTGCTGGTGCCCCTGGCGGTGCTGATGGGCTGGTTCATCATCAACGCCGAGCCCGCCGTCCATGTGCTGAACAAACAGGTGGAAGACCTCACCAGCGGCGCCATCTCGGCCCGGGCCATGGGCCTGAGCCTCTGCATTGCGGTGGCCACCGCCAACGGCCTGGCCATGATCCGGGTTCTCACCGGCCTGCCCATCCTGTGGATTCTGGTGCCCGGCTATCTGCTGGCCCTGGCCCTGACCTTTGTGGTGCCCCCCATCTTCACCGCCATCGCTTTTGACTCAGGCGGTGTGGCCTCGGGGCCCATGACCGCCACCTTTATGCTCCCCTTTGCCATGGGGGCCTGCAATGCCCTGGGGGGCAACATCATGACCGACGCCTTCGGCCTGGTGGCGCTGGTGGCCCTGATGCCTCTGATCACCGTCCAGGTGATGGGGGCCATCTATGTGGTCAAGCTCCGCCGCTCGGTGGCTCCTGCCGCCCAGCCGCTGCCGGCCTATGGAGAAGACGAAATCATTGAACTGTGGGAGGAGATGGCCTGAATGGAACTGAACTATGTCATCACCATTACCGACCGGGACCAGATTCAGGAACTGTCCTCCCTGTTTCAAAGCCTGGAGCTGAACATGGGCCTGATCATGCTGGGAAAAGGTACCGCCACCAGCGAGCATCTGTCGGTCTATGGCCTGTCCAGCACCGAGAAAGCCATCCTGTCCACGGTGGCGGACGGGGAGCGCACCCATCAGCTGATCCGGGCCGCCAAACGGAAACTGTTTATGGATATCCCGGGCAACGGCATCATGCTGACGGTGCCCATCAAAAGCGTAGGAGGAGGGAGAACCTTGGCATATCTTACCGGCAACAAGACCCCCGCCGGGGGCGCACCCGACATGCACTTTGAGCATGAACTGATCATCGCTGTCCTCAACGAGGGCTATTCGGATGCGGTGATGGACGCCGCCCGCACCGCCGGCGCCGTCGGCGGCACGGTGCTCCACGCCCGGGGCACCGGCACCAGGCAGGCTGAAAAATTCTTCGGGGTGTCCCTGGCCGAAGAAAAGGACATCCTGTATATTGTGGCCTCTGCCCAGCAAAAAGCCGCCATCATGACCGCCATCAACAAGACCACCGGCGCAGGCACCAAGGCCGGTGCCATCTGCTTTTCCCTGCCCGTCTCCCAGGTCATCGGCCTGCGGAAGATGGACGACAACTAATCTCCATCAAAACCAAACCATAAAAAGGCCCCTGCTTCCTCCTTTCGGGAGAGGCAGGGGCCTTTCTGATGTTCTTTAATATTCCTTGCGGGCGAAGATGCCGCAGGCGATCTGGTACATCACCCCGCCCCATGCCAGGGCCGCCAGAGGCGAAGCGCAGAGCAGCGCCGTCAGCATGCCATGGCTGAGGGAAAGGCCGGTCATCTCCATCAGCCCATACACAGCGGCAAAGAGGGCGCCGGGGATCAGGTAGGAGAGGATCAGCAGGATGCGAGCCCGCTCTGCCCCGAACCGGAACACCAGGGGGATGGCCATGCTGCCGGTTCCAAAGGACACCGCCCAGCCCACCAGGGCTGTGACAGCCAGCTCAGCGATAGCGCTCACACCGGAGGTGTACGCCCCCATCACAGCCCCCATGATGCCTCCGGTCACCAGGCCAAACGCCACGCCTGCGGTGGAGAACACCGCCAGCACCACATATTTGGCCAGCACAACCGCTTTCCGTGTCACGGGCATCACCAGGGCATAAGGGGTCCAGCCCGCCATATCGTCAAAGGTAAAGGTGGTGATGGTCATCATGCTGCACAGAATCGTGCACATCACCAGATATCCCCCCACCCCTGAGGTGGGCACAATGGCCACCGTCAGCACTATCAACATAAACACCAGAGATTTGGCGTTGTGGCCGATGTTGTACAGGTCTTTCAGCACCAGGCTTTTCATTTGGACCGCTCCCCTTTCACATACAGAAGCAGGATGTCGTCGATGGTGGCGTCGTCCACCACAGCGTTTTTGTACAGGCGGCGGGCTTTTTCCTTATCGGGCACCAGCACATCCCACTGATAGTCCTCTTTCCGCCAAGCCAGCACCTGAGATTTGTCCATCTGTTCAAAGACGGCTGCGCCGCAGCGCACAATCCCGTACTGATACCGCAGCTCGTCTTTCGACTTGCAAAACAGCAGCTTTCCCTGGTGGATGAAGGTGATGTAATCCGCCACCTTTTCCAGGTCGGTGGTGATGTGGGAGGACATCAAAATGCTGTGCTCCTCGTCCTGGACAAACTCCAGGAACACGTCCAGCATATCATCCCGCATCACCGGGTCCAGGCCGCTGGTGGCCTCGTCCATGATCAGGAATTTGGGCCTGTGGCTCAGGGCTGCCGCAATGGAGAGTTTGGCCTTCATGCCCTTGGAAAGTCCCTTGATCTCCTTTTCTTTGGGTATAGAAAATCGTTCCAGATACTGTTTGTAAAGTCTGTCGTCCCAGCGCCGGTAGGCCGCCCCCAGGATCCTTCCCACCTGGACGGGGGTCAGGGTCTCATAAAAACTGATGCCGTCAAACACCACCCCGATATCTTCTTTCAGGTCAGAGGAATCAGACAATTCCCGGCCCCAGAAAGTAACGTTCCCCTCGTCCTTATGGACCAAATCCAGGATCGCCTTGATGGTGGTGCTTTTGCCGGCTCCGTTCTCGCCGACGAGGCCCATGATGCAGCCTCCCGGCACCTGGAAGGAGACATGGTCCAGGGTAAAGCCGTCGTAATGTTTGGTCAGGTTCTTGACCTCTAAGATTGCAGCCATATCAATCGTCCTCCTGATAAAACAGTGTCAGGACATTGACCAGCGTTTCCAGCGGGATGCCGCTGGACCGGGCAATGTCGGCAGCAGCCTGCAGGTGCTCTTCAGCCTGCCGCTGCTGTTCCTCCTGATAAAAGTCCTTGTTCCGGGCCGACACAAAGCTTCCCCGCCCCACCGTTGTCTCGATGAAGCCATCCCTCTGCAGGTCCTCGTAGGCCTTCTGGACCGTGATGACGCTGACATGGATGGACTTGGCCAGCGCCCGCATGGACGGGATGGGGTCGCCGGTTTTGAGCTCGCCGCTCATGATCATGGCCTTGATCTGGGAGGTGATCTGCTCATAAATCGGTTTGCCCGTGTTGGAACTGATGATGATTTCCACTGCGCCCCTCCTCCGTGCTTAGTGTACTTATTGACTAAGTACATTATATTCATTTAATACAATCCTGTCAAGGGGAAAAAACAAAAAAAGAGCCCCCTGAGGAATCATCCTCAGGGGGTTTTAGAGAAGCCGGCATCTACCTATTTTCACAGGCCGTGTCCAGCCAACTATCTTCGGCACGAGTGAGCTTAACTTCTGTGTTCGG
>CAJFNF010000043.1 GCA_904394215.1 uncultured Faecalibacterium sp.
GTAGTAAAATCGTAGTAAATGAGATGGTTTTGACCTGTCTGAAATGCCCGTGGATACAGTGTTTTCAAGGGATAATCAGATTTTGGCTTGATTTTTAGAAAAAAGATAGTCTGTATAAATTAAATTGATTGCCATAGGAATAAATGACAGGCTAAATAACGGCAAGGCAGCCGAAGCGGTCTGCACAAGTTCTGTGTCCTGATTAAAAATTCGAATGACAGGCGTATCGAACACGAACAAAATTCCATAAACAAAAACCGACCAAATGCTGTTGATTATAATGCCGCAACGAAAATACCAGCCTACTTCTTCTGCATTCTGTTTTCCATAGCAATGCCCCCAAAGAGGCTGCAATCCCTGTGCTACACCACAAAGGACAGCGTTAGCAAGCGAATAGATAAAACTTAAAACGCTGAAAGTTGATACTCCAATATCCCCAATCAGGCGTGCTAACATTAGGTTATAGCAGAGCGCAGTCACAGGAGTTGTAAGTTGAGTAACCGCTTCTGGCACGCCGCGTTTACAGATTTTTTTAATCAACGAAAAATCTATCTTGAATAATTGAATACGGAGTTCTCCATTTTTCCTTGCAAAGTGAGAAGGTAGAACCATCACCGAAAAAATCTG
This sequence comes from uncultured Faecalibacterium sp., assembly GCA_904394215.1. Taxonomy (GTDB): domain Bacteria; phylum Bacillota; class Clostridia; order Oscillospirales; family Ruminococcaceae; genus Faecalibacterium. Next base: position 628 of record CAJFNF010000043.1, read on the forward strand.
TCCTAATCCCGAAGCAACCGCCGCGCCGATCACGCCCATACCAAATGGGAAAATAAACAGCCAATCAAAAAATGTTTGCAACTGCACCTATGCACATTCCGACAAAGGAAAGAGTCGGTGAGCCATCGTTTCTCACAAAGACAGAAAGACAGGTACTCATAAGCATGGGAACAGAGAATGCAGAATAGTAGAGCAAATAATCTGCTGACAGTTCCCGCATTTCCTTGCTTAATTCCCTTGCGCCGCTTATGTCTACAATCTGCTGCGAAAACACTATCCCTATAATTAAAAGAATAAATGATATAAAAAGGGTAAGGGAAAAAGCCGTCATAAAAGCACGGTTTGCCCCGTCTTTATCTACTCTCCCCATTCGAATAGCGACAACCGTTGCGCCGCCCATCGGAAACATTGCCGCGATTGCGACGACGAAAGTAATAAATGGGACACCAATATTAACAGCGCCTAATGCCGCTGCCCCAATACCTTGACCCACAAAAATGCCATCGACGACATTGTAAAGATAGGTTACAAACAATCCACCCACTGCAGGGAAAATGTAACCAAATAAAGATTTCGTTTTTGCACTCATAAAGACACCTCCACAACATAAAAGGAAGTGGGATAAAGCCTTTTGGCCTTACCCCACCGTGCAAAAAAGTGGAATAAAGCCCAAACAGACTTATCCCACTTCAACAATCTTACTGTAACATGGGCAAATTTCAAAGTCAATGAAATCAACGCAAAAACTGCAATCAAAATATCATTATAACGCTTGAAAAACATTTTGTGAATAGGAATAGCGGGCCACTGTCTATCAAATTTTGGGATGTTACTTTATGGCATACGAGCATTGCTGGCTGGGTTATCCTGCACGTAACCTTCCAGAAGGTTGATGCCGCCCCAAACACACAGCGCACCGCCGAGGCCCACAACGATAGTCTGCAACGTAGTAACTGCGCTATTGAAAAACGCCTTGCTGTGCTGAAAAGGACCTTACTATAACACTTTGATTGTACCATATTTAGACAGTCTTTCCCACCGCAAATTCCAGATGAAAGCCATCTGCTCAATGAATTATTCAGTCAGGCGGCAGCTTTACATACCGGTCACTGTCAGCGGAGACTCCCGCCTCTTTTCCGTTCCAACGGTCCGGCTTCATCCAGTTTCTTCAGCGTTCTTTGAATGGTGGCGACACAGCATGGCGTTTTGATGCAACAAACCGAAGGAAAACGGTTGAACGAGATTGTCTGAGCAGCGGGAACCCCGTTAGGGCTTTTTCATTGTCAGACGATGGATTTATTCGCACTCTTATGGTAAAATCACTATGGACTTGATGATGAGACGAAAAAGTAGACTGTTTCTTGGGAACGCAGGGCTTGCTTTCATCCTCTCCGGTGGACTTGCCGCCCGCAATGCATTTCTCCACCGCAGGTGTAAAAATGCATGATTTTACTTTTTAGGAGAAATCAAGAATGACTATCACAGAAATAATGAATAACAAATCATTAAAACGTTTAGAAAAGAGAAATTCCATTGTTAAAGCAATTATCAATCGCGAAGTCAATTTTTCAATAATTTCAGAGGCTTGTGAATCTTTGCCTGAAAAAAATATTTCACTTTTGCTCGAAGCCGTTGAAGAAGCAAGCCGCTCCAAAGAGTTTACTTTAGAACCAGAGTATCTGGACTTGGCAGAAAAATATATTTTATCTTCTGATAATTCCTGCAAACGGGAAGCTTCCAGAATTGTAGGGAATCTTGCAAATAAATTTCCAACCAAACTTGAAAATGCGATAACTGCTTTATTGCAAAACGCGGGAAATGATGGCACAGTAATTAGATGGGCAAGTGCTTATGCATTATCTCGTATTATTATGATTCCTCATTACGCTAAGAGCCCCTTATTCAAACAGATTTCTGATTTATGCGCAAAAGAAAACGAAAGCGGCGTGAAAAATCAATATATAAAGCATTAAAAAAAGCTGAAAAATTCAGATGAGTTTTGTCAATCATGTTTTGAGTTAAAATCCCCGGCTAAGCCGGGGGACTTTATGCTCAAGGAAACAAGACAGATCGTACGAATCACTTTCGAAAAAGGTTCTCTCTTCGATGCACATACGGCTCTGAGAACTGGCAACTGGGTAAGCAAAAAGGAGAAAGCCTTTTCATGGATTTCTCCTTTTTTGTTGGTCTATTCTGAATCCTTGCCTTCCGAAAGACGTCGAAATCCTAAGGTTTCAACGCTCCATAGAAATAAGAAGCGGTTGCGCCGCCATCGACGAGGAAGTCGGAACCGGTGATAAAAGCTCCCTTGCTGCTCATCATCAGTTCCGCCACATTTGCCACCTCGTCCGCCGGGCTATGGCCATTCCGATCTGTCCGGCATCGGTCCATTTTGTACAGAAATAAATTGCAGTTATTCCTGCCACTTATCCCCTATTTTTATGGCTTTCATCAGCAAGGTTGGCACTCCAAAAACATCGGCAAACCGTTAGAAAACGGAATCCTATCATGCAAAAAAAGTTTTATCTAGGTTTTTTGATTTGAGACAAATCCGGCCATGGCAGACGAACAGGATTTTTGTCATGGATGGATCACTCCTTCATCACGTCGCACTTTTGCACCGAGAGGCCGAAGCCGGAATATCTTCCGTACTCATTCCGCATGATGCATCCTTGACCCCATGGCCCGACCTTCCCGATAGACGGTTAGCGGATCGGTTTTGTGCAGGCTGTTCACAAGATACCGGGGATCGTATTCCTGGCGAGGGCAGTGTTCCTCTTGCGCTTAGTCCATTTTTTCTACGGGCTGCACAGCGTCCTTGCGAAACTGGGAGCGCTGTGCCAAGCACGCCTCGCTGTTTCTGCCGCAGACCGCGCTTCGGTACGTCTGCCTCTTGCGCTTAGCCCATTTTTAAGAACAGCCCCCGTTTGCCAGACCATTTCTGTCCGACAGACGGGGGCTGTTTGGCTGTATTCTTATCTCAACGGGACAGCTCAAGCAAAATAAGCGTTCTGGATGGCCAGCAGCACACCGGCCCGGCTGGCGGCAAAGTTCAGGCCGCCCTGCAGATAGCAGGTGTAGGGCGCCCGAATGGGGCCGTCGCAGCTCAGCTCAATGGTGCTGCCCTGGGTGAAGCTGCCGCTGGCCATGATCACCTCATCGGTGTAACCCGGCTCGGGGCAGGGTTCCGGGGCGGCGTAGCTGTCCACCGGGCTGGCCGCCTGGATGCCCCGGCAGAAGCCCACCAGGGCGTCGGCGGTGCCGGCATCGAAACAGGTCACAATGTCATTGTGGCTGTCGCAGTAGCGGGGCACCGGCTTTTTGCCCACCAGTTCCAGCAGGCACTGGGCATAAATGGCGGTCTTGATGGCCTCACAGACCACGCCGGGGGCATAGTAAAAGCCCATGTACATCTCCCGGGGGGTATCCAGGGTGCAGCCCAGATCTTTGCCCAGACCGGGGGCATTCAGACGGTAGGCGCACTGCTCCACCAGATCCCGCCGGCCTGCAACATAGCCGCCGGTGGGGGCAATGCCGCCGCCGGGGTTCTTAATGAAGCTGCCTGCAATCAGGTCCGCCCCCACCTGGCAGGGCTCTTCCATCTGGGTGAACTCGCCGTAGCAGTTGTCCACAAAGACAATGATATTGGGGTTGGTGCTGCGGGCTGCCTCGGCCACCTTGCGGATGGTCTCCAGGTCAAAGGCGTTCCGCTGCATATAGCCCCGGCTGCGCTGGATGTGGCAGACTTTGGCCCGGGGAGCTGCCGCCGCAATGGCTGCATAGTCAGGGGTCAGGTCTTCCTTCAGGGGCACTTCCTCATAGTGGATGCCGTAATCGGTGAGGGTGCCGGTGCCCTGACCTTTGCCCTCGATGCCGATGACCCCTTCCAGGGTATCATAGGGGCGGCCAGTGGCTGCCAGCAGGGTATCCCCCGCCCGCAGCAGCCCGAACAGGGCCACTGCCAGGGTGTGGGTGCCGCTCATAAACTGGCTGCGGACCAGAGCGTCCTCACAGCCCATGACCTGGGCAAAGATCTGCTCCAGTTTGGCCCGGCCGGTATCCCACAAGCCATAGCCGGTGGTGCCCAGCATATCGGTGGAGGACATCTGGTTGTCCGCGAAAGCCCGGAGCATTTTCAGCTGGTTGAAATCCCGCACTTCCTCCGCCTGGCGGAAGTAGGGCGCACAGAGTTCCATGGCCTTCTGGTCCAGCTCCAGGACCTCGGGCTTATAGTCAAAAAAGCGTTCAAGCATCATTGGTTGTTTTGGTTTCCTTTCCTGTTTCGCTGGGCCGGCACCGGGCAAAAGCTCCTGCCTGCACAAAGCCCAGACGTCGATACAATGGGACCCGCTCCGGACTGCACAGCAGGCTTACCCGCAGGCCTTCTGCGGCCAGCGCATTGGCCATGGCGGCAATCAGCCGCCCGCCGATCCCCCGGCCCCGCAAAGATTCTGCCGCCTGCCCGCAGGCCAGATAGGCTTCCCCGCCCCAGATGGCATAAGCCCCCACGGTGGCAGCAATCTGCTCCTGGTCCATCAGAGCCCACACCCGGGCCAGGCCCCGGCTGCGCTTGGTGCACAGGGCCGAATAGAAATCATCCCGCTGCTCCGGCTGATGGGGATAGAGAAAATCTGCCAGAGGGCCCGGCCTGGGGTCCTGCTCCAGCCGGAGGGCCTGCCATAGGGCCTCATCTGCCGGGGGCACTGGAAGTGCCTGGCCCGGCTCCAGCACAAAGCAGGACATTTCTTCGGTCCGGTACCAGCCCGCCGGGATGGTGCCGCTGGTCACCAGGGAACTGCACCCGCAGAAGTTCAGAAATGCGGCCAGCTCCTCCGGGTTGGCTCCGCCGGCGGCCAGGGCGTCGGTTCCACCGATGTCTAATGCCAGGGAGGGGCCCGCATAAAACCGGCCTGGCTGGCTGCGGCCAAACAGAGCCCGCTCTTCCAGCAGCAAAGCCCCCAGACAAGGCACGCCCCGGCAGGCGCGGCGGAATCGCTTGTTCCCTGCCGGGGTATTGGCGCGGGCAATCACAGCCCGTTTACGATCTGTTTGAAGTGACGGCCCCGGACTTCAAAGTTGGGGTACACGTCAAAGGAAGCACTGGCCGGCGAAAGGCTGACGATGTCGCCGGGCTTGGCAGCGCCGCGGGCCAGGGCCACAGCCTCCTCCATCGAGTTGGCGTGGAGGATTTCCAGGCCGCTCTCGGCGAAGCCTTCAGCCTCCCGGACCGCCTTCTCGATGCGGGGGCCGGTGGCACCCATCAGCACCAGGGTCTTTACATGGGCCAGGATTTCGGGAGCCAGGGGCTCATAGGGGATTTTCTTGTCGTAGCCGCCGGCAATCAGAATAATCTTCTGATCAAAGCTCCGCAGGCCTGCAATGGTGCGGGTGGGGCTGGTGGCGATGGAATCGTTGTAGTAAGTGACACCGTCCAGCACCCGGACCGGCTCGATCCGGTGCTCCACGCCGGTGAAGGTGCTGCCCACCTTCTGGATGGCTTCCACCGGTACCTGGCCCCAGACGGCAGCTGCAGCTGCCAGCAGGTTTTCAATGTTGTGGAGGCCCCGCAGCTTCACATCTTTCTGGGCCAGGAAGGGGGTCACAACACCGTGCTCTGCCATGCACAGCATCCCGTCGCTGCGCAGGAAAGCGCCGTTGTCGGTCTCCCGCAGCCGGGTAAACCAGACCTGCTCACCCTTGCAGTCGGCCTTCATGGCCCGGGTGATGTCGTTCTCATAGCCCAGCACGGCGCGGCAGGGCGGCACCTGATGGATCAGGATGTTCCGCTTGGCGTCGATGTACTCCTGCATATCCTTGTGGTGGTCCAGGTGGTTGGGGGTCACATTGGTGACCACAGCCACCTTGGGGCTCTTGCGCATGCTGATCAGCTGGAAGCTGGACAGCTCCACCACAGCCACATCATCGGGCGAAACGTCCGGCAGCATGGGCAGCAGGGCTGCGCCGATGTTGCCGCCTAGGTGGACCCGGCGGCCTGCCGCCTTGAAGAATTCGCTGATCAGGGTGGTGGTGGTGGTCTTGCCGTCGCTGCCGGTCACTGCCACAATCTCGCAGGGGCAGAAATCAAAGAAGAGTTCCACCTCGCTGGTCACCATGGTGCCCGCTGCAATGGCGTCCTGCAGGGGCTTCTGGTAAAATTCAAAGCCGGGGGTCCGCAGGATGATATCCTGGCCCTTGAAGCCGTCCATGTAGTTTTCACCCAGGCTCAGATGGATACCCAGGCGGCGGATGGTGTCGGCGTATTCGCCAAACTCCTCCACCGATTTCTTTTTATCACAGAGGGTCACCTCGGCCCCCAGCCCCACAAACTCCTCAATCAGGGTCTTGTGGCTGACACCTGCGCCGATGAAGGCGACCTTTTTCCCGCGCACCAGCGCGGCAAGCTGCTGCTGTTCCTTCTGCATAATCGCAATTCCTCCTGGGGGCAGCCGCCCCCGATCTGTCATAGAATCAGACACACGGTTTATTATATCCTTTTTCTCTCCAATTGGCAACGAAAATCCCAAAACAAAGCGCAAAAATGGTTGTCTTTTCTCAACATTTCTGCTACACTTGACCCGGAACAGCAGCGCGGCGGTCTCGATCCCAAGCGGCCCCCCTGCTCTTCCTTTATGCGTATGCGCGGGCCGGTTTTGTTAGACCGGGCGCCAGTTTTGTTAGACCGGGCGCCGGTTTTGTTAGACCGGGCGCCGCTTTTTCAGGCCCAGGGTCTATTTTCCGGGCCTGTACCATAGAGTTTCAGTGCCTGGCACTTGCTATAGATAGAAAGGATTTATCCCTTGAAACGTACCTTGATTCAATTTTTTGCTGTCTTTTTGACGGCAGCTTTGCTGCTGCCTCTGGCAGGCTGCGCCAAAGGCTCGGGCGTCAACAGCTTTACCTGGTTTGTGGATGAGATTCCCGCCAACCTGGACCCTCAGATTGCCACTTCTTCGGAAGACGTGATTGCCTGCACCAACCTGTACAGCGGACTGGTCCGGCTGGACTCCGACGGCGAGCCCCAGAACGAGCTGTGCGAGGACTGGTCGGTCTCCTCCAACGGACTGACCTACACCTTCCACCTGAAAGCGGGTCTCACTTACCAGGCCGCCGGCGGCGAAGCCACCGACTATGCCATCACTGCCGAGGACTTTGTCTACGCCTTTCAGCGGATGTTTTCCCCCGAGACCCAGTCCCCCTATGCAGTGGAGTTTTCGGCCATCGAAGGGGCTGACTCTGCCCTGGCCGGGCTGACCAGTCCGGAGCAGATCGGGGTAAAGGCCACAGATTCCCTGACCCTGGTGTTTACCCTGTCCGAACCGGACGATGATTTTGTCACCAAGCTGGCCCTTCCGGGGGCTATGCCCTGCGACAAGGACTTCTTCCTCAGCACTGGCGGCAGCTATGGTTTGACCAGCGACACCACCCTGTCCAGTGGACCCTTCTACCTCTACAACTGGACCTCCAGCGGCCTGTTTCTCCGGCGGGAAGGCGGGGACGGCCTGGTGGACTCTCTGCGCCTGGTCCAGAACACCGGCACCGCCCAGAGCGCCCAGGATCTGATTCTCAACGAGCGGTGCACCGCCGCCCTGGACACTACCAATGCTTCCACCACCCTGCGCTCCATCAGCTATTCCGACACCACCTGGTGCCTGCTGTTCAACACCCAGAACACTGCACTCGCCTCCACCCAACTGCGGCAGGCACTGGCCTCCGGGGCACAGCAGGCCATGCCCTTGTCGGTGGATGCCAGCATCTATGCTCCCGCCACCGGTCTGGTACCAGATGGGCTGTCGGTGGGCAGTGTCGATTACCGGGAAACCGCCGGCGACCCCACCCCTTCTCTGGGCAGTGCCTACGCCCTCTACCGGGACGCCCGACAGACCGTTTCCAGCCAGGACTTGATGGGGATCACCATTCTGGTGCCCAAAGATTCCGGGCTGACCCAGGCAGTGGAAGCCATCAACAGCGTCTGGCAGCGGGAGCTCTCCCTCTTCTTCTCGGTGGAGGAAGTGGACCAGGAGGATTTCGAGACCCGGCTGGCAGACGGCGACTACACCATCGCCATTGCACCGGTGACCTGCACCGACGGCAGCGTCTATACCTTCCTGCAGAACTTCTCGGCCGACGGCCTGTGCCATTACAGCGACCTCACCTACCAGGCCCTGCTGGACCAGAGCGCTGCAGCCGGCAGCAGCACCGTCCGCTGCGAGCTGCTGGCCCAGTGTGAGCGTCAGCTGCTGGAATCCTGCGCCGTGGTTCCCCTCTTTGCCCAGCAGAAACGACTGCTGCTGGCCGACGGCGTGGACGGTCTGATTTTCGATCCCTACGGGCCGGTACTGGATCTCACCTGGACCACCAAACAATAAAACATTGCAGCAAAAGAGCTTCGTCCCATCCAGGGGCGAAGCTCTTTTTGTATCATCTCGTTCTCACATTTCCTTTTCATAGCGGAAACGCCAATACAGGGCGCATCCCTGCACGCCCAGATAGACGACCACCAGCATGAGAACGGCAGCCATCTCCACCCGCATCAATGCAAAGGAAACGATCAGGGCACCGAAGGCATAGGTCATCATATCATAGGCCTTGCCTTTGGCACGGTTTGCAATGGCAACGTTCCGCTCGTCTTTTTGGGCAATTTCAAGCTGTTTGCAGATTTCCGGGCTGCTCCGAAGGGCCCGCCGGGACACCAGTTCACCGGTTCCCTGGCCAAACAGCCCCGCACCAATCCCGATGCAGAGGTAAGGACAGGGGGAATCAGACCCGCTCTGTCCCAGGCTTAGGAGAATGATCAGCAGGCCCACCGCAGAAACCAGTGCAACCAGCCAGGTTTTATAGCCTTTCATACTCTGCGCTCTCCTTTACATCCGCTTTTCCAGCACACGGAAGATAATCACACCGATGGCCCACTGGAAGATGGTCAGCAGGAACACCAGCAGGATCATCCATGCCTCTGCCCGGATCAAGGCCAGAACCAGCGCCACCAGGAACAAAACCACCAGCATGATCCGGTAGGCAATGTGCCCGGCCTTCATCCGCAGGAACTGCTTGCGCTCGTCCACGGCGTTGATGTGGGCCTCCTGCTGCCGGGCCTGGTATTCCGCCCGGCGCCGGGGCGCCTGCCAGTAGATCACCCGCAGCAGGTGCACCAGCCCCGCCCACACCAGGCCAAACCCGGCGGCAAATACCATGGTGTTATAGTAATCCACCGGCATCACCCAGCCTGCTGCCATCAGCACCACGCCCACGGCAATGTCAACCAAAAACGGTATTCTCTCTTTCATGGCTTTTCCTCCTCTTCATAGATGAAGATATCTTCAATGGTCAGCCCGAAGTACCGTGCAATCTTGAAGGCCAGCAGGATGGACGGGTTGTACCGCCCGTTTTCCAGCGAACCAATGGTTTGGCGGGATACCTCCAGGGCGCTGGCCAGCTCCTCCTGCCGGATGCCGCGGGCCTTCCGCAGCTCTTCCAGACGGTTTTTCATCCCCTGCCTCCTTTCCAAATGGAAAGTTTCCTTTCCACAGCTTCAGTATAACAGATTCGTCTAAAATGTCAAGCATGCTTTCCATTTGGAGTCGTAAAAACGGAGTTCCAGGCTGAAGGGAAAAACCGCTCATTCCCTTCTGTACAGTCCGTGAAAGCCTGCTTTTCCCTTTGCATTCGGGCTGTTTTGTGTCTGTGTGGCATAGCCCGGGGCCTGCCGGCAGGACATCCCCGTGAACCGCTTTCTTTTTTAAGCAGTCGCCCCTTCCAGCTGCTCATTACAAAACATTGCCTTGACACGGGCCCTTCCTGCCTTTATAATAGAATGCAGAAACAGGGCACAGGCGCCTTTTGGCGCCTGTGCCCTGTTTTTGTGTTAAGGAGGACTTTTGGATGGACGAACTGATCCGACATGAACAACAGATCAATCATCAACTGGCGCGTTACGGCGTTAAATTCGGTATCTATAAAGATGGTACCTTTCATGAGCGGCTTTTCCCGTTTGACACCATTCCCCGCATCATCACGGCGCAGGAATGGGAGCGGCTGGAAAAAGGTCTTGCCCAGCGGGTAACTGCCCTGAACCTGTTCCTGAAGGATATCTATGGCAAGAAGCAGATTCTGGCCGATGGCATTGTACCGGAGGACTTTGTCTACCGTTCCCCCGGCTACCTGCCCCAGTGCGAGGGCATCATCCCGCCGGGCGGGATCTACAGCCACATTTCCGGTATTGACCTGGTCAAAGGCAAAGATGGCGTATGGTATATCCTGGAGGACAACCTGCGGATTCCTTCGGGAGCATCCTATCCCTTAATTGCCCGGGAGCTGTGCCGCCGGTGCAGCCCCGACACCTTCCGCCACAACCACATTGTGGATAACCGTCAGTACGGCCAGCTGCTGCGCCAAACCATGGACAGCGTCAACACCGGCGGCATCAATGTGGTGTTTACCCCGGGGCGGTACAATGCGGCATACTTTGAGCATTCCTACCTGGCAGAGCAGTCGGGCGCTGTGCTGGCGGAGGCCGGCGACCTTTATGTGCGGGACAGCGTCCTGTATTATCGCTCGATCCACGGGGATCAGCGGGTAGGCGCTGTGTACCGCCGGGTTTCAGATGAATACATGGATCCCCTGTGCTTTGAGCCCAGCTCCCTGATCGGCATTCCCAACTTGATGGCCGCCTACAGGGCAGGCAACGTGGCAGTCCTGAACGCCTTCGGCAACGGCGCAGCAGACGACAAGGGCATCTACTACTTTGTGCCCAAGATGATCCGCTATTACCTGGACGAAGAGCCGATCCTCTGCAATGCTCCCACCTATCTGCCCATTGATGAAACCGACAAGAAGTACATTATGGATCATCTGGACACCCTGGTGGTGAAGGATGTGGCTGAGGCAGGCGGCTACGGCGTGGTCTTCGGCAGCAAGCTCACCAAAGAAAAGCTGGAAGACCTGCGCAACACCATCCTGGCCAATCCCCGCCGTTTCATCGCCCAGGAGGTCATTGACTTCCAGGATCTGCCCATTATGGATGAGGGCAAGAAGGTGGAGCGCAAGGCAGACCTGCGGGCCTTTGTCCTGGCAGGCGCCGACAAGACGGTGGTCTGGCCCAGCGGCCTGACCCGCTTCTCCCGCAACCCTGATAGTTTTATCGTTAATTCTTCGCAAGGTGGAGGTTTCAAGGATACATGGATACTGTCACGCTGAGCAAACAAAACCGGCTGTTCTGGCTGGGCCGCTACGCTTCCCGGACCTATGTAACGGTCCGCTATATGATGAAACAGCTGGACACCCTCATCGATGAAAAGCCGGTGGCCTATGAGGATTTCTGCCGCCGGATGGGTATTCCCTGCACCTACAAGGACAGCGAAGATTTCTGCCGCAAATACCTGTTTGACTCCACCGATCCCTGCTCGGTCAGTTCCTGCGTGGAAGCCATGCTGGGCAACGGCATGACCCTGCGGGAGACCATCACCTCTCCCACTCTGGCCTATCTGCAGATGGCCCAGTCTGCCATGGAGCTGGCAGCCCGCAGCGAAGCACCTGCAGTGGAGCTGCAGTGGGTTCTGGACGACATCATGGCATTCTATGGCAGCTTTGACGGCAGTGTGGACGCAGAGAATGCCCGCAACATCACCAAGACCGGCGGTCTGGTGGAGCGACTCAGCCTGATGCTGCGGCTGGATCTGCAGCCTGAAAAGGTGGAGCCGGAGCTTCAAAAGCTGATCAACCGGCTGTACAAGACCGACCTGACCCCCCAGCCCGATGCACTGGCAGTCATTGAAAAGCAGGCCCTGGAAAACCAGCCTGTGGAATCGACCTCCCTGCTGGCTGCCGTGGAAGGCCTCTTCGTGTTATGAGCCGGCTGCTGCATTTCACCTATGACATCCGGCTGACGTTCAGCTCCCCTGTGGTACAGCACGCCTTTGTGCTCCGCTGCCTGCCCCCGGATCTGCCGGGGCAGCAGGTTTTGGACGCGGGGCTGACTCTGGACCCGTCAGCCCCTTTTTCCATCCAGCGGGACAGTTTTGGCAACCTGCTGGAAATCGGTCAGCTGGAAGAGCCCCACGATCATTTCTGGTATACAGCCCGGGGCTCCGTCCGGGTAGATTTTGAGCAGCGCCAGCTGGTGCGCTGCAGCCCTATCTTTCGTCTATCGTCTTTTTATACCCGTCTCAGCCCTGAGCTGGCCGAATGGCTGGCTTCCCTATCCTTGCCCCGGAATCCCCGGGATCTGGCCTGTGCCCTGGCCCAGGCGGTCCACGACCGGCTAGACTATGCAACAGGTTCCACCGGCGTAGCCACCACTGCAGCCCAGGCGTTTCATGCCGGCAAAGGGGTCTGCCAGGACTTCGCCCACATCTACCTGGCCCTGGCCCGGCAGGCCGGGCTGGCGGCCCGGTACGTCAACGGCCTGCCCCAGGGCGAAGGCGCCAGCCACGCCTGGTGTGAGGTATGGCTGGACGGCCTCTGGACCGGCATTGACCCCACCCGCTGCCGGTGGACGGATGAAGGCTATCTGCGCTTCAACATTGGACGGGACTTCGGGGACTGTCCCATGGAACGGGGCGTGTTCCGCGGCCCCGCCGATCAAACTCAGACCGTATTTATGCGGGTATCCCAACAGCAATAGCAACGACATCGCAACGGCGCGAGAATGTGAGAACCGTCCTTCCCGGCCGTGCGTCGGAAAGGACGGTTTTGTTTATGGTACAAGAAGTTGTCCGCCTGCCCCTGGCGGTGGGCGAAGATCTCCGCATCTGCAAAAACCGCGTGGGCAGCGGAGGCAAGCGCATCTGCGTTGTCACCGGCACCCACGGCGACGAACTGGAAGGCCAGTATGTGGCCTGGCGGCTGAACCGGCTGCTGACCCAGAATCCCAACTTTTTACAGGGCACCGTCGACATTTACCCTGCCATGAATCCTCTGGGCATCAGCACCATGACCCGGGGCATTCCCCTGTGCGATCTGGATATGAACCGCACTTTCCCCGGCAGTGAAAACGGCTCCATGTCTGAATTTGTGGCTGCCCGCCTGGTGCAGGATCTGCAGGGGGCGGACGTCTGCGTGGACATCCATGCCAGCAACATCTACCTGCGGGAAATCCCCCAGGTGCGGATCAACGTCAATACTTCCGAGAAGCTGGTGCCCATGGCCAGGCATCTGAATATGGATTTCATCTGGGTTCACGCAGCAGCCACCGTTTTGGAGTCCACCCTGGCCCACAGTCTGAATGCAGTGGGTACCCCTACCCTAGTGGTGGAGATGGGGGTGGGCAACCGGCTGACCCCTGCCTACGGCGATCAGCTGCTGACCGGCCTGCTGAATCTGATGGCTTCCATGGGCATCTGGACCGGGCCGGTCAAGCCGGTGCGTGAGCCCATCGTCAGCACCGACCATCATGTCTCTTTCCTCAACGCCCCCTGCCCCGGCATCTTCATCTCTTCGGTGGGCCACAACGTCCATGTGAAGCAGCGGCAGGAGCTGGGTCTGATTGCAGATCCCATGACCGGTGAGATCCGTCACACCCTCTACAGCCCGGCCAACGGGCTGCTGTTTACGCTGCGGGAATATCCGGTGGTTTATGAGGGCTCTCTGATTGCCCGCATCCTGGATGAATATCCCAGCAGCAAGGAGGAACTGGCATGAAAGAAACCACTCTATTCACCATCGACACACCCTACCGCCCGGCCCTGCCGGTGCGGGCCTGGACCTTCGGCGCCGAGGGCAAGAAAAGCCTGGCTGTGATGGGCGCCTTGCGGGGCAACGAAATCCAGCAGATGTACATCTGCGGCCGCCTGATCCGTGCCCTGACCGCCGCAGAAAACGCCGGCCAGCTGGACCCCGACTGCGGCATCCTGGTGATCCCCTGCGCCAACCAGTTTTCCATGAACGTCGGCCGCCGTTTCTGGGCCGCCGACAACACCGACATCAACCGGATGTTCCCCGGCTACGATCAGGGCGAGACCACCCAACGCATTGCAGCGCGGCTGTTTGAAGCCCTGAAGGGCTATCCCTACGGCGTCCATCTCACCAGCTTTTATCTGCCCGGCGATCACCTGCCCCATGTGCGGATGATGGAAACCGGATATCAGCACCCGGAAGAGGCCGCCGGATTTGGCCTGCCCTATGTGCTGGTGCGCACCCCCCAGGCCTATGACACCACCACCTTGAATTACAACTGGCAGATCTGGGACACTCAGGCCTTCTCGCTTTACAGCACTTCCACCGACTGCATCGACCAGAACGCCGCACAGCTGGCGGTGGAGTCCATTCTCCGGTTTATGTCGGTGAAAGGTCTGCTCCATCGTGCCTATTTCCCCGCTGCCGTTGCTCCCAAAATCTTCCGCGAAAGCTGCCTGCATACCATCCTCAGCCACGAGGGCGGCCTGCTGCTGTGCCGGCGCAAGCCCGGCGATGCCGTGTCTGCCGGTGAGCTGCTGGGCGAAATCCTGGACCCCTGCAGCTGTCAGACCCTGGAGCAGCTGAAAGCCGGATGCAGCGGCCGGGTTTTCTTCAGCCACCGCTCCCAGCTGCTCAACGGCCACGAGGTGGCCTTCCGCATTCTGCCCGAAACCATTGCCGAGTAAATCGCTGTGTCCAGCTGTGCTGCCGCTTGGCGGCCTGTGCAGCGGCGCTCTGCAGAATCGCAGCTGTTGTTTCTGTTTGTTCCATCCGTTTTATAGCGCAAAAAAGACGCAAGATCAAACGATCTTGCGTCTTTTGTTTTAAGTGGTTTCTCCCACCGGCTGGGGCGAAGTCCGCAGTCTCACCGTTGTTTCAAAGCCCCTGCATTGGGTTCAGAAGGGCATCTCACGCCGGCACTGAGAGGGACAGGTTCTCAAAAACGGCATCCGCGCCTGCGGCGAAGATGCCCATGTGCGCACCGTCAATGGAGTTATAGATCCGGCTGCTGAGGGCCTTTTCCCCGTCGATGTAAAGGATCACAATTTCGTTTTCTGCCACCATTTTCAGATGGTGGGTCACGCCCGGCTCAAAGTCAAACTTGGTGTAGACCATGGGGTCGGTGCTGTTCAGATCGGTCAGGGCCGCACCCTCATAGCGCAGGCAGCCATGGGCTGTATCCAGCGCCAGGCCGCTGTAGCTGCTGTAATCCTGATCCGGCTGGCCAAAAGCGAAGCCGGCGCAGCCGCTGCCATCCACCGTGACATCGCAGGTAAGGGTGAAGGTGGGCTTGCGCATATCCAGATCAATCACAGCAGGCTCTTTGGTTCCCTTCAGCTGGTAGGCCCCATCCTTCTCGGAAACGCTGCCCGCAGTGCCCACTGCCTGGATAGGCTGGGACTGGGTGAAATAGTTCTCCAGCGTCTCAGGCGCACAAATGCCCAGGCTGCCGTCTTCCAGCTGCTCCAGCTGGTGGATCAGCAGGCTGCCGGCCCACTGGTACATGCCCACATCCTGCTGCTGGAAGTTCCGCCCAATCCAGCCGCAGAGGTACCGCTGCCCGTTTAGCTCTGCGGTCTTGGGGGCGTAAAAGACAAAGTTGTTGCCATCCAGGGTGTTGTCCTCCGGCACCGTGAAGGGACCATCCATCGAATCACCGACGGCATAGTAGGTGGTGCAGTCCCAGCTGTAGGTCAGGTACCAGCGATCCCCCATTTCAAACAGATCGGGGCACTCCAGCATGTACTGGTTCTGGGGCGCAAAGATGGGCCCGCAGAAAGTCCAGTTGGACAGATCGGTGGAAGTGTATTTGACCACCACGCCGCCCAGGGTGTTTTCATGGGCAGCAACCAGCATCCAGTAGCACTGCTCGTCCTCGTTCCAGAACACTTCCGGGTCCCGGAAGTCATCGGTAGAGTAGTTTTCCGGGGCGTAGAAGGTATCTTCCGGCAGCTTGGTCCAGTTGACCTTATCGCTGCTGACTGCGTGCATCACGCATTCCTTGCCCGGTCCGAAGGGAGAGCCATTTCCATCATTGTGGCCGGTGTAGAAACAGTGGTACATCCCGTCCTGCCCCAGCAGCACCGACCCCGTGCCCAGGGCCAGGTCCGGATCGCCAAAGTTCCCGCAGGGAATCACCTCGCCGTCATCCTGATATTCATAGAGATTCCCGGTGGTAAACCGGTAGATGGGGTGATAAGCCTGGCCGTTGTGATCGGTATCATAAAGATAATACAGCTCCAGTTTGCCATCGTCCACCAAGGGCATCACATCGCCCACCCATGCCCCCTCCGAGGTGGGATAGAGCTGGTACGGACCCGACTGGTAGGTTTCATCCGTTGGTTCTGCCAGGGTGATCCCGCCCTGCCCGCAGGCTGTCAGGGCAACGGCAACTGTACAAGCAAGTGCCGCCTTTCTCATGCGACGAAACATCATGATATAGTACCTCCTTTTTACCCAAAACCGTGGAATCACATCCAGATGTCAAAGCCTTTCAGGGCCCGGCCCCAGATGTTTAGTCCACAACTTTTATGCTTATTATACAGTGTACAGATCCCCAATGCAAGAAAAGTCAACGCTATCTCCAAATTCCCTTTGATCCGTGGGCTGCCTGTCCATCGGCAAATGGATGAGTCACCTGTCCTTCTTCCTTCCAACCGCACACCCATTCTAAAGCTCCATTCATCGGTACAGCGGCATTCATTGGCTCATCCACAGCCCAAACTCGGCAAGTCACTATGCCCTCTCTTTCAAACGGAAGTCAAATCCAGGAGCCGGCCGTTTCTTTCCGGCGGTGCACAATCAAAATGCCGGCGGCTTGCCGGATTGGAAAGGCCTGTAGAACTGATGCGCCGCCGGGATCCAGTGAGCGGCAATATGCAGCGGGCCGTACTGCCGGAAACATACCGCCGGGATGCAGTATTGCATGTGCTCCATTTTCGGCAGTTTCTGTTTTCATCCATCCCATTTTCTTCCTAATTCAGAACCTGATTTGTTGTCAGGGGATGAGACAAGAAAAATGGCCGTCCGACGTGCTTGACACGTGACGGACAGCCACTCTTCTCCCTTTGCCAACAGTCAACGTCACTTCATACAGAAGTCATCCGCCAAAGCCAAACCAACCAGGAACCATCTTTCCTTGCAAACTTTGTTCGCCCATTGCTTTCAGCGCACCTTACAAGTATAAATCGTATCTTCCAGCGAGAACGAGATCCACATTGGATCAGAACTTCCACCGATTTCCTCCGGCATTTCAAACAGCCAGTGCATATATGCTGTTCCCTGCGGCTCAAGATAATCATAAGCCAGATCAAAACTGGTTCGCTCCGTATTCTCTACAACGTCGAAACAGCTATACTGGTCACTGTTCTGATACCAAAGCTTCATATTCATCAGGTCATCCATTTCAAACGTCTTGTCCGAACGATTATGGATCATAAAGCAGATATCAAAAAAGAGCATACCATCTTCGGCCGGGTTGAACCGCCCCATATTGTGCGGACAGTACAAAAAAGAAGCCTGCAAGGGGTGGAATAAACGAATCAAAGACTGGCCTGGCGAAGCGAGAGCGGAGCCA
>CAJFNF010000044.1 GCA_904394215.1 uncultured Faecalibacterium sp.
AATGCAGAAACACCTGGCCCATGAAAACCACGGACACTCTAAAACGGCGGCGGCATTTTTCTTAACGGCCTTTGAAACGCTGCTCTGATCCAAGACCTGCGCCAGCTGTACGCAGGCGCGAGACGTCTTGGGGGCTCCGCAAACTTCTGTATACTTACTACGCCTCACGGCGGATGCGGTGGCGGGGGGTTTGCTTCTCAGCCTGGGGGAACATTTGAACCCGGATGGGAGTATAAATCCTTCCGGCGGAGCGGCAAAACTTCCGGCAGCAAATCCGCCGTGAGAGCTGGCGGCCATAGAAACGTTTTCGGGCTGGAGGATACCCTGTCTGACCTTCTGTAGAAATAAAGGAAAAGAAAAATCCCCATCCCAAAAGGAACGAGGATTTGGTTATTGATAACAGGCAATCAGAAACTTTGCATCGTACCGGGCCGCAGGCCTAAACGTAAACTAAGATGCAGGGGTTTGCAACTCACTAGCTCCCCACGTGAGTGCGGCCAGAGTGAATGGTACCCAGTGAAAAGCTTTTTGGTTACTTTTTCTCGAAAAAGTAACCGGGGTCGATGCCGTGGATGCCCAGGCCGGGATCGTCCGAGACGGTGATGTGCTTCTCGTCAAAGCGGGCACCGCCCTGGATGGGATCGACGCTGCACAGGACCGGGCCGTCCAGATCCACACGGGTGATGATGCTGCGGGCACAGGCCAGCTCCACCGCAGCGTTGACCGCGATTTTCGCTTCCAGCATGCAGCCGATCATGCACTCGACGCCGTAGACCTGGGCCGCAGAGGCGATCCGCAGGGCGTTGGTGATGCCGCCGCACTTCATCAGCTTGATGTTGACATAGTCCGCAGCCCGGGTCTGGAAAATCTTCATGGCGTCGGCGGGGCTGAAGACGCTCTCGTCCGCCATCACCGGCACCCAGCTGTTCCGGGTCACGTAGGCCAGACCTTCCAGGTCGGCCGCAGCCACCGGCTGCTCCACCAGCTCCAGGGCCAGGCCCTTGTCCTGCATCTCGTTCAGGATCCGCACCGCCTGCCGGGGGGTCCAGGCCTGGTTGGCGTCGATGCGGATGCAGACGTCGTTGCCCACCGCCTTGCGGACCGCCGCCAGGCGGGCGGTGTCCAGGGCGGGGTCGTCCCCCACTTTCACCTTCAGGCAGTCGTAGCCCCGGGCGATGGCGTCCAGGGCGTCTTTGGCCATCTCCTCGGGCGGGTTGACGCTGATGGTGATGTCGGTGACCAGGGTGCGCCGGGCGCCCCCCAGCAGCTTGTGGACAGGAATGTTGTGGAGCTGGCCGTAGAGGTCCCACAGGGCCATGTCCACCGCGGCCTTGGCGCTGGTGTTGTGGACACCGGCCTTCTGGACTTTGGCGGTGAGGGTCTCGAACTCGTCCACCTCCTGGTTCAGGATCACCGGGGCAATCAGCTCCCGGATGGCCCCCACAATTCCGCCGGCGGTGTCGCCGGTGATGGGGCCGGTGGGAGGGGCTTCGCCATAGCCCACCGCACCGGTGTCGGTGTGAAGCTCCACCACAATGTCATTGACCTGGTCCACCCGGCGCAGGGCGGTCTTGAAGGGGACCCGCAGGGGGACCGACAGCCGCCCCAGCCGTACTTGCGTAATCTTCATAGCCATTCACCTCTTAATCAACAAAAAGAGGACGGCGCACGCCGTCCCCTTTGAAATGCGTTCTGCCTCCCGGCGGAATCACTCCCGCAGGGACTGGCGGATGCCCAGTTTCTGATAAGCGATGCGGGGGCTGCCGTCGGCTACATGGATGATGCCGCAGCGGGTGAAGCCGTTGGACTCCAGCACGTGCTGCATGATCTTGTTGTCGGCGTGGGTGTCGGCCCGCAGACTTTCGCAGTGCTCCAGGCACCAGTCGATGACCATCCGGCCCATCCCCTTGCGGTGGCCGGCAGAGGCCAGCCGGTGCAGGGTGCCGTAGGGCTGGTCGTTGAGCCACTGGCCGTCCTCGATGACCCGGTAGGTGGGATCCTCCCCCAGAACAAAGGCGAAAACCGCTTCCAGCTCACCGTTGATGACACAGACGAACAAACGGTTGGACAGGATGTCCTCCTCGATCAGTTCGCGGGAAGGATAACTGTCCTTCCACTGGGTCGGGTTCCCGTTCTCGGCCATGAAAGCCCGGGCCCGGGCATAGACGTCCATAATCTGATCCAGCTCAAACCGATTTGCTCCACGAAACATGAATCCTCCACCTTCTCTGTCAAAGTTGCGCTGCGCGCTTCCCTCATTCTCTGTCATTTCCGCCGCAGGCCAACGGAGCCCGTGCCTGCCGGAGGGGGATGTGGTAGCCTCAGTATACTACAATTTGACTGAAAATTCTATATTTTTGTATCACAAGTTGGACAGAAAGGAAGGATTTTCCCCAGCATCGCCGTTTTTGCGGCGGCTGGACGCAGGGACAGAGCCCGGCAGGAGACCTTATTTCAGGAAGCCCTGGATGATCTGCTCCTCAGCCTCGGCCTCGGTGAGGCCCAGGGTCAGCAGCTTGGTGATCTGGTCGCCGGCAATCTTGCCAATGGCGGCCTCATGGATCAGGGCAGCGTCCAGGTCATTGGCGTCCAGCTGGGGCACAGCCAGCACCCGGGCGTGGTCCATGATGATGGCGTCGCACTCGGAGTGGCCCGAGCAGGGGGCGTTGCCGGTGATGAGGGCGTCAAACTTCTGGTAGGAGTGCTCCCGGGCCACCGAACGGGACACCACGTCGGCGCTGGAACCGGCGCCGTTCAGGGTCACATTGTAGCCGCTGATGGCCACCTGACGGCCGTGGGTCATCAGGCGCTCCCGCACCACCAGGCGTGCGCCGGCGGCCAGGTCGGCCACCGTCTTGCGGTTGGTGGAGTCCACGCCCTTGATCTGGACCATCTCCATCTCCATCGAGCTGCCCTCCTGGAGGTGGACTTCGGTGACGGGGTTGAGGATCCGCATCCCCATGCCGTCGCCCTGGCCATAGTGCTTTTCCACATAGCGGACCTTGGCGTTCTTGCCCACCTGGAAGCGGTGGATGCCGTCGTGCTCGGAGTCCTGGTTGCCGCAGTTGTCAATGCCGCAGCCTGCCACGATCAGCACGTCGCAGTCGTCCCCGATGAAGAAGTCGTTGTACACCGTCTCCTTCAGGCCGCTCTCGCTGACCACCACCGGGATGTGGACGCTCTCGTGCTTGGTGCCCGGCTTGATGTGGATGTCAATGCCGGTTCCGTCGGGCTTGGGGATGATGTCGATGTTGGCGGTGGAATTGCGGGCCACCGCCTGGCCGTTGGCGCGGATGTTGTAGGCGCCTTCGGGTATGCTGTGCAGGTCGGCCACCTCGGCCAGGATCTGCTTTTCAATCTTGTCCAACATTATACGTTTCTGCCTCCCTGTTCCAGTGCGCTGCAGGCGGACACGGCCGAAGTGGTGCCCAGCAGGCCGGGCAGAATCTCAGCCCGGGGGCCCTTCTGGGTGACCTTGCCGGCTGCCAGCACGATGATTTCATCGGCGATGTTCAGGATACGCTCCTGGTGCGAAATGACCACGATGGAGCCGTCGGTGTTCTTCTGCTGCATCCGCTCGAACACCTCGATCAGGTTCTGGAAGCTCCACAGGTCGATGCCGGCCTCGGGCTCATCAAAGACCGACAGCTTCTGGCCGCGGGCCAGGACGGTGGCAATCTCGATCCGCTTGAGCTCGCCGCCCGACAGGCTGGCGTTGACTTCGCGGTTGACGTAATCCTTGGCGCACAGGCCCACCTCGGACAGGTAGGCGCAGGCGTCGGTGATGCTGAGGGGGCGGTCCTTGCCTGCGGCAATCCGCAGCAGGTCCAGCACCTGGATCCCCTTGAAACGGACGGGCTGCTGGAAGGCATAGCTGATGCCCATGTTGGCCCGCTCGGTGATGCTCTTGTGGGTGATATCCTCACCGTCAAACAGGATGCGGCCTGCGGTGGGCTGCTCGATGCCGGCGATCAGCTTGGCCAGGGTGGACTTGCCGCCGCCGTTGGGACCGGTGATGGCCACAAAGGTCTGGTTGGGAATGGTGAGAGAGATATCCCGGATGATCTCCTTTTGGCCGGATTCGCCCGGGACGTCAAAAGATATATGCTCGAGTTCCAGCATGGAATGACACCTCGTTGAAGCTGCGCCCCTTTGGGAAAGGAGCTCGTGTTGAAATGGTTTGCATGGAGGGAGTATGGGCCCTTTTCTGGGGCTTTTTCACCTCGCAAGGGAATTATACCCGAAAAGATATACCATGTCAATCCTATAATTTAACTAGGAAATAAAAAAGTCTGTGTTAAATTTGGGAAAAGTTTTCCACAGCTGCCGGCCGGCCCCGGGGAAAAGGCCGGTGTTGAAAAGTGTGATTTTTCCTATTCCGAATCGGAAAACCTGCCAAACAGCTAGGATTTGCCGGTTTTTGCAGGAAAAGAAAAGGCTGGGTCAAACTTACAAATTTTCAGCAAAACAGGGGGAGATGATGGGGCCAATCGGGGAAAAAAGGCGGGCCGGCATTACCTGAGGTATAAACAGCTGGAAATCAAAATTGTTGAAAAGTCCGTTGAAAGAGTGGAAAAGGGGCGGAAAATTCCGCCCTCTCCCAGTAAAAACGGTGGAAAACCCGGTGGAAAGAGTGAAAAACTCCCCGCCCGGTTGAATGGTCCGGCCAAACATGATACAATAAAAAAACAGCCATGGCCCTGTGCCCGCAGACGGCACGGCGGCCGCAGATCGAGATTGCATTGGGAGGCGTCCTATGAACTGGTTGACCAAGCTCGAGCGGAAATTCGGCCGCTACTGCATTCCGAACCTGATCGCCCTGCTGGTGGGCGGACAAATCGTGGTCTACGCAGTGGAGCTGTTTGTAAACCGCAACATTGCATTCTATCTGACCCTGAACCGGCCTGCCCTGTTTGCAGGGCAGGTCTGGCGGCTGGTGACCTTTTTGTTTGTCCCCTTCTCCTCAGGGAGCATCCTGAACTTTGTGATCGCCGCCTATTTTTTGTGGTTTGTGGGTTCGGCCCTGGAGGCGGTGTGGGGGGACTTCCGCTTCAACCTGTATATCCTGGCGGGGATGCTGGGGGCCATCCTGGCCTGCCTGGTGACCGGCAGCGCCGACACCTACTGCCTGGAATTGTCGCTGCTGCTGGCTTTCGCCATCCTCTACCCTGAGATGCAGGTGCTGCTGTTCTTCTTCATCCCCCTGCGGGTCAAGTACCTGGGGATCTTTGCAGCGGCCATCTGGGTGCTGAGCTTTTTGTCGGTGAGCTGGATGGGCAGGCTGAACTACCTGCTGTCCATGGCGGGCTTTTTGCTGTTCTTTGCCCCCAAGGCCTGGTCGGACCTCCGTGCCTGGTACCGGCGGGAACAGTGGAAAAAGATGAACCGGAGATAAAACGAAAGGGTCCGGCCTGTGCCGAGAGGCGCGGGCCGGGCCGCTTTTTATTTTTATAAGGATTTATTATAAGGATGCGAGGAAAAGGAGGAATGCCGGGATGATGCTGGACCGTCTGGCAGGAAATGACGCCCTGAAACAGGAGGTAAGCCGGATGCTGGCCGGCCGGCGGCTGAGCCACAGCCTGCTGCTGGTGGGAGAAGAAGGGCTGGGGGCCGGGTTTGCGGCCCGGTGCATTGCGGCGGACTATCTCTACCCGGCGGGAGGCCCGGCGGCCGAGGCCCTGCTGCGGGGGGAATGCTGCAAAGCGGTGGCCAAGGCCGGCGACCGCACCAGCGGCCGGGTGGAAACCGGCGTGGTGCGGGAGGCCATCTCGGTGGACGGGATGGGCAGCGGCGGCAAGTACCTGGTGGGCCAGGTCACCGCCATGCGCAGCGAGATTTTCAACACCAGCCTTTCGGCGGAGGGCCGGGCGGTGCTGCTGTACCACGCCGAACGGATGAACGGGGAGTCGGCCAACGCCCTGCTGAAGGTGATGGAGGAGCCCCCGGAGGGGGTGCTGTTTGTCCTCACCGCCCAGTCCCTGGCGGGGGTGCTGCCCACCATCCGGAGCCGGTGCGTCAGCTTTGCCCTGGCGCCGGTGCCGGAGGCCGACTGCGCCGCCTTCTGCGCCCAACAGGGGGTGGACAAAAAGACCGCCGCCCGGCTGTCCGACCTGTTTGAGGGGCGGATCGGGGCGGTGCTGGACGCCGCCCGGGACCCGGCCCGGGGTAAGCAGCTGGAAGCCGCCGCAGCCCTGGCCAAGGCTGCCGCCGCCGGGGACAATTACGCCGCCTCGGTGCTGCTGGCGGGGTATGAAAAGGACAAGGCCGGGGCCTCGGCCCTGCTGCGGGACTTCTGCGCCTATGCCGCCGCCGGGCTCCGGGGCAGCAAGGCCAGCCCCCTGAAGGGCGAAAAAGCGGCCCGCGCCATCCAGGCAGCCCAGCAGGCCGCCTGGCAGCTGGACCGCCAGGTAAATGTGAAAATTGTATTGCAGGTGCTGGCCGCAGATTTGTGACAAAACATGCACAGGGCCCCCGGACAGGCGCTTGCGGTACACCTGAACGAGGGCCCTGTGTGGGGTATTACTTTGGGTGTGAGGAGGAATCATGTGCAAGTCAGCGGTTGCGGCCCCGCTGGCTTGTGATTGTAGTATACCCAGTCTTTGCGTGAAAATGGTTACAAACCTGTGAAGAAACTGTAAAAAGGTCCGGGCCCTTTGATCAGCCCCGGCGGCAATGCCGAAAAACCGCATTAATCCTCAGATTTTGCGGGTTTTACAGGGACGGCCCGGCAGTGCTGGGCCCCCAGCTGGGCATAGGCCGCTGCGTTGTGCTCCGAGAAGGCCAGCTGCTGGGGGCTGATCTCCTTCACCACCCGGGCAGGCACCCCCATCACCACCACGTGGTCGGGGATTTCCTTGCCCTCGGGCACCAGGGCCCCCGCCCCGATGATGCAGCCTTTGCCCACCTTGCAGCCGTTCAGCAGGGTGGCGTGCATCCCGATGAGGGTGCCCTCCCCCACTTCGGCCCCGTGGACAATGGCCCCGTGGCCTACCGTCACGTTGGGATGGAGCACCACCTGGCTGCCGGCGTCGCAGTGGAGCACCGCATTGTCCTGGATGTTGGTGTTTTCCCCGATGTAGATGGGGCCCTCATCCCCCCGGATCACGGCGCCGTACCAGACGGTGGAGCCGGGGGCCAGGGTCACATCCCCCACCACAGTGGCGTTGTCGGCCACAAAGGCCGCCCCCTGATCCCGGGGCGTTTTTCCACAGACAGAAGCGAACATTGTCAAAAACCACCTTTCTCTTTTTCCTGTTTTGTGGTATCTTTGTAATAATAGCAAAAAAGGGCGTGCTTGTCCCGCTCCAAAGGAGGCCTGTTATGAACAAACTTCTCCGCCTGGCCCTGCGCCGGGCTGCCGCCCTGGCGGTGGTGGTGGCGCTGGCTGTCTGCCTGGCCCTGCCCGGCATGGCGGCTTACCCCATGCCCATCCAGACCACCTACCCCGATGAATCGGTGTATCTGTTTGATCTGGACACCGGCAAGACCATTTTGGAGCAGAATGCAGACCAGCCCCGGTACATTGCCAGCCTGACCAAGATGATGACCGCCCTGCTGTACCTGGAGAGCGGGCTGGATCTGGAGCAGGAGATCACCATCCCCACCTCGTTGACCCAGGAGTTCACCGACATCCAGAACGCCAACGGCTCCACCATGGGGCTGAAGGTGGGGGAGACGGTGCGGCGGATCGACCTGCTGTACGGCCTGCTGGTGGCCAGCGCCAATGACGCCGCCAGCGCCATCGCCAGCGATGTCAGCGGCGGGGACCTGACCGCCTTTGTGGCCAAGATGAATGAGCGGGCTGCCGAGCTGGGCTGCACCGACACCAACTTCACCTGCGTCCACGGCCTGTATGACTACGGCAACGTGTCCACCGCCCAGGACCTGGCCAAAATCGCCCAGGCCTGCTACGCCAATGAAACCTATATGCAGGCGGCCGAGACGGTGACCTACACCCTCCCTGCCACCAACCTCCACGCCAGCGAGCGGGAGATCACCACCACCAACCTGATGGAGAACCCCGAGTACACCTACTACCGGGATTACATCCGGGGGATGAAGACCGGCTTCACCACCCTGGCGGGCCGGTGCTATGTGACCTTTGCCCAGCAGGACGGCCATACCTACGGCCTGGTGGTGCTGGGGTCGGACCTGGACAACATCTACCGGGAGTGCGCCGAGATGCTGGACTGGACCTTCGGCACCTTCAAGGGCCGGCAGCTCACCGACACCGACACCATGCTGGCCACCGTCCCCCTGACCCAGTGCCGGGCCCAGCCTGAGGTGGAGCTCTACGCCGCCAACACGGTGACCGGCTACGGCCACCCCGACGATGAGGTCACCTATACCTTTGACCTGCCCGAGAGCATCCGGGCCACCGTCCAGGAGGGCCAGGTGGTGGGCACCGCCACCGTCTGGCTGGACGGCTATGAGGTGGGCACCGTGGACCTGGTGACCCATCAGGAGTATGTGTCGGATTTCCGCACCGACGGCATCGCCACCCTGAAGCTGCTGCCGGTGCTGCTGGTGATCCTGCTGGTGCTGGCCCTGCTGAGCGTCCTCACCGGCGGGGGCCCGGGGCTGTTCCGCCGCCGGGGCCGCAGACGGCGCCGCCGCTGATTTCCCATCCAAACAATTCCGGCCCGGAAGTGCGCTGCACGCCGGGCCGTTTTTGTGAAATCTTGTTTTACAAACGGGATAAATTTCTGAAATTATACGTGTCCGTAGATGCCGCTCACCGACACTTCCCCGGTGAAGACGTGTTCTTCCCCGGCGTCGGTGCGGACCACCAGCCGGCCTTCCCCGTCGATGGCGGCGGCGGTACCGGTGCCGGTGCTGCCCCCCGGCAGTTCAAAGGTGACCCGGCGGCCCAGGTTGACGCAGGCCGCGGCATATTCCTCCCGGTAGGGCTCGAAGCCCTCGGGGCCGAAGGTGTACAGTTCCCGGTCAAAGCCGAAGTCGGTGAGGCCTTCTGCCAGCCAGGAGGGGTCGGTGACCAGGTCCACCTTGGCCCCCTGGAGGGCCAGGGAGGTGCCGTAGGGCAGGCCGGCCTGGTCAAAATAATCCTGGGGCTGGGCCAGGTTGATGCCGATGCCGCAGAGATAGGCCCGGCCCTCGCCGTTGGTGCCATAGGGCACCGACTCGCAGAGGATGCCGGCCAGCTTTTTGCCCCCCAGCAGCAGGTCATTGGGCCACTTGATGGCACAGTCCACCTTGTACCGGAGGGACAGCTGGCGGCGGACCGCCAAACTGGCCAGCAGGGGCAGGGTTTCGGGCTGGACCAGGGGCACCTTGATGATGACCGTATAATAGAGGGCCTGGCCTGCGGCATTGACCCAGGTGTGGCCCCGGCGGCCCCGGCCATCGGTCTGGCTGGTGGTGTAGACGGCGGCCACCGGGCCAAATTCTTCAATGTGCTCCTTGGCGTAGGTGTTGGTGCTGGTGCACTGGCTGAGGAAACGCACTTCGTTGATGCTCACCGCTTGGGCACCTCCTTGTGTTCGGCCCGGATCACCCGGCCGTCGGCCAGGGTCATGACGCCGTAGGTGTCGGGCCCCACATAGCACCGGCCGCAGGAGCCGGGGTTGAACAGCAGCACGGTGCCCCGCTGCTCGGACAGGGGGATGTGGGTGTGGCCAAAGAGGGCCACCTCAGCCCCGCGGGCCGCCGCAGCCTCCGTCAGCGTGTCCAAATCGTACTTGACACCGTACATATGACCGTGGGTATAGAACAAAACCACGCTGTCAAAGGCGGCCAGGCCGTCCAGGGGTTCCAGGGCGCCGAAATCGCAGTTGCCGGCCACGGAATAGACCCGCATCTTGGGCACAGCGGTGAGGGCTTTGTCCAGGTCCCGGAGGCCGTCCCCCAGGAAGATGACGGCGTCGGCGTCGCTCTCGGCGGTGAGGATGCGGCGGACCGTATCGGCGCTGCCGTGGCTGTCACTCAGAATCAAAAGCTTGGTCATGAAGAAAATGCTCCTTTTATTCTGCGCCGCCGTCCTGTTCCTGCAGGGCCAGCAGCAGCTTATAAATTTCGCTTTTTCCATAGGGGGTGCCCTGGGCGGCGGCCTTGGCGGCAGCCGAAGGGGCCATCCCTTCCTCCCGCATCAGGGCCAGGGCATGGGCAGCGGCCTGTTCCGGGGTGGGGGCGTTTTCGGCGGGGTCTGCCTCAGGGGCGCCGGCCATCACCAGCACATACTCTCCCCGGGGCTCGTTGTCCCGGTAGCGGGCCACCGCCTCGGCCAGGGTGGTCTTCCAGATTTCCTCGTGGAGTTTGGTCAGTTCCCGGCAGAGGGTGATGCTGCGGTCCCCGCCAAAGGCGGCGGACAGCTCGTCCAGGGTGGAGCGAAGCCGGTGGGGGGCCTCGTAGAAGATGACCGTCCGCATTTCCCCTTCCAGGGCGGCCAGCCGCTTGCGGCGGAGCCGGCGCTCGGCGGGCAGGAAGCCCTCAAAAACCCACCGGGTGGTGTCCTGGCCCGAAACCGCCAGGGCGGTGACGCAGGCCGAAGCCGCCGGCACCGGGGTGACGGTGATCCCCCGGGCCAAAGCGTCCCGGACGATGACCGCCCCCGGGTCCGAGATGCAGGGCATCCCGGCGTCGGAACAGAGGGCGCAGGTCTCCCCCGCCTCGATCCGGCGCAGGATCCCCTCCCCCCGGTTCAGGGCGTGTTCGTGATAGCTGACCATGGGCTTTTTCAGCCCCAGATGGTTCAGCAGCCGCATGGTCACCCGGGTGTCCTCGGCGGCCACAAAATCGGCGGCGCCAAAGGCGGCGGCAGCCCGGGGGGTCATGTCATCCAGGTTGCCGATGGGGGTGGCAACAATATAGAGCGTTCCGGCCATAGGGTCCTCCCAGAAAATTAAAGATGTAGTTGTTATCCCTCATAGCCGCTGCCATACAGGGCGGCGCCGGCGCTGATCAGGATATCCGGCTCGATCCGCAGCCCGGTGCGGCGGTTTTTCTGGCCTTCCACCAGGAACAGCCAGGGGGCGGCGCCGGCCCTGCTGCGGACAAAGGCCAGCCGCTTGGGCTCCAGACGGTGTTCCCGCAGGGTGGCCAGCACCTCGGCCAGCCGCTCGGGGCGGTGGCAGACCGTCAGCTTGCCCCCGTCCCGCAGCAGCCGGAAGGCGCAGGCGCAGACGTCGGCCAGAGTGCAGCTGCCCTCGTGGCGGGCGGCGGCCCGGGCCGGGTCGGGGCTGGCAGGCCCCGACGCAAAATAGGGCGGGTTGCAGGCCACCAGGTCATAGTGCCCCAGCTCTTCGGGGGCCGGGACCCAGGTCCGCAGGTCGGCGCACACCGGCCGGATGTGGTCAATCCCCTGGTCTGCCACAGCCTGTGCCAGCAGGGCGCTGGCTTCGGGCTGGATTTCCAGGGCCAGGCAGGGGCCCCGGTGGCCCTTGTCGTGCCATTCCAGGGCCACCACCCCGCAGCCCGAGCACAGGTCGGCCGCCCGCTGCCCCCGGCCGGGCAGGGCGAACCGTGCCAGCAAAAGGGCATCGGTGCCGAACCGGTGGACGGGGGTGCAGTAAATGCCGGTTCTATTATACAAAATTTCGGTTGAATGTTCCATAGGCTGAAAGAGTTCCATCTGTACATTTGTAACGCGGAAAAGGCTTGGACTGCAAGAAAAACCCAAAAAACGGCGGACCCGGAAGGGGCCCGCCGCTTTGTTCTGCTTGGGGTGAATCGCTTATTCAGCGGTGATAGCGCCGGTGGGGCAAACACCCTCGCAAGCGCCGCAGTCGATGCAGGTATCTGCGTCGACGACAGCCACGCCACCGTCAACCTTCACAGCGCCAACGGGGCAAGCGCCCTCGCAAGCGCCGCAGCTGATGCATGCGTCACTAACCTTGTGTGCCATAGTAGAACTCTCCTTTCGACCCGTGCATTAAGAACTATAGGTTCGGGGACAAATCCCCCAGAGGTTCGCTCCTGCACGGCCGCAGCCAGCCTCTCTCAGGAAACGCCGTCGAACCGGCGTCTGTTCCTTGTGCCGATTGTAGCAAAGACCGGCCGAAAATGCAAGCCCAACCGCTGCTCCACCAAAGTTAAAACCGCGATTTTGGCTGAATGCACAAATCTGTCCGTTCATTTTCGGGGAGTTTCCAGTGCGCTTTTCGGTCAAAATCACAAGAACTGGAGATGGTGTACAAACCTGTCTTTTTTGGGGGATTATTCCTCGGTATCAGGCTGGGCGTCGGCGCTGGCCACCACCGGCGCAGGGTCCCGCATGCCGGAGTAATCGTCGTTGGGGTCGGGGCGGCGGGGGGCGCGCTTGCCGCCCGAGATATACTGGCACTGGCTGGCCTTGTAATACTTGGGGGCCAGGGCCTCGGAGGCCAGCCGCACCCGCAGGTAGCCCGAGATGGGGTTGGTCTCCACCACGGTGCCGGTGCCGTCGGGGGTGCGGACGGTGCTGCCCACCATGGGCAGGATGCTGTTCAGGTATTCATAGGCCGACTGCTCATACCCCAGGCAGCACATCAGACGGCCGCAGCAGCCGCTGATCTTGGTGGGGTTGAGGGACAAGCCCTGCTCCTTGGCCATCCGGATGGACACCGGCTGGAAGTCCTTCAAAAACCGGCTGCAGCAGAAGGTCTGGCCGCACAGGCCAATGCCCCCCATCATCTTGCTCTCGTCCCGGACGCCGATCTGACGCAGCTCGATCCGCATGTGGAAGGTGCTGGCCAGATCCTTGACCAGCTCCCGGAAGTCCACCCGGCCGTCGGCGGTGAAATAAAAGGTGACCTTGGAGTGGTCGGGGGCGTATTCCACCTTCACCAGCTTCATTTCCAGGCCGTGGCGGTCGATGCATTCCCGGCAGATCCGCCAGGCCTTCTTGTCCTCGCTCTGGCGCTGGTGCATCCGACGGATGTCCACACTGTCGGCCAGCCGCACCAGGCTGTGCAGGGGGTGGGGCAGCAGGTAGTCAGGGGTGGGTTTGGGGTCCCGGGACACCTGGCCGCAGACTGCCCCCTGCTCGGTGTCGGCCATAACATAATCCCCGGCGTGGACATCCAGCCCCGCGGGGTCAAAATAAGTTTCTTTTCCGTTTTCTTCAAAACGGACGGCAACTGCCTGTTTCATGGTATAGAATCCTCACTGTAATGGGTACTGTAGCAAAAGCGGGCGCAGGCCGGGAAAGCCCTGGCTGCACCGCTATCTTAACAGTATATCACATTATTTTGGGGTTTTCCATCAGAAAATCTGACCATGCTGGAAAAAGTGGAGCGCATTCCCAAAAAAATCACAATTTGGCTCTTGCAAGCCCCTGTCTTTCGTGTATAATTAAGGCAGTATCCACAACCAAAATAACGACGGGAGAAAGTGTAAAATGCAGCTTCGGCCTGGATTTTCAGCATGGGCGGAGATCCTGCTGCGCTTTCTGACCTTTCGGGAGGATTTCCCGGCGCCGCCGCGGCCGCATCTGCGCCCGCAGCATCCACGCCGGTACTTTTTTCTGCAAAGCCGGCTGAGGCAGTTTCGGACTAAGACTGCAATAAACCGGGGTGGTGGTCCGTATTTCATAAGCATGGGGTGACAAGCCCCCCGGCAGGGTTCGAGACCGCGTCTGCCGGCAGTCCAGCCAAGATCGGCCCGCGCCGCCGCGGTACTGCGGCGCAGGGTGCAAAGTCAAAAAGGGAAGATTCATGGAAAAATACAGTGTCAAAAAGCCGTTTACCGTCCTGGTCGCGGTTCTGATCGTGTTCCTGATGGGCTTTGTGTCGGTGACCAACCTGCGCACCGACCTGCTGCCTGATATCAGTACACCTTACCTGATGGTGGTAACGGTTTATCCGGGCGCCAGCCCTGAAAAAGTGGAGAGTGAAGTGTCCGAGGTGCTGGAAAGCGCCCTGGGCAAGGTGGCCGGCGTCACCGGCGTCACCTCCACCTCCGCCGAAAACTACAGCATTGTGCAGCTGAGCTTTTCGGAAGATACCGATATGGACGGCGCCCTGGTGAAGGTGTCCAACGCCCTGGACCAGAACAAAGACAGCCTGCCCGACATCTGCCTGACCCCCTCCATCTTTGAGCTGAGCATGGATATGAGCTCGATGATGACGGTGGCCGTGGGCCGGGAAGGGTCGGATATCTACGAGCTGACCGATTTCCTGCAGGAGAGCGTCCTGCCCGAGCTGGAACGCCAGCAGGGCGTGTCCAGCATTTCCACCACCGGCCTGGTGAACAAGTACATCCAGGTCCAGCTGAACCAGGACAAGATTGATGATCTGAACGTCCTGCTGCTGGAACAGGTGGACGCCCAGCTGTCGGTGGCCAAGGAGCAGCTGGACCAGGCTGCCGCCCAGCTGGAAGAGGGCAAGGCCCAGCTCCAGGAGGCCATCGACACCTTCGGCAACGTCTTTGCCTCGGGGGTGGTGGACCGGGTGGCCGGCATGGTGTCGGATGCCACGGTGGAAATCCGGGGCAAGGTCCAGACCCTGATGAATGCCATCGACAACCTGATTGCCTTTGTCAATGAGCCGGAAATCCGGGATGCCCTGGTGCGGGTCCGGGACGGTCTGGCCGAAATTATGGACGAAATCGCGGTCACCGGCCTGCGGGATATCGACGATCTGATCGACGTGGTGTCCAAAATCCGGGATCTGACCGATGAGCTGACGGTGGCCCTCCAGCAGCTGCAGCAGCGGCTGGACCAGGAGACCGGCGGCGACGGCTCCACCGCCGGCGACCTGATCGACACGCTGCAGATCCAGCAGAGCCTGAACGTGGTGTACTCCACCATGCAGGACGTGCTGGACTCCCTGAACCGGGTGCCCGAGCTGATGGATCAGTTTGAGTCGGTCTATGCTGAAATGACCCAGACCCAGCTGGAAGCCTACCTCCAGATCACCGAGGCCCAGCGCCAGGTGGACGAGGGCCAGAAGCTCTACGACCAGTACAAGCAGGAGTTTGAGACCGCCAAGGCCAACGCCTTTGCCAACGCCGACGTCAACAACCTGCTGACCATCGACGTGCTGTCCCAGCTGATCTACGCCCAGAACTTCTCGATGCCCGCCGGCTATATCGACGACAAGGACGACAACTCCTGGCTGCTGAAGGTGGGCGAGGAATACGACAGCATCGAGGACCTGGAAGGCGCCCTGCTGCTCCACATTGAGGGCGTCACCGACATCTATCTGCGGGACGTGGCCGACGTGGCGGTGGTGGACAACGCCGCCAGCTCCTTCACCCGGCTGAACGGCCAGCAGGCAGTGGTGCTGAACATCTACAAGAGCACCTCTGCCAGCGCCAATGCGGTGTCCAACGCCTGCCTGGCTGCCTTTGACGATCTGGAAGCACGGTATGATGGGCTGAACTTCAGCGTCCTGTCCAACCAGGGCAACTATATCACCGTCCTGATTTCCAGCATCCTCACCAGCATGGCCGTGGGCGCCGCCCTGGCCATCCTGATCCTGTCCCTCTTCCTGAAGGATGTGAAGCCCACCCTGGTGGTTGGCATCAGCATCCCCCTGTCGGTGCTGTTTGCCGTGGTTCTGATGTACTTCACCGGCATCAACCTGAACATCATGAGCCTGGCCGGCCTGTCCCTGGGCATCGGCATGCTGGTGGACAACTCCATCGTGGTCATTGAAAACATCTACCGCCTGCGGGCCCGGGGCGTGGCTGCCCCCCGTGCAGCCGTCCAGGGCACCCGCCAGGTGTTCGGCTCCATTGTCTCTTCCACCCTCACCTCGGTGTGCGTCTTCCTGCCGGTGGTCTTTACCAAGCAGATCACCCGGGAGCTGATGCTCCCCATGTGCCTGACCATCGGCTACTGCCTGATGGCCTCCCTGCTGGTGGCCATCACGGTGGTGCCGGCTTCGGCCTCCACCATCCTGCGGGAAGCCAAGGTCAAGCCCATGCCCTGGTTTGACAAGGTCCAGGCCAAGTATGCCGCCAGCCTGGAATGGTGCCTGGACCACAAGCTGGCCCCCCTGGGCGCCGTGACGGTTCTGTTCGCCTTCTGTGTCTGGCGCGTGGCCCTGATGGGTATGGTCATGCTGCCCAACGTGTCCAGCACCGAGATCAGCATGAGCGTCACTACCCCCAGCGATATGACCCGGGAGGAATCCTATGAGATGGCCGGCCAGATTCTGGAGACGGCCATGGGCCTGGACAAGGTGGCGGAAGTGGGCGTCACCACCGACACCACCATCTACGGCGTGGATGTGGGCATGCTGGGCAGCACCATCAGCAACCTGCTGTCCACCACTTCCACCGGCTACGGCACCTACGCTTACAACCTCAAGCTGGAGGACGGCGCCACCGCCTCGGATGCCGAGGCCGTGGGCGCAGCCCTGGAAGAGGCCATGACCCAGTACGACTGCACCAGCACCGTCACCATCGACGGCATCTCGGAGATTAGCAGCATGCTGGGCAGCGGCCTGTCGGTCACCATCTACGGCAACGACTTTGATACCCTCAACGACCTGAGCCAGCAGGTGATCGAGATGGTCAACGGCACTGAGGGCTTTGCCAACGCCACCACCGGCCTGGGCTCGGGCGACCAGACCATCGAGCTCCACATCGACAAGGACAAGGCCCGCGCCGCCGGCCTGACGGTGGCCCAGGCCTACCAGGCCATTGCGGCCCGGCTGACCACCTCCACCGACTCCACCACCATCAGCATCAACGGCGAGAGCATGACGGTGAAAGTGGTGGATGATACCGATCCCCTGACCGTGGAAAACCTGATGGATATGACCTTCAACACCACCAACTATGCCGCCGACGGCAGCCAGGTGTCGGAGGTCCACACCCTGCGGGAGTTTGCCGAGATCACCTACGGCACCACCCCCGACTCCATCACCCGGGAGGATCAGACCCGGTGCATCACCGTCACCGCCCAGACCCTGGACGGCTACAACACCACCGTCCAGGCCCGCCAGCTCCAGGACAAGCTGGACCAGTGGCAGGCCGAGGGCGGCCTGCCCGAGGGCTACAGCGTGGCCCTCAGCGGTGAGACCAGCAACGTCAACGACATCATGTCCCAGATGGCCCAGTGGCTGGCCCTGGCCCTGCCCTTCGTGTACCTGGTCATGGTGGCCCAGTTCCAGAGCCTCCTGAGCCCCTTCATCGTCCTGTTCACCATCCCGCTGGCCTTTACCGGCGGCATGATAGGCCTGCTGGCCCTGGGCGAGCAGCTGAGCCTGATGAGCCTGATGGGCTTCATCGTCCTGATGGGCACCGTCGTCAACAACGGCATCCTGTTCGTGGACTACACCAACCAGCTGCGGCTGGGCGGCATGGA
>CAJFNF010000045.1 GCA_904394215.1 uncultured Faecalibacterium sp.
CAATGTCATTCCCTGGCTGCGAAGTTCCAGGATCTCTTTCTCGTGTTCCTGAATGTGCCTGTATTTTCTTGGCATAGCAAAGACCTCCTATGGTAGTTTTATTCTACCACAGGAGGCCTTCTTTTTTCATTGTCTACTTTTACTGGGGCGGTTCAATTTGCAGCGGCTTTTTCTTATTGATTCCGGTAATCTTTTTCCATGGAGAAGCCCCGGCCCCGGACCTCGGTGACCTCGCTGACCACCATGAAGCAGGCGGGGTCGATGGCCCGGACCAGCTTTTCCAGCCGGGGCAGCTGGCGGTTGGAAATGACGGTCAGCAGCAGCTGGCCGGGCTGGCGGAGATAGCCGCCCTCGGCGTTCAGCAGGGTGACGCCCCGGTCCAGCTCGGACAGGATTACCGAGCGGATCTCGTCGGTGTGGGTGCTGATGATCTTGACCTCGGTGCGGTGCTCGCCCAGCAGGATCACCTTGTCCAGGACGATGGAGTAGACAAACACCAGCACAATGCCGTACAGCACCTGCTCCTTGGGGCTGGAAAGGGCCTGGGCCAGCAGGATGACCAGGTCAAAGACGGTCATGCTGGCAGCCACCGGGATGTGGAAATACTTCTGCAGCACCAGCGGGGGGATGTCCATGCCGCCGGTGGACCCGCCGCTGCGGATCACAATGCCCAGTGAGATGCCGATCCCCAGGCCGGCGAAGATGGTGGACAGCACCAGGTCGTCGGTGAGGACGTAGTTTTCAAACAGCTTTTCCCAGACGGCCAGGGTCAGGGGGGACAGGAAGGTGCTGGCCAGGGTGGACAGGGCAAAGCGGCGGCCCAGCAGAATCCAGCCCGCCACCAGCATCACCACGTTCACCACCAGCAGCACGCCGGACACCGGCAGGCCGCTGAGGCGGTTGGCAGCCAGGGCGATGCCGGTGGCGCCGCCGGTGATCAGGCCGGAGGGGATCAGAAACAGGACCACCGTGAGGGAGTAAAGGGCATTGCCGGCCACAAGGGCCAGAATAGTGCGGAGCACCCGGAACATTTCGCTGCGGTGGGTCATGGCAGACACCTCCTTGATTGCAGTATGCCATAAAAACAAAACAAAACGCCCCATGTCCAGCCAGAATCAGCGGACACGGGACGCATTCATTGTATCAGATGGGGCCTGTACAGGTCAAGTGAAATTTCTGTTTCAGAACCTTTCGGCTTACAGCTTCAGCTCCTGCTCGCCGAGGGCATCGGGGGCGGGGGCG
The DNA here is from genome assembly GCA_904394215.1 of uncultured Faecalibacterium sp. GTDB lineage: Bacteria > Bacillota > Clostridia > Oscillospirales > Ruminococcaceae > Faecalibacterium. Next base: position 1,243 of record CAJFNF010000045.1, read on the forward strand.
TCGCAGACCGGGATGCCCGCGTAGGGATCGGGGGCGGTGTCCCGGGGCAGGGACTTCATATACTGGTCCATGGCTGCTGCCACCTTTTTGGACATGGCCACGGCCTCCACCACCGTGCGGGCGCCCTTGACGGCGTCGCCGGCGGCAAAGACGCCGGGGCGGGTGGTGCGGCCGTCGTGGTCCACCGTCAGCAGGCCCTTGGGGTTGGTGTCGATGCCGGTGGTGGTCTCCACCAGGGCGCTCTCGGACCCCTGGCTCACCGAGATGATGACGCCGGTGTGGGGGTAGAACTTTTCGCTGCCCTCAATCTGGGTGAATTTGCCGTCCTCGCCCCGGACGGTGTCCCGGCAGATCAGGCCGTTCTCCCGGATTTCCACCGGGGCCTTGCAGAACCGGAAGCCCACGCCCTCCAGCTTGGCATAACTCACCTCATAGGAAGAGGCGCTGATGCAGTCCTCATCCCGGCGGGCGTAGCAGGTGACATGGCGGGCGCCGTTGCGGATGGCGGTGCGGGCGCAGTCCATGGCGGAGTTGCCCACCCCCACCACGGCCACATTGTCCCCCAGCCGGAAGGCCTTGCTGTTGGCCAGGTAGTCGATGCCGAAGGCCACGTTGCCCAGGCTCTCGCCTTTGATGTGCATGGCGTTGGCCTTCCACAGGCCGGCGCCGATGAAGATGCTCTTGTAGCCGTCCCGGAACAGGTCGTCGATGGTGAGGGTGCGGCCGATTTCGGTGTTGGTGCGGATCTTGATCCCCTTCAGCTCCAGGTGGCGGTACTGGAAGTCGTCCAGCACCAGGTCGGGCAGGCGGTAGTTGGGGATGCCGTACCGCATGACGCCGCCGATCTTGTCCCGGGACTCAAAGATGGTGATGTCATACCCCCACCGGGACAGCAGCACCGCAATGGTCAGGCCTGCAGGGCCCGACCCGATGATGGCGGCCCGCATCCCGTTTTTGGGGGAGGGGCCTCCCACCATCTTGTTGGCGTAGGTGGTGGAAATATAGCTCTCGATCACCGAGAAGTGGACCGGGTCGTGGGAGGGCAGGCGGTTGCGGATGCAGTGGCCCTCGCACTGCTTTTCGTGGTCGCAGACCAGGCTGCAGACGGTGGTCAGGGGGTTGTTGTCAAACAGCATCCGGCCTGCCTGGTCCATCTGGCCGGCTTTCAGCAGCCGGATGACCTCGGGGATGTTGGTATTGATGGGGCAGCCCTGCTGGCATGCGGGCCTTTTGCAGCCCAGGCAGCGGTTGGCCTCATCCAGAACATGTAACGCCATAGGTGATTTCCTCCTTGTTTCCCAGTGAGGCCCTTCTCTGGAGGGGCATGTCCCAGAAGGCCTTCGTCTCATGATACACCCATCTGCCCTTTGGGACAAGAGTAAATGCACAAATTTTAGATAAAAAATTTGTTGATTCGGGCAAAAGCAGGCCCGAGAAAACCCCCGGCGTCAGGCCGGGGGCAGAGGGGATGCTCAGTTGAATTTGACCACTTTGCGGGCCAGGCGGTAGCCCAGGAGGGTGATCTTGTCGCCGCCGGGGATCTTCAGGTTGGTCATGCCGCCCAGGGACATCTTGACCCGGCGGTACACCCGGGGGCTGACGTGGGCTTTCAGGTAGGCCCACAGGTCGGCCCGTTTGGCCTTGGCCTCGTCGCTGCCGTCCAGGAGCAGGAAGATGTCGCTGACGGCCATCATGGTGGACAGGTACTGGTTCATGTAGCTGCGCAGCCGGGCCTGCTCGGGGGGCAGGGCATCCAGGTCCTGGCAGTCGATCATGTACCGGGTGACCCGCAGCTGCTGATCCACCCGCTTGACCATCACGCTCTCGTTGACGCTCTGGTCGGACCGGCCGATGAAGTAGCGGTACAGGTCCAGGTCCATGTAATACATGCTCTTGACGTAGGGCAGGGGCTGGTAGACGAAGATGTTGTCCACATAGAAAGTGTGCTTGGGCAGCACCATGCCGCTGCGGCGGAGCACCTCGGTGCGGTAGATCACCGAGTGCATCAGGATGTTCTGGTCGGGGCGGAAGCGGCCCACGTGCATCCAGCTGAACAGGCGGTTCTGGGGGAAGACGTTGGTGTAGCGGACGGTGTGGCTGGTGCCGTCCTCCACGTGCTCGTAGACGTAGTTGCAGAACATCAGGTCGGGGGCGGTGCCGCGGTGGAGCAGCAGGCGCAGCCGGTTCAGCACCTGTTCCAGGGCCTCGGTGTCCAGCCAGTCGTCGCTGTCCACCACCTTGTAATAAACGCCGGTGGCATTGCGGATGCCCTGGTTGACGCCCTCGCCGTGGCCGCCGTTTTCCTGGTGGATGGCCCGGACGATGGTGGGGTATTTGGCGGCGTATTCGTCGCAGATGGCGGGGGTTTCGTCCTTGGTGGACCCGTCGTCCACCAGGATGATCTCGGCATCCTCACCGGCGGTGAGCAGGGTGTCGACACAGTGGCGCATATAAGCCGCGGAGTTATAACAGGGCACGGCAAAAGTAATGAGCTTCTGATCCATAGTTATGGTACCTCGTTTTGGTGTTGGGGCGTTGGCGGGACTGCCGCAGAATCCCTCAGGGATGCGCACGATCCGGCGCGGACTTTTCCGTCAAAAGCCAGTTTACACCATTATACCATGCCATGTCTCAAAAATCTATCTGCTGCCGGTGGCAGAAACGCCCGAAAATGCTGGAAAAATCGCTAAAAAGATGTGAAACAGGCCCGAAACGCCCCGCAATCTGGCCCCGGCGGTCGAAATGTGGTATACTGCATACCGATTGAATCAGGGGAGGGACAGAATGGAAAATCCGTACAGTATCCTCAAGCGGGTGTTTGGCTACGACAGCTTCCGCCCGGGACAGAAAGAGATTGTGGACGCGATCCTGGCGGGGCAGGATGTGCTGGCGGTGATGCCCACCGGCGCCGGCAAATCCATCTGCTACCAGGTGCCGGCCCTGGCGCTGCCGGGGATCACCCTGGTGGTAAGCCCCCTCATCAGCCTGATGCAGGACCAGGTGCGGGCTCTGGTGGCGGCGGGGGTGCCGGCGGCCTACCTGAACAACAGCCTCACCGACAACCAGAAGGCCCTGATGCTGAGCCGGGCCCGGGAGGGCCGGTATAAGATCATCTATGTGGCCCCCGAGCGGCTCCAGATGCAGGGCTTTCTGCGGTTTGCCGAGGAACAGCCCATCAGCATGGTGACAGTGGACGAGGCCCACTGCATCAGCCAGTGGGGCCACGACTTCCGGCCCAGCTACCTGCAGATCCGGGATTTTGTGGGGCAGCTGCCCCGGCGGCCGGTGGTCAGCGCCTTCACCGCCACAGCCACCGCCCGAGTCCGGGAGGACATCCAGGACAAGCTGGGCCTGGACCGGCCCTTCCGGCTCACCACCGGTTTTGACCGGCCCAACCTGCGGTTTGAGACCATGCGGGTGATGTCCTCGGAAAAGCCCCGGGCCCTGGTGGACTTTATGCTGGAAGAAGGGGATGCCCCCGGCATTGTCTACTGCAGCACCATCCGCCAGGTGGGGGAGGTCACCACCCTGCTGAAAGGGGTGGGGATTGCGGCCGAGTGCTACCACGGCAAGATGAGCCCCGAGGACCGGAAAAAGAACCAGGAGGACTTCCTCTATGACCGGATCCAGGTGATGGTGGCCACCAATGCCTTCGGCATGGGGATCGACAAGCCCAACGTCCGGTTTGTGCTCCACTACAACCTGCCCAAGGACATCGAGAGCTACTACCAGGAGGCGGGCCGGGCCGGCCGGGACGGCGAGCCCGCCCGGTGCGTGCTGTTCTATGCCCCCAGCGACGTGCGGATTGCCCAGTTCCTGATTGACAAGGAAGAAGAATCCAGCACCCAGCCCGACGAGATCCGCCATGCCGCCGCCGACCAGGCCCGGGAACGGCTGAAGTACATGACCTTCTACGCCACCACCCGGCGGTGCCTGCGGGCGGACCTGCTGCAGTATTTTGGGGAGCAGGCCCCCGCTGTCTGCGGCAACTGTTCCAACTGCCTGGCCCCCAGGGTGGAAGCCCCCGCCCGGCGGCCCGCGGCCCCCAAGGTCAGCGCCGCCCAAAAGAAGGTCAGCCGGGAGGCGGCCCGCCTGTCCCTCAGCCCCAAAGACGAGGAACTGCTGGCGGCCCTCTATGCGCTGCGGAAAGAGCTGGCCCGGAAGGAAAAGCTCCCTGCCTTTGTGATTTTCACCGACGCGGTGCTGCGGGAAATCTGCCTGCGGCGGCCCCAAACCACCAAAGACCTGCTGGCCATCAGCGGCATCGGCGAGGTAAAGGCCGCCCGGTACGGCCCGGCCTTCCTGGACCTGGTGAAGCGGTACGGCGGGTAAAACTTTGGGGATAATGCGTCACTTTTTCGCCTTCCCCTTGTAACTTGTCCCCAAATGCGGTAAAATAAAGTGATTTAAACATCTGCTGCCTTGGGGGGCAGCACGTTGAAGGAGGGGCCGAAAGGCTTTTAAAACATGATCTTAGCCATTGATATAGGCAACACCACCGTCGCCCTGGGGGGCATCAAGGACGGACGTGTATGCTTTGTGGCCCACATGGATACGGTGCGCACCCGCACCGCAGCCGAGTACCGTGCCGAAATGGAGCGCATTTTTGCCCGGCGGCGCAACCCCGAACGGAAAGTCTGGTTCGAGGGGGCTGTGCTGACCAGTGTAGTGCCCCAGATCACCGGCGCCCTGGCTGCCTGTGCCCGCCATTACACCGGCAAGGACGCGGTGATTGTGGGGCCGGACATCCGCACCGGCCTGACCATGGGGGTGCCCGACCCGGCTGCGGTGGGCAAAGACCGGATCGCCGATGCGGCTTATGCGGCGGCCAACTACCCCCTGCCTGTGATTACGGTGGACCTGGGCACCGCCACCACCTTTAATGTGGTGGACGAAGAAAAAGTGTTCCGGGGCGGGGTGATCTGCCCCGGCCTGTCCACCGGCCTGCGGGCCCTGGGGGACCGCTGCGCCCAGCTGCCCCAGATCCATCTGGCGCGGCCCCGCCATGCCATCGGCACCACCACCCAGGAGTGCATGCTGTCGGGGTCGGTGATGGGCACCGCCGTCCTGCTGGACGGGATGGTGGCCCGGATCGAGGAAGAACTGGGCAGCCCTGCCACCCTGGTGCTCACCGGGGGCCTGGCCAAGTATGTGGCGCCCCTGTGCCGCCATCCCCTGACCTATGACCCGGAATTGATGATGAAGGGCCTGGCACTATTGTATGAGATGAACAGCCGCCCGGCCCGCCGGGGGGAGAGCCGCCGGTTTCACGGCGGCAGCCGCCGGGAGGAACAGCCCCGGGGCCGTCAGAAAAGGAGGTCGGCAGGATGAAACTGGGCATTGCAGGCAGCGGAAAGATTGTGCAGGAATTCCTGCCCTGGCTGGCACAGTCGCCGGCGGTGGAGGTGGCTGCCCTGTGCAGCACCCAGCGCAGCGCCGACAAGGCGAAAGCCCTCTGCCAGCAGTACGGGGTGCCCCTGCACACCACCGATTACCAGCAGATGCTGGAAGCCGTGGACACGGTGTACATCGCGCTGCCCAACCTGCTCCACACCGCCTACGCCATGAAGGCCCTGGAAGCAGGCAAAAACGTGATTGTGGAAAAGCCCATGGCCCCCTGCGCCGCCGACGCGGCCCGGCTGGCGGCCCTGGCCCGGAAAAAGGGGCTGTTCCTCTTTGAGGCAGTCACCACCCTCTATCTGGAAAACTACCGCAAACTGCGGCAGCTGCTGCCCCGGGTGGGGCAGGTCAAGCTGGTGCAGTGCAGCTTCAGCCAGTATTCCAGCCGCTACGACGCCTTCTGCGCCGGCCAGGTGGCCCCGGTCTTTGACCCGGCCCAGGCCGGCGGCGCCCTGATGGACCTGGCCGTCTACAATATCAGTTACATTGTGGGCCTGTTCGGGGAGCCCCAGCAGGTCCATTATACCGCCAACGTGGAACGTGGCATCGATACCAGCGGCATCCTGACCATGGATTACCGCTCCTTCCGGGCGGTGAGCATCGCCGCCAAGGACTGCTCGGCCCCGCCCCGGTATGTGATCCAGGGCACCCGGGGCTACCTGCTCCAAAAGAGCACCGCCAATTTCTGCGGCCCCCTCACCCTCCATCTCAACGACGGGAAAGAGGAGCACTTCTCCCTCAACGGCAAGCGGCCCCGCTGCGCTGCTGAGTTTGAGGCCTTTGCCCGGGCCATCGACGCCGGGGATCAGGAAATGTGCAGCGGTATGCTGGACACCTCCCTGGCGGTGAGTCGGGTGCTGGCGGTGGCCCGGCAGGATGCGGGGATCCGGTTCCCCTGTGACAGGTAAACACCCTCTGGGGCATCTTGCACCGGCGCAAGGCCGGGCGAATCATGCCGCCGCCCTGGAAACAGGAGCGGCAGAGGGAATGAAATACAAAGGCGGTGGGAAGATTTGGCCCTCTGGGCCGGACACCAAACAATTTGCAAGGGTGTTGTACACAAACAAGGTTTGCGCTGTATCCGCGGCATAAGGCGGAACGGCAGCAGGAGGTAACAAAATGAAACGCAAAACAACCGATCTTCAGACATTGACCCGTCTGGCCCTGCTGGTGGCCATCGAACTGGTGATGAAGGCCATTGGCCTGGGCAGCGTGCCGGTGGGCCCGCTGTACATGAGCTTCCTGACTTTGCCCATTGCGGTGGGCGCCATCACCATGGGGCCCCTGGCCGGCCTGATCCTGGGCGCCGTCTTTGGCGCGGTGAGCTTTTATGACGCGGTCAGCGGCGGCTCGGCCATGACCAGCGCCCTGCTCCAGGTCAGCCCGGTCAACACCTTCATCCTCTGCGTGGGGATGCGGCTGCTGATGGGCCTGTGCGTGGGCCTGATCTATGAGGGCCTGCGCCGGCTGGACAAAAAGGGCAACTGGAGCTGCATCCTCAGCGCCATGTGTGCCCCTCTGCTGAACACGGTGTTCTTCATGGGATACATTGTGCTGGCCTTCTATGACTGCGACTATGTCCAGGGCCTGGTGGCCTCCAACGGCGCCAGCAACCCCCTGATCTTTGTGGTGCTGCTGGTGGGCGTCCAGGGCGTGGCCGAGTTCTTGGTCAGCGGCCTGCTGGGCGGCCTGGTGGCCCGGGCCGTGGAGCGGTACCTGAGCCGGTAAAACAGAACAACAAGAGCAAAACATTGGGGCAGGCCCTTGGGGGCCTGCCTTTTTTGCGCCCCTTTTGCACCCTGGCGCCCCCGGCGGCATAGGCTGGGACACAGGGGGGATGCACCATGACAGAAAAGCTGTTTGCGGTGGTGGGGGATGACGCCCGCCAGGCGGCAGCCGGCCGGGCCCTGGCCCGGGCGGGATACAAAGTGGGAGGCCCGGGCCAGGCGGCCTGGGCAGATTATCTTTTGCTGCCCCTGCCGCTGGACGAGGAGGCGGTGGGGCTGGCAGGGCTGCTGCGGTCGGTGAAGCCCGGGGCGGTGGCCCTGGCAGGAAAACCCTCGGCCCGGGCCCGGCAGATGGCGGCGGAGGCCGGGGTGGAACTGATCGACTACTTCGCCCGGGAAGAGCTGACCATCCGCAACGCCATCCCCACCGCCGAGGGCTGCATCGGGATTCTGATGGAGCGGCGGGTGCGGACCCTGTGGGGGGCGCCGGTGCTGGTCACCGGCTATGGCCCGGTGGGCCAGGCGCTGGCGGTGCGGCTGACCGCCCTGGGGGCCCGGGTGACGGTGGCGGCCCGGCGGGCGGCCCAGCGGGCCCTGGCCGAGAGCCAGGGGGCCCGGGCCATCCCCCTCACCGGGCTGGCGGCAGCGGCCCCCGGCTTTGATGCGGTGGTGAACACCGTCCCGGCCCTGGTGCTGACCCGGCCGGTGCTGGGGGCCCTGCGGCCCGGCAGCCTGATTGTGGACCTGGCCAGCCGGCCGGGAGGCACCGATTTTGCCGCGGCGGCGGCGCTGGGCCACACCGCCCTGCCGGCCCTCAGCCTGCCTGCGCGCTGTGCGCCCGAGAGCGCCGGGGAATATGTGGCCGGGACGGTGCTGGAAATCATCCGGGAACGGGCAGAACAGGAGGCAGCAGGATGAACGGACAACAGATTGGCACGGTGGCCTTTGCCCTGTGCGGCAGTTTTTGCACTTTTGGGGCGGCGGTGCCCCAGGCGGCCCGGCTGGCAGCCATGGGCTGGCAGGTGGTGCCGGTGATGAGCTTTGCGGCGGCGTCCACCGACACCCGCTTTGGCAGCGCGGCGGGATGGAAGTCCCAGCTGGAGGCCGCTGCGGGGCGGCCGGTGCTGGACACCCTCACCGGGGTGGAGCCCCTGGGGCCCAAACACATGGCCGATGCCCTGGTGATCGCCCCCTGTACCGGGGCCACCCTGGCCCGGCTGGCGGCGGGGCTGTCCGACACCCCGGTGACCCTGGCGGCCAAGAGCCTGCTGCGGGTGGGGTGCCCGGTGGTGGTGGCGGTGTCCACCAACGACGGCCTGGGGGCATCGGGGGAAAACATCGCCCGGCTGATGCAGCGGAAAAACTTCTACTTTGTGCCCTACGGCCAGGACGATCCGGCGGCCAAACCCCAGAGCCTGAAGGCGGATATGGCCCTGATTCCCAGGACCCTGAAAGAGGCCCTGGCGGGCCGTCAGATCCAGCCGGTGCTGTTACAGAGACCTCTTTCCCCTCAATAAAAAGTGTGCTATACTATATAAGATCCAGAAAAGGGCGCAGCGCCGGCGGTGCTGATGCCGGGAAGAGGAAAGCATGAAACGATTGACCACAGCGTTCACGGCTCTGGCAGCCCTGCTGGTGCTGGCTGTTTTCGGGCTGCCGGCCGGGGCTGCGGGCCCTGCGCTGACCGCCACCGAGGCCTACTGCATCATGGATGCGGACACCGGCCTGGTGCTGGCCCAGCAGAATATGGACGAAGAGCTGCACCCGGCCTCCATCACCAAGGTGATGACCCTGGGGCTGGCCTGCGAAAAGGCCCAGGGGGACTGGAGCGGCGTGGTGACGGTGAGCCATGAGGATGTGTATTCGCTGGCTGGGACCGATTCCAGCCACATCGCCCTCATCGAAGGGGAAAAGGTCCCGGTGAAGGACCTGCTCTACGCCACCATGATGGCCAGTGCCAACGACGGGGCCAATGCGCTGGCCGAGTATTTCGGGGGCGGGTCCATTGCGGACGGCGTCCAGGCCATGAACGACCAGGTGGCCGAGCTGGGCCTGGAACACACCCACTTCGCCAATCCCCACGGCATCAGCGATGAAAACCACTATACCAGCTGTTACGACATGGCCCAGATTCTCCGCTGGGCTCTGACCCAGCCTGGGTTTGAGGATCTGTTCACCAACAACGAAATGTATGTGATGGACCCCACCAATCTCCAGCCGGTGACCCGTTACTTCTCCCAGCAGGATTCCATGCGGATTGGTTCCAGCATGTTCTATGAGCCCACCATCCTGGGCTCCAAAATCGGCTACACCGATATTGCCCGCCAGACCTATGTCTGCCTGGCCGAGAAAAACGGGGTCCGGCTGATCTGCGTCACCATGCGCAGCGACAGCAAGGCGGACCGCTACGCCGATGTCCGCAGCCTGCTGGACTATGCCTTCTCCACCTGGACCAGCTACACCGAGATCCCCGCTGCGGCGGGGGCGGCTGCCATCACGGTCCAGGGAGGCGGGGATGCCCTGGGCACCATCAGCCTGGATGCCCCCGGCATCCGGATCCCCCTGGCGGCAGGGCTGACGGCGGATGACGTCACCCTGACGGTGGACCTGCCCGACGTCTACACCCTGGGCGGGGTGCTGGACGGCTGGGCGGTTTACACCGTCAACGGCGGACAGACCCAGGAGAGCGCCAGCGTCCGGGTGCCCCTGACTGCCACCGGGCTGCAGGAGATGCTGGCGTCCAGCCGGGGCACCGAGCACCCGGCGGCTGTGGATGTGGAACCCGAGACCCGCTTTTCCCTGGTGCTGGGAGCTGCGGCGCTGGCCGTGGTGCTGGCGGGGGCCGGCGCCCTCTGGTACCGGCGGCGCCGGGGCGTCACATTGCGTGTAAACAGGGCAGACCCTGATGGAATATAACACAACGAGAAAAACAAAGAGGTATACGATTATGGGTAAGTTCACTTTTACGCAGACTGAGATTCCTGGTGTGGTGATCATCGAGCCGGAAGTGTTCGGCGACGACCGCGGCTACTTTATGGAGACCTACAAGAAGACCGATTTTGCCGCCGCAGGCATTCCGGCCGAGTTTGTCCAGGACAACCAGAGCCGCTCCACCCGGGGCGTCCTTCGGGGCCTCCACTTCCAGAAGCAGCACACCCAGGGCAAGCTGGTCCGTGTGACCCTGGGCGAGGTCTATGATGTGGCTGTGGACTGCCGGCCCAACAGCGCCACCTTCGGCAAGTGGGTGGGCGTCACCCTGTCGGCTGAGAACAAAAAGATGTTCTATATTCCCGAGGGCTTTGCCCACGGCTTCCTGGTGCTGAGCGACGTGGCTGAGTTCTGCTACAAGTGCACCGATGTCTACGACCCCACCGCCGAGGGCGGTATCCCCTACGACGATCCCACCGTGGGCGTGGTGTGGCCTGACTGCGGCTGCGAGCACAAGACCAGTGCCAAGGACAAGCTCCATGAGCCCTTCGCCGCCCAGACCTTCGACTTCTTTGCAAAGTGGTGACGGCTGTGGCAAAAATACAAGCAATGTGCAGCGCCATGTGGCGCTACCGGTATCTTCTGTACAATCTGGTCAGCCGTGACTTCAAGCTGAAGTACCGGCGCAGCGTGCTGGGCGTGGTATGGAGCGTCCTGAACCCCCTGCTGATGTGCCTGGTCTACTGGGCGGTGTTCAGCAGCCTGATGGATATGCGGGGCAGCGGCATCGACAACTTCCCCGTCTTCCTGATGTGCGGCCAGCTGCTGTTCAACTTCTTCAACGAGGCCACCTCCACCAGCATGAGCAGCATCATCTCTGCGGCCCCGCTGCTGAAAAAGGTGTATATTCCCAAGTATATTTTCCCGCTGGAAAAGTGCTGCTTTGCCATGGTCAACTGCGTGTTCAGCTTTGTGGCCCTGCTGCTGGTGATGATCTTCACCGGCAGCCCCTTCCACCTGACCGTAATCCAGGCCATCTATCCCCTGGCCACCCTCTTTTTCTTCAGCCTGGGGGTGTCGTTGTTCCTGGCGGCCGGCACCGTCTTTTTCCGGGATATCCAGCATATCTGGAGCGTTTTCGTCACGGCCCTGCTTTACTTCTCGGCCATCTTCTATGATCCCGCCCAGATGACCTTCTCCATCGGCGGGTTCAATATGCAGCAGGTCATCAGCATCAACCCCATCTACTGGTATATCACCGGCTTCCGCCGCACCGTCATGTGGGGCGAAGCCCTGCGGCCGGGGATGATTCTGGTCTGCGGCCTGTGCGCCATCGTGTCGATGGTGGTGGGTGCGCTGGTATTCCGCCGCACCCAGGACCGCTTTGTCCTGCATATCTGACGAGGGGGAGGAGACAACACCGATGGACACACCCAATACTCAGCCCATCATCGAGATCCAGAATGTCTCGATGTGCTTCAACCTGGCCAGCGAAAAGCACGAGAGCCTGAAAGAGTACTTTCTGGCCATGATCCAGGGGCGGCTGCACTACGACGAGTTCTACGCCCTGAAGAACGTCAGCCTGAACATCATGCCGGGGGATTTCTACGGCCTGGTGGGCCTCAACGGCTCGGGCAAATCCACCCTGCTCAAGACCATCGCCGGCGTCTACAAACCCACCCGGGGCCGGGTGGTGGTCCGGGGCACCATTGCCCCCCTGATCGAGCTGGGGGCCGGCTTTGATATGGACCTGACCGCCCGGGAGAACATCTACCTGAACGGCACCGTGCTGGGCTTTTCGCCCAAGTACCTGGACGAAAAGTTTGACGAGATCGTGGAGTTCAGCGAGCTGCAGAACTTCCTGGATGTCCCGCTGAAGAACTATTCCTCCGGCATGGTGGCCCGCATCGGCTTTGCCATCGCCACCATCACCAAGCCCCAGATCCTGATTGCCGACGAGGTGCTGTCGGTGGGCGACTTTTTGTTCCAGCAGAAGTGTGAAAAGCGGATGCAGGAGCTGATGGCCGGCGGCACCACCGTGATCCTGGTTTCCCACTCCATCGAGCAGATCGAGCGGATGTGCAGCAAGGTAGCCTGGCTGAGCCATGGCCACCTGAAGATGAACGGGGACACCAAGACGGTCTGTGGCGCCTACAAGGCCACCCAGCGGGGCGAGGCATAAGAGATAAGGGGACGGCATCTATGAACCAGCAGCAGCGCAAACGCATCCGGGAGCTGGGCCGCTATGCGGTGACGGTGGCCCGGAAAGAGGGCCTGCCCGCCATGGCAAAGCGGACGGCGGGCTTTGTCAAGCGCCGCTTTTTCGGCAAGAAAGCCCGCTACCTGCCGGACAAAAAAGTCCTGGCGGCCCAGCGGGCTCTTTATGCGGGCAAGACCCGGGCCGACTGCGGCCTGCCCGCCATCAGCATCCTGACCCCCCTGTACAACACCCCGCCGGCCTACCTGCGGGCCTTCCTGGATTCCTTTGTGAACCAGACTGCCCCCAACGGCCAGCTCTGCCTGGCGGACGCTTCCGACAGCGCCCACGGCGAGGTGGGACAGATTGTGCGGGAATATCAGGCAAAGAATCAACAGATCGTATACAAAAAGATCGAGAATCAGGGGATTGCCGCCAACACCAACGCGGCGGCGGCCCTGGCCGACGGGGAATACCTGGCCCTGGCCGACCATGACGACGTGCTGGCGCCCCATGCCATGTACGAGATGGGCCGGGCCATCCTGGACCTGCGGGCCGCCGGCAAGCCGGACGGCTTCCTGTACAGCGACGAGGCCCTCTTTGAAAAGGATATCCGCCGGCCTTTGGTGGGGCACTTCAAGCCCGACTATGCCCCCGACTACCTGCTGTGCTGCAACTACATCTGCCACCTGGCGGTGTTCCGCCGGGCCCTCTTTGAGCAGGTGGGGGGCGAGCGCCCCGAATGCGACGGCAGCCAGGACCACGACCTGTTCTTCCGGCTGATCGAGCAGGTGGGCGGCGCGGCCCATCTGCCCCAGGTCCTCTACTACTGGCGGGTCCATGCCGGGTCCACCTCGGGGGGCACTGAGGCCAAACCCTATGTGGCCCAGGCCGCCAAAAAGGCCATTGCGGACCATCTGGCCCGCACCGGCCAGAAGGGCCAGGTCACCGACGGCCTGTTCCCCAGCACCTACCGGGTGGTCTGGGAGGTGGAGGGCAATCCCAAGGTCAGCGTCCTGATCCCCAACAAGGACCACACCGAGGACCTGGAGCAGTGCCTCCACAGCCTGTATGCCAGGACCCTGTGGGAAAACTACGAGGTCATTGTCATCGAGAACAACTCGGAGCAGCCCGAGACCTTTGCCTATTACCAGGAGGCCCAGCGCCGCTATGAGGGGCTGCGGGTAGTCCGGTACCCCGGCAAGGGGTTCAATTTCTCGGCCATCAACAATTTCGGCCGCAAGTATGCTTCCGGGCAGTACCTGCTGCTGCTGAACAACGATGTGGAGATCACCGACGGGGACTGGATGGGCGAAATGGTCCGCCAGTGCGCCCGGCCCCGGGGCGGGGCCATCTGCGGGGCCATGCTCTACTATCCCGACGACACCATCCAGCACGCCGGGGTCATCACCGGCCTGGGGGGCTATGCCGGCCACAGCCACAAGTATAAACAGCGGGGCGGCAGCGGCTACATGTTCCGCACCGCCACGGTGCAGGATTTGTCGGCGGTGACGGCGGCCTGCATGCTGGTGAAAACCAGCGTCTGGGACGCCGTGGGCGGACTGGACGAGGGGTTCACGGTGGCTTTCAACGACGTGGACTTCTGCCTGCGGGTGCGGGATGCAGGGTATAAGATCCTCTGGACCCCCTATGCATGGCTGTACCACCACGAGAGCAAGAGCCGCGGGTCGGACGAAAACGACCCCATCAAGGCCCGGCGCTTTGCCTCAGAGCAGAAGCGGCTCTACGACCAGCACGGCCGGGAGAATATCCTGGACGATCCCTACTACAATCCCAGCCTGACCTATGACCGGGAGGACTTTTCTGAGAGCGCCGACCTGAAGGCGCTCCAGTCGGGCCAGCTGCGGGTGCGGTACAGAGAGTAATGCAACGATAAAAATCGACCGAGAGGAGAGATACGGTATGAACGTTCTGGGGCATTTCACCACCATCACCCGGCACAAGATGCTGGTGATGAAGTACTGTTTTGCCTGCGGGCTGTACAAGCAGGGGCTGGCGCACGATCTGAGCAAATACACCCCCACCGAGTTCATACCGGGGTGCATCTATTACCAGGGGGACCACAGCCCCAACGAAGCGGAGCGCAAGGCCAAGGGGTACACCTCAGCGTGGCTCCATCACAAGGGCCACAACCGGCATCACCTGGAGTACTGGATTGATTACGGTCTGGGAAAGGACAAGATGATCGGGATGAAGATCCCCCTGCGGTACATCTGCGAGATGGTCTGCGACCGCATCGCGGCCAGCCAGGTATACCTGGGGGACAAATACACCGATGCCTCGGCCTGGGAGTACTACCAGCGCAGCCGGGACCACTACATTCTGAACCCGGAGTCCCGGGCCATGCTGGAAAAGCTCCTCAAGATGGTCCGCGACAAGGGCCAGGACGCCACCTTTGCCTACATGAAAGCCCTCCTGGGCCTCCACCAGGAATACTAACCTACTTTTTCGGAGAAAAAGTAGGCAAAAAGCTTTTCAATGTGTACCATTCACTCTGGCCGCGCTCACCTGGGGACTAGGGAGTTGAAAGGCCCTGAATCTTAGTCCACGTTTGGGCCTGCGGCCCGGTACGATGCAAAGTTTTCGATAACCTGATATCAAAAAATCCTCGTTCCTCTTTTTTGGGGAACGGGGGTTTTACTTTTTATTTCCAATCTGGCGGGGGGCATTGCTGCAGCCCAGAAACATTTTGATGGCCGCCACCCCTCATGGCGGAGGGCAGGCCGTTTCACCGGCAGGATTTATACTCCCACCCACCCGCCCACAGAGGAACCCCCATGGCTGCGCCATCGCCCCCTGACAGGGGCTCTAAGCCTGCCGCTGCTCCCTCCAGGTCTCCCGCAGCGCAGACCCAGAAGGAGCAGTAACCGGCTTTAGAGTCCGTTTTTCCTCTATTGGCATTGTCTCAGTGAAAGGCGCCCCGCAGCGCTGCGTGAGAAGGAGCAGTCTGCGGCACATTCCCCCGAAGGGGGATGCCGCGCAGCGGCAGGGGGATTCCGCTAAAGGGCGGCGGGTGGGTTTAGATCCAAAAGGAAAACAAACAAAAGCCTCCCTTCCTGCCTGAACCGCCCCATATTGTGCGGACAGTACAAAAAAGCCCCAAGTGTAGGATATTAGGATTCAGCAGGAGTGGCGGAGCGTTAGCGGAGCCACTCCTGCT
>CAJFNF010000046.1 GCA_904394215.1 uncultured Faecalibacterium sp.
ACTCTAAAACGGCGGCGGCATTTTTCTTAACGGCCTTTGAAACGCTGCTCTGATCCAAGACCAGCGCCAGCTGTACGCAGGCGCGAGACGTCCTGGGGGCTCCGCTAACTTCTGTATAACTGCTACGCCTCACGGCGGATGCGGTGGCGGGAGGTTTATCTCTCGGCCTGGGGGAACATTTGAACCCACCCACCCGCCCCTTTTAGACCCTCTTGCGCTTAGCCGATTTTTGCGGCGCACCACGGCGGGTGCTTGCAAAAATCGGAGCGCTGCGCCAGCGGCTGCTCCCTGTTTCATCCACTGGACGCGGTCGCCGCCGCTGCCCCGCGGCTGCGCCGCCGCCCCCATACGGGGGCTCTGGGCCTCCGACTGCTCCTTCTAGGTTTACGCTGCAGGGGCTTTCCGACTGCGGCAATGCCCATAAAAAAGATGGAGCAGTTTGCCGCCGATCCCCCGGAGGGGGATGTCGCGCAGCGACAGGGGGACACCGCTAAAAGGGCGGGTGGGAGGGCATAAAATCATTCCTCCAGCAGCCACAGGGCCTCGCAGACCTGGCCGAAGATGGCCGCACTGGAGCAGGCCGGGTCGGTCTGGCCGTCCTGGAGCACCACCACCGTGTATTTGGGGTCGTCGGCGGGGCAGAAGCCCGCAAACCAAAGGTTCATTTTTTCCTGGCCGTCGGCGGTGAACTGCCCGGTCTGGGCGGTGCCGGTCTTGCCGGCGGCGCTGCCGTGAACCGGGGCGCCCTCGTGGCCGGTGCCCTCGGTCACCACCCCCGCCAGCAGCTCCCACAGCCGCCGGGCGGTCTGTTCCGAAAACACCCGCCGGGAGGTTCCTTCGGGGGCGGCCTCCACCAGCTGGCCGGTGGATTCATCCACCGTGCCCAGCACGAAGGTGGGGGTCCGGTAGACCCCGCCGTCCGCCACTGCGTTCATCATGGCCGCCACCTGGAGCGGGGTGGCCAGCAGCTGCCCCTGGCCAAAACTGAAGTTGGCCAGCTGGCCGGGAGAATCCAGGGCGCTCCGTTCCGGCAGCACCCCCGCCGCCCCCCGGAGGCTCCCCGCCACGCTGACCGACTGGCCAAAGCCAAGGCTTTGGGCCGCTTCCAGCACCGCATCGGGCCCCAGGGCCTGGCCCAGCCGGATGAAATAGCCGTTGCAGCTCTTTTCCAGGGCGGCGGCCAGGTCCACCGTGCCGTGGGCGGTGCCCGACGCGCACCGGAACACCTGCCCATCCACGATGGTATAGCCGGGACAGTCCACCGTCAGGTCATCCAGCCCCGCCTCCATGGCGGCCGCCGCCAGCACCGGCTTGGACACCGACCCCACCGCGTAGGCCGCCAATGTCCGGTCCAGCAGGGGGCTGCCGGGGTCGTCCAGGCTGGCCGAGACGTCTTCGGGGTCATAGCCCGGCAGGCTGACGCTGGCCCGCACCTGGGCGGTGGCGGTGTCCAGAACCAGGATACAGCCGGTGGTGATGGTCTCGGCGGCCACCGCCTCCACCGCCCGCTGGACCGGCCGGGAGATGGTGAGCCGCACCCCTGCGCCGTCGGTGACGGCGGCCTCATACACCGGCTGGGTGTCCTCCACCAGCCGCCCCTGGCCGGTGACGGCACAGGTGATGGTATCCCTGGGGCTGGTGCCGGCCAGCAGGTCATCCAGGGCGCCTTCCAGGCCGGCCACCCCCTTCCCTTCCCCGTCCAGGTAGCCGATCAGGTGCTGGCACAGGGGCACGGTGCAAGAGCGCCGGGGCACCCCATAGCAGTACAGCCCCAGGCCCGACACGTCCCGGCTGACTTCCAGCAGGAAGGGGGCGGCGGCGTTGCGCCGCTGGTACAGAACCCCCTGGCCGGCGGCGTCCGCCGCGTCATACAGCCGGACGTAGCTGCTCTCCCCCGGCAGGCAGAGGGCATACCAGGCGGTTTCGATCCCCGTCAGGGGGAGGCCGTCGCAGTCATAGAAGCCGCCCCGCCGGGCGGGCAGGGTCAGGGTGACGGTGCTCTGGCCCTGGGCCCGGGCGGCGTAGCCGGTATTGCTGGCGGTGAGGTAGAGCCGGCACAGCACCACCGCGAAGGCCAGCACCAGCGCCCCATACAGGGCCGCGATGCGGCGTGGGGGCATGGGGGTCACTCCTTTCGGTTTTCTGTTCCGGGGGAGTATGGGTCAGACTGGGGTAGGTTATGCGGGGGTCTATTGGCAGAGGGCGCAGTTTGTGGCTTAGAGCCCCCGTATGGGGGCAGCGGCGCAGCCGCGGGGGAACCTCTGTGGGCGGTGGGTGGGTTTAGATCATAAATAAAAGTCCCGGCTTTTGCCTCTAGCGCTGTCCGGCCCGTCCGGCCCGTCGGACGCTGCGCTTGGCCCAGAGGGGGAGGGAGGGTGTTTCGAATCCCCCTCCCTACCCCCTCTGGACTCCCTACCCTCCCGCAACGACCAGAGGAAACCTCTGGACTCACATCCTAAAACGGCGGCAGATGCATTTTTCTTAACGGTCTTTGACCGCCGCTCCGATTGTAGAAAAGCGCCAGCTGTGCGCTGGCGCGTGACTTCTAACGTCTGGGCAGACTGCTCTATTGTCTTTCACTCTCACGGCGGTTGTGCTGCCAAAAACTTTGCCGCTCGGCCTGGGGAACATTTGAACCCACCCACCCGCCCACAGAGGTAACCCCCGGCCTGCGGCCGCGCCCCTTGACAGGGGCTCTGAACTTTTCACTGCTTCCTCTTTGGTTGGCTGTGCCGCAGCTACAAGGCCCCCGCAGCATAAACCCAGGAGGAGCAGTTTTCGGCTCAGAGCCCCACCGGGGCGGGCCCGCAGGGCCGGGGGAACATTAAATGGGAGGGGGGCGGGTTTAGATCATAAATAAAAAACAATACAAAACAAAAAGCCCCTGCTCCCAAAAACAGGAGCAGGGACTTGGTTTTTTAGATTGGGCGAGACGGAGCCTTCACGGGTACTCGGGCGCAGCCCAAGCGCCGACTAAGATGCAGGGGTTTGCCGCCCTCTAGCCCTCACGTAAGCGCGGCCAGAGTGAATGGTACCCAGTGAAACCTCTTGCGCTTAGCCGATTTTTGCGGCGCGGGACAGCGCCTGCTTGCATGCCGCAGGCAGCGCTCGGTTCAGCTGCCTTTGCTAACTTTTCTTCCAGAAAAGTTAGTACATGCCGCCCATGTCACCGCCGGCAGGTGCGGCGGGGGCTGCCTTCTCGGGCAGGTCGGCAACTAGGCTCTCGGTGGTCAGGACCATCTCGGCCACAGATGCGGCGTTCTCCAGAGCGGAACGGGTCACCTTGGTGGGGTCAACGATGCCGGCGGCGATCATGTCGTCCACGTAAACCTCGTTCTGGGCATCGAAACCGTAGTTGGGCTTGCCGGCAGCAATGATCTTGTCGATGATGACGCTGCCCTCCAGGCCGGCGTTCAGGGCAATCTGGCGCAGAGGTGCCTCCAGAGCCTTCAGGACGATCCGGGCACCGGTCTTCTCGTCACCCTCCAGGGTGTCGCACAG
This sequence comes from uncultured Faecalibacterium sp., assembly GCA_904394215.1. Taxonomy (GTDB): domain Bacteria; phylum Bacillota; class Clostridia; order Oscillospirales; family Ruminococcaceae; genus Faecalibacterium. The sequence goes on from CAJFNF010000046.1 coordinate 3,502, forward strand.
AGCCTTGACGGCGGGGATTGCGTTGATGGGTGCGGTGCCGCCGCCTGCGACGACGCCTTCCTCAACGGCTGCCTTGGTGGCGTTCAGGGCGTCCTCGATGCGGAGCTTCTTGTCCTTCATCTCGACCTCGGTGGCTGCGCCGACCTTCAGGACGGCCACGCCGCCGGCCAGCTTGGCCAGCCGCTCCTGCAGCTTCTCACGGTCGAAGTCGCTGGTGGCTGCCTCGATCTGGCTGCGGATCTGGGACACACGGGCGTTGATGGCATCCTTGTCGCCATAGCCGCCCACGATGGTGGTGTTCTCCTTGGTGACCTTCACCTGACGTGCATGGCCCAGCATCTGGATGGTGGCATCTTTCAGCTCGTAGCCCAGGTCAGCGGAAATCACGGTGCCGCCGGTCAGGGTGGCGATATCCTGCAGCATCTCCTTGCGGCGATCGCCGAAGCCGGGGGCCTTGACGGCCACCACGGTGAAGGTACCGCGCAGGCGGTTGACAATCAGGGTGGACAGGGCCTCGCCCTCGATGTCCTCAGCCACGATCAGCAGCTTCATACCGTTCTGGACCACCTGCTCCAGCAGGGGCAGCAGATCCTGGATCACGCTGATCTTCTTGTCGGTGATCAGCACCATGGCGTCGTCCAGGACGGCCTCCATCTTGTCGGTGTCGGTGACCATATAGGGGCTCAGGTAGCCGCGGTCAAACTGCATGCCTTCCACGATCTCGCTGTAGGTCTCGGCAGTGGCCTTGTTCTCCTCGATGGTGATGACGCCGTCGTTGGTGACCTTCTCCATGGCCTCGGCAATCAGCTTGCCGATCTCGGGATCACCGGAAGAAACGGTGCCGACACGGGCGATGTCGCTGGTGCCCTTGACCTTCTGGCTGTGGTCCTTGATGGCCTGGACAGCGGCCTGGACGGCCTTGCCCATGCCGCGGCGGATATCCATGGGGTTGGCGCCGGCGGCAACGTTCTTCATGCCCTCGGTGACCATGGCCTGGGCCAGGACGGTGGCGGTGGTGGTGCCGTCGCCTGCGGCGTCGTTGGTCTTGGTGGCGACTTCCTTCACCAGCTGTGCGCCCATGTTCTCAAAGGCGTCGGGCAGCTCGATTTCCTTGGCGATGGTGACGCCGTCGTTGGTGATCACAGGGGCGCCGTACTTCTTATCCAGCACCACGTTCCGGCCCTTGGGGCCCAGGGTGATCTTGACGGTGTTGGCCAGCGTATCAATGCCGGCGCAAAGTGCCTTGCGGGCTTCTTCGCCCTGCTTAATCTGTTTTGCCATAAGGTATCTCTCCTTTTATCTCTTCCAAAGCGGCTCGCCGCCGCGGTATGTCTTGCTTTTGGGGGGCCGGATTACTCCTCCACGATGGCCAGGATGTCGCCCTGACGGACGATGGTGCACTCCTCGCCGTCCACCTTCACATCGGTGCCGGAATACTTGCTGGTCAGGACCTTGTCGCCCACCTTAACGGTCATGGTGACTTCCTTGCCGTCCACCATGCCGCCGGGGCCCACGGCCAGAACTTCGGCCACCTGGGGCTTCTCTTTGGCGCTGCCGGTCAGGATGATGCCGCTCTTGGTGGTCTCCTCGGCCTCCACAGTCTTGATCACAACACGGTCTGCAAGAGGAATAATCTTCATAAGTCTTGCCCTCCTATTTGAATCTAAATTGTAACATTGTCAGGGGGAAGGGCCCCGCCGGAGGGGGCGCCTTCTTGTTTAGCACTCCATTTCCCTGAGTGCTAAGAGTATTTTACTCATCTTGGAGGGAAAAATCAAGGGGTTCCACCGATTTTTTTGTTAAGTTTTTATGACAAATTCAAAAGGCGGCCCCGCGCCGGGCAAAACCAGCGCAAAACCGCCCTTTTTCACTTTGCCGCCCGGGCCCGCACCGCCGCCCGCCGCCGGAAGGCCGGCGCCGGCAGCACCACCCGGGCCGCCCCCGGCAGGACTTTGACCGTCAGCCTGTCCACCGGTGCGCACTCCCCGTCCGCCGTTGCGATGACGGGGCCCCGGCCGTCGGGGAAGGTGACGGCCAGCTCTTTGACCCGCCGGCAGATGAACCACCGGGCAAGCTCGGGGGCGATGGCCTCCCCTTCAAAATGCCGGCCCTGCTTGTAGCGGCCCAGCAGGCTGAGGATTTTCAGCCGGCCGGCCTTTTTCACCGCCACCAGGTCCAGCCAGCCGTCGTCGGGGCGGGCCAGGGGGGCCGCCCGGAAGCCGCCGCCGTAGTCCCGGGTGTTGCAGACAGCGCACAGGAGGATATCCTCTTCCAGCACTTCCCCGTCGGCCTCGAACCGGAACCGCCGGCCCAACGGCCCGCAGATCTGCCGCAAGGCCGACAGCAGATAGGCGGCCTCCCCGTGGAACAGGGGGTTATGGCGGTAGGCCGCGGCGCCGCTGGCCACCTGGGCGTCCAGGCCGGCGGCACACACCGCCGCCGACAGGCCCAGGCTGGTGTCCATCAGGTCGATGGTGACCGTCCCGCCCGCCAGCTGGGCGTCCAGGTCCAGGAACTCTTCCTTGGTGCCGAAGGTGCGGAGGAAGTCGTTGCCGCTGCCGGCGGGGATGCAGCCCACCGCCGCATTGGGATAACCATAGGCCCCGGTGAGCACCTCATTGAAGGTGCCGTCGCCGCCGGCGGCAAACAAGGTCACGGGGCCCCCGGCAGCGGCGGCCCGGCGGGCCAGCTCTTTGGCGTGGCCCTTATATTCGGTGCGGCGGATCTCCCAGTCCGGCGCCGGGATCCCGGCCCGGGCCAGGGCGGCACGGGCGGCGGCTTCCAGTTCTTTGGTGCTGTCCTGGCGGCCGGCGGCGGGGTTGAGCAAAAACAGATAGCGCATGGGCGCCCCTCCCACTTTTAAGATGGTTTCAGTATACCGTTTTGGTTATAAGTTGTCCAGTCTGCCCGGCCCGGGGGGTGATTTTTTAGATTAATGATCTAAACCCACCCCCCTCCCTTTATATGTAACCCCAGCCCTGCGGGCTCGCCCCTTGACAGGGGCTCTAAACCACAGACTGCTCCTTCTTCTTTTGGGTTTGCCGGAGCTTTCAGGCGGCGGGCATTTTAAAATAAAAAGAGCTATTATTAGAATCTTTCACAAAGTTAAATGTCATACTTTACAAAAAAAGATTGCCACACAGCCCACCGATTTGGTATAATAAACCAAACGCAACCACCCGGGCCCACGGCCCGCACTGGAAGGAGGAACATCATGCGAAGAAAAATTCTTGCCCTGCTGCTGGCAGCGGCCATGGCCATCAGTTTGCTGGCGGGCTGCGGCGGCGGCAAAGCGCTGTCCCAGGTGATTGTTGACCTGCTGGACAACCTGTACAGCAATGTTTCGGTGGAGGCGGACAGTGACCTCACCGCCGCCCTGAAACAGGCTGCGGCTGAGGGCGGCACCGAGGAGGAAATCCTCTCCCGGATGATCGAGATTCTCAACCACAAGGGCGGCAGCATCGCCTTTACCCGGCTGGGCAACGGCCAGCAGGGTGATCACGCGGTGACCCTGTACTTCCAGACCGGCACCGACCCCGACGCCGCGGCCCGCAACGCCCTGGCCCAGTGGGCCGGCACCCTTGGCACTCTGCCCGACGACGGCAGCTACCAGGCCGATGTCGCCATGATCGAGTCCGAAAACGGCTACTACATCGCGCTGGACGTGGAAGTGCTCAAGGCGGGCAAACCGGACAAGCCGGACAAGGATGATGATGACAACCAAGACGACGGCCTCATCCACGCCGACGGCATGGCCTATGATCCGGCAAACAAATCTGCCACCATTTCGGGCGAAAACGGCCTGACCTCTTTGGTTGAAACCCTGCAAAAGGTTGCAGACGAATCCGACACTACGCTTGCTGAAGCCATCGGGGAAACCAATATTACCCTGACGTCGAGTACAACCCTGCCTGCGGACTGGCCCTATGAAGCAACATACGAAGCAACCTTTGACGGCGGGAACAACATCGTCAGCGGTGTAAAAGCCGCAGATGAGACTGGTTACAACGCTATGTTTGCCCGGCTTAACGGCACAGTTAAAAATGTGCAGTTTGAGGATGTTGAGATCAGCGGCGGTGATTTTAATGGTGCGGTCGCAGGATACAACATCGACGGCACAGTCGAAAACTGCGCGGTTCTGTCCGGCACCATCTCTGGTGATAATTCTGTCGGCGGCCTGGTGGGCTACAACACAGGAACCATCACCGGGTGCGAATCTGCGGCAATCGTCAACGGTTCGGCGGGGAATACCGGTGGAATAGCCGGCTACAATGCAGGGACTATTTCTGACAGCACCAACACCGGCAACGTAGACAGTGCTGGCTGGTTCGTTGGCGGCATTGTTGGGTTGAATGCGGATGGCAGCTCAATCTCCGGGTGTAATGCTTCCGGTGACGTCACTGCCGAACAGGAAGAAGTCGGCGGCATCGTGGGCCGTAATAACGGTACGATTCGCAATTCGTCCTTTACTGGCAATAAAGTCCAGGGCGCATACACTGTAGGAGGTATCGTTGGCTCCAATACTCTGGAAGATGGTATGGCCAACAGTGTTATCGTGGAGGCTTGCCATTCAACTGGCGTCGTTATTAGCAACGGGATGGACGCTGGCGGTATCGCTGGAAAGAATATGTCTGCCAGCGTGATTGCGTGCTATTCAACAGCAGATGTTCAAGGCAGTGAATATAACATTGGCGGTGTGGTCGGGACGAATGGCCAGATCTATGGTTCAACTGTCCTTGGTGTTATTGATACTTGCTATGCAACTGGTAATATAACAGGTGGAACATTTGTTGGCGGTGTGGCAGGAAGAAATGGTCACTCCAATGATAACGAGGCCAGTGTGAACGCATGTTATGCCACCGGTTCTGTAAGTGGAACAACAACCGGCGGTGTGATAGGCTCTAACCAAACTTTAAATGTAGTTACTTATTGTTACTGGCAAAATAATGCTGCAAACGGCATTGGAAAAGATGGAGCATATGAAGGCTCGCCTTCCGATAGAGGATCTACGAGAGTTGACGATCTTACTACCTGGGAAGCTGCCACCCATGTAATGAACCAGAATTCCAAATCCAGTATTAAGTTCGTGTATTCTGACGGCGCACCCACCTTGCCGATATAACCCCCTTCCCCCTGCCTCCCCGCGAGGCGGGGGGATTTGTTTTGTTTATTTATGATCTAAACCCACCCGCCGCCCATAGCGGTGCCCCCTGCGGCCTGCGGCCGCGCCCCCCTGTGGGGGGCTCGCTGCCGGGGGGGCTGCTCCCTCTTTTTTCAGGTGTGCCGCAGCGTAAGCCCAGAAGGAGCAGCCACGGGCCAGCTCCCCCCGAAGGGGGGATGCCGCGCAGCGGCAGGGGGGGACACCGATAAAGGGCGGTGGGTGGGTTTAGATCATAAATCAAACCTGGGCAAAAACAAAAATCCCCGCTCCCCCAAAACAAGGAGCAGGGATACTGTGAAACTTTGGGCTCACAGGGCCGCAGGCCGGGAGCCTGGGAAAGAGCGCAGGAGTCTGCCGCCGGCAGGGCCTTGGGAAGCCCAGGCCGTCGGTGGTACCAGGTGAAAAGTTTTTTGCCTACTTTTTTTCAAAAAAGTAGGTCAGACGGTGGCCGGACGGTCAACGATGAGGGTGACCGAGCCGTCGGCGGCGCAGTCGGCGGTGTAGTGGGCGCCGGGAAGGGCGGTGCCGTCGGCAATCCGGTCGGCCAGGGCCTGCTCCACCGCCCGGTCCACCTGGCGGCGCAGCTCCCGGGCCCCATAGGGTGAGGCCGCCTTGGCCGCCAGGGCCCGACACACCCCGGGGGTGTGGGTGAGGGTGTAGCCGCTGCGGGCCGCCCGCTGTTCCAGCTGGCCCAGCAGCCGGTCGGCGATCCGGCACAGGCTGTCACTGCCCAGGGGCCGGAACACAATCATCTCGTCCAGGCGGCCCACCAGCTCGGGCCGGAAAAAGCCCTTGGCCTCGGCGATGGCGGCGGCCGACTGCTTCTCAAAGGCCGCCTCCTGCCCCGCCGCAAACCCCAGGGGCGCGCCCTGCCCCGCCAGGCACCGGGCCCCCAGGTTGGAGGTCAGCAGGATGATGGTGTTGGTGAAGTCGGCCTTGCGCCCCATGGAATCGGTGAGGCAGCCGTCCTCCAGGATCTGCAACAGGATATTCTGGATGTCGGGATGGGCCTTCTCGATCTCGTCAAAGAGCACCACACTGTAGGGCCGCCGGCGCACCGCCTCGGTGAGCTGGCCCCCCTCGTCATGGCCCAGGTACCCCGGAGGGGCACCCAGCAGCCGGGCCACCGTGTGGGACTCCTGGTATTCCGACATATCAAACTTGAGCAGGGCCTTGTCGCTGCCAAACCAGCTGCGTGCCAGGGCTTTCGACAGGGCCGTCTTGCCCACGCCGGTGGGACCCAAAAACAGCAGCGCCCCGATGGGCCGGCCCGGCTCCCCCAGGCCGGTGCGGCTGCGCCGGATGGCCGCCGCCACCGCGTGGACCGCCTTGTCCTGGCCCACCACCTCGGACGCCAGGCGGCTCTCCAGCAGGGCCAGGCGCTCCCGCTCGGCCTCCCCCACCCGCTGGGCCGGGATGCCGCTGGCCCGGGCCACCACCTGGGCCATGTCCTCCCGCGTCAGGGCCGGGGAGGTGCGGCCCTCCCGCTCGGCACGGATCCGGGCCGCCGCCGACGCCTCGTCCATCAGGTCGATGGCCTTGTCCGGCAGGCTGCGCCCCGGCAGGTACCGCACCGACAGCTCCACCGCGTCGTCCAGGGCCTCGGGGGTGATCATCACCCCGTGGTACCGCTCATACCGCGGCGCCAGCCCCGCCAGGATGTCCCGGGCCTGGGCCGGGGTGGGCTCCTCGATCTGCACCCGCCCGAACCGCCGCTCCAGGGCGGGGTCCTTCTGGATATGGGTCCGGAACTCCTGGTTGGTGGTGGCGCCGATCATCTGCAGCTCGCCCCGGGCCAGCACCGGCTTCAAAATATTGGCCGCGTCGATGGCGCCTTCGGCGGCGCCCGCCCCCACGATGGTGTGGAACTCGTCCACAAACAAGATGACCCCGCCATCCCGCACCAGCTCTTCCAGCAGGCCTTTCAGCCGCTCCTCGAAGTCGCCCCGGTACTTGGTGCCCGCCACCAGGCTGGCCATATCCAGGGCCAGCAGCCGCCGGCCTTTCAGGGCCCGGGGCACCTGCCCCGCCGCGATCCGCTGGGCCAGGCCCTCGGCCAGGGCGGTCTTGCCCACCCCCGGCTCCCCCACCAGGCAGGGGTTATTCTTCTGGCGCCGGCACAAAATCTCGATCATCCGGTCCAGCTCCTTGTCCCGGCAGAACACCGGGTCCAGCTCCCCTTCCGCCGCGCGGCGGGTCAGGTCCCGGCAATATTTATCGCTGGCCCGGCTGCCCCGGGGCACGCCGGCCGAGGCCCGGGGCTGGATGGGCAATGTCAATTGCCCCGACATCTGGCGGCACTCCCGCACCGCCTCAGCCAGCTGCATCCCCATGGAGGCCAGCAGCACCCCCGCCCGGCAGCCCCCATCCTCCAGGATGGCGCAGAGCAGGTGTTCCGGCTCGGCTTTCAGCTGGCGGGCGTTGCGGGCGTCGATCAACGCATAATCCATGGCCCGCCGCAGCTCGGGGGCCAGATCCTGCCGGCGCAGACGCCGGGCCGGGCCCTGGCGGGTCTCGGCCAGCTGGCGCCGCACCTCCTGTTCCCGGATGTTCTTCCCCGCCAGAAACCGGCAGGCCGGGCCCCGCTCCTGCTGGAGGATGGCCAGCAGCAGGTGGCCGGTATCCGCCCGGTCACAACCCAGATTCCCCGCCAGCTGGACGGTGCTTTCCAGCACCTGGCCCGCATCGCGGGAAAAGCCTTTGCCCCATCCTGCTCCGAAATGTTCCAAAAATCCCATGGCCTGCTCCAATCCCGGCGCTGTGCGCCGCTTTGTCAACACCTCCAGTATAGCCCACCCGGAAAGAAAAAAATCAACTATTTTGCCCGGCCGCTTGAGGCAGCGGCGGCGACCGCGTCCAGTGGACGAAGCAGGGAGGCGCCGCTGGCGCAGCGCTCCGGTTTTTGCAAGTGGGCACCGCCCCGCGCCGCAAAAACCGGCTAAGCGCAAGAGGAGGCTCACAGTACCGGGCAACTGCTCCCACTCACGTTACGCCCTGCGGGCGGGTTCGGCCCGTGACTCTCAGTCGGCGTTTGCCCTGCGGGCGGGTGTGTCTGTGGGTTGGTTGTTGCTTTTTCATGGCGGCCCCCGGGCTGCGGGGGGCGGCGGGGTTGGCTTTTATTTTGCCCCAGGCGGTAATCTTTGATTGTATATCTAAACCCGCCCGCCACCCATAGCGGTAACCCCCGGCCTGCGGCCGCGCCCCTTGACAGGGGCTCTAAACCACAGACTTTTCCCTCCGGACGAGGGAGAAGTTAAACATTTAGTCCCCCGGAGGGGGATGTCGCACAGCGACAGGGGGACACCGCTAAAGGGCGGGAGGGTGGGAGTATAAATCCTCCTGGCTGAGCGGCAAAGCTGCCGCCACCAGCTCCGCCGTGCGGCGTAAAGGCAGAGGGAGCAGCTAACGGTTTAGAGCCCCCTGACGAGGGGGCGCAGCCGCAGGCTGTAGGGGCAAACACAGCGACCGCGTCCAGTGGACGAAACAGGGAGCTGTGTTTGGCGCCGCGGTCTGAATATGCAAGCATCATCCCTGATGCGCCGCATATTCAGGGCACCGCAAGAGGACAGTAGGGAGGCCCCCTCCCCCGGTTGTTTATAAAGAATAAAAAAATCCCCATTCCTGAAACTGACCTGCACCCCATTTGTTAGACAGTATGGTATACTGGATAACAAGTGGGGTGTTTTATTATGCCAAAAGGAATACCGAACAAACGCTACACGCCGGAATTTAAGCAACTGGTAGTAGAGACAATGCGAAAGGAACACATAAGTGTTCGCGAAGCGATGCGAAGGTTTGAGATCAACAACCATGGCATCATTGAACGGTGGGAGCGAATCTATCTTGAAGAAGGGCCGGAAGGATTGGCGATCGAACGGCGAGGGCGAAAAAATAGCAGCCGGTCTGCCGAGTTGTCTAAGACGGTTGAAGAAGACCTGATCGCCGAGAACCAGCGGCTGCGCGCGGAGAACGAATACCTAAAAAATTTGCAAGCCTTGGTTTTGGAAGAAGAGCGACGCCGGCACAGAAAACGCAGGTGATCCAAACACTGAGGCTGAAATATCCGTTATTGCTTCTGCTTGAAATCGCTCAGCTGCCCAGAGCAACCTTTTACTACTATTTGAAACGGATGCAGCGGGCAGACAAATATGCAAGGGTAAAAGAAGAAATCGCCGCTATCTACCACGAAAATAAAGGAAGATACGGATACCGGCGTATCACTATGGTACTTCACAGCCGAGGATTTCTCCTGAACCACAAGACTGTCCAGCGGATGATGAAAGAACTGGGCTTGGTTTGCCGTGTCAGAGTCAAGAAATATCGCTCTTACAAAGGAGAATTGGGCAAGATTGCGCCCAATCTGCTGAACAGAAACTTCCATGCGGAAAAACCAAATCAAAAGTGGGTCACCGACGTGACAGAGTTCAGCTTGTTTGGCCAGAAACTCTATCTTTCTCCAATCCTGGATCTGCACAATGGGTATTTGGTGAGCTATGCTATCTCTGACCGACCGGTTTTAAGCATGGTAACGACTATGCTCACCAAAGCCTTTGAAACCATACCGGATGCAACTGGACTGGTTCTCCACTCTGACCAAGGCTGGCAATACCAGCACAAGCAGTACCAATGTATGCTGCGTATGAAAGGTATTCGGCAGAGTATGAGCCGCAAAGGGAACTGTCTGGACAATGCGGTGGCAGAAAACTTCTTCGGCCTACTCAAGAGTGAACTGCTTTATCTGCAAGAATTTGAGTCTATGGAACACTTCAAGCAGGAACTTGTGGATTATCTTGAGTATTACAACAACCGCAGAATTAAGACAAAACTAAAGGGCTTGCCGCCTGCTATTCACAGACAACAAGCCCTTTCGGCTGCTTAAACAATTTTTGCTTTCAAATATTGTCTAACTTTTTGGGGTCACTTCAAACCAGGAACAGGGATAAAATATACTTTTGGGCGCACAGGGCCGCAGGCCGGGAGCCTCATAAAGAGAACAGGCCTTTGCCGCCGGCAGGACGAAACGTAAGCCGGAGCAGTTGCCCGGTACTGTGTAAAACCTCTTGCGCTGAGCCGATTTTTGCGGCGCACCACGGCGGGTGCTTGCAAAAACCGGAGCGCTGCGCCAGCGGCGGCTCCCTGTTTCGTCCACTGGACGCGGTCGCCGCCGCTGCCTTTGGTTACTTTTCTTCCAGAAAAGTAACTATTCCTTCGCTTTTTGCAGGCGGATGTCGTCGCCCAGGAAGCGGTAGGGCACGAAGGCCGAGATGCGGCTGGCCACCTTTTCGGTGTACAGCTTTTCCAGGAGGGCGCCGTCGGTGATGTTGGTGGTGAGGATGGTGGGCCGGCGGCGGCCCAGCCGGTCGTTCAGCAGGCTGTACAGGGTGCTGATCACAAAGCTGGAATTGAACTCGGTGCCCAGGTCGTCCAGGATCAGCAGGTCCGCCCCGCAGACCGTCTCCATCAGGGCGTCCTTCTCCCCCGCCGGGTCGGACCCGAAATGCAATGTCTCCACCCGGCCGAAAAAGTCGGGGCTGGAAATGTAAATCACATCATACCCCTTGTCCAGGGCCGCCCCCGCCACCGCCAGGGCGGCGTGGGTCTTGCCCAGGCCGGCGTTGCCGGTAAACATCAGGTTCTCGCTGTCCAGGTCAAACTCTTCGGCGTAGTCCCGCAGGTCGGCCAGCAGGTCCGCCATGTACCGGCGCACCGTCTGGCCCGTCTGGCCCAGGGGGGTGTTGGGATAATAATCCAGCTTCATGGTATCAAAGCTGGTGACCGACAGGCTGGACATGGCCTCGATCTCTTCCCGGCGGAGCCGCTGCATCTCGCGGTGGACGCACTGGCAGGTCTTGCCCTCCGCCACCCCGGTGTCCTGGCAGACCGGGCAGGTGAATTTGGGCTCCAGGGCCAGGGGCGACCGCCCGCTGGCCGCCAGCAGGGCATCCCGCTTGTCTTTGGCCGCCGCCAGGGCTGCAGCCGCCTGGGTCCGGTCGGCGCCGCGGGCCCCCGCCAGGGCGCACCGCACCCCGCAGGCCCGCACCTCGTCCTCGGCCGCCTTCAGGGCCGGGATGGCTGCCTCCGCCTCGGCCCGGGCATCCTCGGCCCGGGCTTTGGCCATCTGCCGCCGGGCCGAAACCGTCCGGATGGCGGCCTGGTATAGCTCGTTTCGTGTCCGCACGATAGGTTACTCCTTCCGCTTGTGGCGCCGGGGCCGGGTGAGGGCGTCTTCCAGAAAATCGCTGCCGCTGGGTGTTTCCCGGTCCACCCGCAGGTTCCGGCTGGCGCCGGCCGCCGCCACCGGGCCCCGCACATCCCGCACCGTCCGCAATCCCTTGGCGTTCCAGGTTTTCAGGATGCTGTTCCAGTACCACAGGTCCCGCTTGGGCCCCGCCTGGACCGCCGCCTCCTGGATCATGGCGTCGTCGTAGCCGTACACCTCGTACCACCGGGCGATGGCCTTGCGGCCCCCCAGGGTCAAAGCGTCGGTGCCGATCTGGAGCAGCTGGGCCACGTAGGCCTCCCGCTGGGCCCGCAGGTCCAGCAATTTCAAATGGGCGTCGGCTTCCTCGCCGGTCTGGACCCCTTCGGCCCGCCACACCTTCAATTCATGGCTCAGGGCCCCCATGGTCCGCTTGCCCCTGCCTGCCAGATAGGCCAGGCAGAGCATCACTACTTCGGGCTCGTAGCCCTCCTGCAGATACAGGGCCACCAGCTTTTCCATCTCGCTGTGGGTGAGGGCCCGGGCAAAGGTGGTCTGGGCGCAGTCGATGAGGCTGGCGATCATGGGGTCGGTGCGGCTGGCCGCCGCAATCTCGGTCCATTTCATGGGGGTGGGGGCCGGCTCGCCGCCGGCGGGGGCGGCGTTCTCGTCGTACCGTTCCAGCAAGCCCGCGCCGGCCCAGTAGGCCAGGGCGCTCTCGGCGGTCATCCGGCTGCGGAGCTTCAAATCCACGCAGAGCTGGTCGGGGTCGGTGATGCCGGTGGCCAGCACATACAGCGCCACCCGGACGCTGGCTTCTTCGGCGGCGCCCAGCCGGGCAAACACCAGCCGGGGCACCGCCACCGTGTCCCCCTGCTGGGGTTTCAGGCGGTAAATCATTCCTCGTTTTCCTCCTCCTTGGGCGGGGTCCAGGGCTCACAGTCCAGGATGGACGGCGCCGACGCCCACCGGTCGGGGTCGGACTCATAGGTCTGGCGGATCCAGTCCCGGGCCGCCTGCAGTCCCTCCTCGGTGAGGGGGTAGATCTGCCGGGCCCGGAGGGCCGGGTCGGTATACTCGATGGTCCAGGGCCCCGGCCAGATCTCCACCGTCAGGACCGGCTGGTCGGAGCCGTCCTCGGCCTTTTGTTTGCCGGGGATGGCCCGGTAGCGCATTTCGGCCTGGTTGGCGGAGTATGTATTTTTGTTCTGAAAGTACAGCAGCCGGGGCAGGTCCAGCATGGCGTGGGGTCTCCTTTCGGTATGTCAGTGCTTCTATTATAAGGCATCGGGGGGGAAATGCAAGAGGCCGCCGCTTTTGCCTCTAGCGCTGACCGGGCCGCTCGGCCCGTCGGACGCTGCGCTGGCCCAGAGGGGGAGGGAGGGTGTTTCGAATCCCCCTCCCTACCCCCTCTGGACTCCCTACCCTCCCGCAACGACCAGAGGAAACCTCTGGACTCACATCTTAACGGTCTTTGACCGCCGCTCCGATTGTAGAAAAGCGCCAGCTGTACGCTGGCGCGTGACTTCTAACGTCTGGGCAGACTGCTCTATTGTCTTTCACCCTCACGGCGGATGTGCTGCCGGAAGGTTTGTTTCTCTGCCTGGGGAACATTTGAACCCACCCACCCGCCCACAGAGGTAACCCCCGGCCTGCGGCCGCGCCCCTTGACAGGGGCTCTGGGCCTCTGACTGCTTCTTCCGGGTAAAAGCTGCGGCATACCTAAAAAAGAGGGAGAAGCTACAGCGCTGATCCCCCCGAAGGGGGGATGCCGCGCAGCGGCAGGGGGGACTCCGATAAAAGGGTGGTGGGTGGGTATAGATCAAATTATAAAAAGAATAGGCAAAAGGAAAGGTCATACTTCACCAAAAAAGATTGCCACGCAGCCCACCGATTTGGTATAATGAACCAAACGGAACCACCCGGGCCCACGGCCCGCACTGGAAGGAGGAACATCATGCGAAAGAAACTTCTCGCGCTGCTTTTGGCAGCGGCGCTGGCCCTCAGCCTGCTGGCGGGCTGCGGCGGCGGCGAATCCGTCGCAAGCGCCCTGCTCAAGCTGCTGGACGGCAGATACCCCAACATATCCATTGAGATCGACCCCGACCTGGAAGCCGACCTGCGCCAGGCCATCCGCAAAGCCGAGGCCGAAAACGCCGGCGACGACGACGCCGTCATCCGTGCGGCCCTGGAAACGGCCCTGGGCTCCACCATCACCTTCCGCTATCTGGGGGACGGCCAGAAGGGCGAAACCGCCTTTGACCTGATTTTCTATGCGGGCTCCGACCCCGACAAGGCCGCCCAGGCCGCCTACAGCCAGTGGAATATCGTCTTTGACAACGTCCCCGCCGACGGCCAGTATGACACATCCCTTGCCATGGTGGAAACCAACAGCGGCGTCTGGATGCTTGTGAAGGCTACGGTGGAGAAGGCCGGGACGGTGGATAAGCCGGACAAGGACGATGACGAGCCGGAGCAGCCGGAGCCGGAGGACGAGAAGGTCGAGGGCAACGGCTTCACCTACAACGTGACCAAAAAAACCATCACCGTGGAACCGGACGATGGGAAAACAAACGGCCTGCAAGAGCTGTTTTTCAATAGTACCGACCCGGATGTGCAAGCCGCCCGCAACAGTGGTTTTGAGAAGGTCACCATCGAGCTGGCAGCAAATACAACCTACACCGTCAGCAAGACGTTTACCACTCCCTTTAGGGGCATTCTGAAAGGTGAAGATAAAGAGACTACCATCATCAAACTCACCGGCAACGGCCTGTTTGCGCAGATTGGTGTGTACGGTAGCGGCCCCGACGAGAACAACGGCGCCGTCAAAGACATCACCTTTGATGTACAGACAACCATCACCAACACCTACCCCGACAACGAAAATACCAGCAACTACGCCGGCGCTGCGGCGGGCCGCAACTACGGTGAAATCACCAACTGCGATGTGACCATAGGCAGCGGCAAAACCATCCATGCCAGCGAAAACACATCCAAAGCCGACGCCGGCGGCCTGGTGGGGTACAACAGCGGCGAAATCACCGGCTGCCATGTGACCATATACGGCACCGTCTCCGCCCAAAAGAGAAACAGCAACGGCGCCCGCGCCGGCGGCCTGGCGGGGTCCAACGACGGCACCATCACCGACTGCAAGGTAACCATCGAAAACGGCGGCTCCATCCAAACCACCGGCACGAGCGCCAGCGCCAAGGCCGGCGGCATCGCGGGAGATAACATCAAGGGCAAGATTACAGGAGACAGCCAGGTGACCATAGAGATCGGCGGCTCCATCACCGCCACCGTCACAGGCACCTCCGACAGCGTCTACGCCGGCGGCCTGGTGGGTCGCGATTTCTTAGGAAACGTAACCGGCACCTACAGCTTCAGCAGCGACGCTCTTGAAACCATCACCGCCCAGGCGGGGCTTAGCGGCGACACCTACAACGACATCGCCTCTGTGCCCTATAAGGATGAGGAAGGCGTCCTCCATTATACCAAGACGGATGACAACGCCTCCGCCGGCACCAAGTGGGGCGGTGACATGTACGGTGAACCGTCGGCACATGACCCCAACAACGAATAACCCTCCCCCGTAACCCCCGCACCCAGTCATTCTCTTCCCCCTGCCTCCCCGCGAGGCGGGGGGATTTGTTTTGGGGCCGGTGGGTGCGGCAAAAAAACTTTTCCCCAACCCGTTGACAAATCCGCTTTACCATGCTAGAATACTTGAGTAACACGTGCAGGGTTAGCTCATCCGGTAGAGCGACTGCTTCCCAAGCAGTAGGCGGCGGGTTCGAGTCCCGTATCCTGCTCCAGGACCTTTTACCCTATATCCCGTATGGGCGCTCGAAAGGGCGTTCATGCGGGGCTTTTTGTTTTTATAGGCCCCCCGGTGGGGTCTTTTTTGTTCTAGCTTCACTTTATTTTTATTTAGATCTATACCCTCCGGGTTGCGGTGCCCTGTTTTTGCTGCGCGGGACGGGGCCCGCTTGCAAAAAGCAGACCGCTGCCCCTGCTCCGCCTCGCCTGTTTCTGCCGCAGGCAGCGGCTCAGCTACGCAGCCAGCTTCGCCTCGCTGTTTCTGCCGCAGGCAGCGCTCGGTTCAGCTGCCCCCCTTCGGGGGGAGCTGGCCTGTGGTTTCTCCCTCACCCAGAAGGAGCAGCTCCCGGTTTAGAGCCCCGGCAGGGGCGCGGCCGCAGGCCGGGGGGTTCATCTAAGGGCGGCGGGCGGGTTTAGATCAAAAAATAAAATCATCCAGTACGCCCCCCGCCTAGGGCGGAATTGGCCAGGCTATACGCAGCCGCTCGCGAGCTCAGAAGGAAAATGCCAGCAGCAACGTACATCCGCGAAACAGTCCAGGCCCTGCCTGGCAGGCTATACGCAGCCGCTCGCGAGCTCAGAAGGTAGATGCCGCGGCAAAGGTAAATCCGCGAGTGGGTCCAGGCTCAGCCTGGACGCTTGTGCCGCCGGGGCCGGGTGAGGGCGTCCGCCAGGAAGTCATTGCCGCTGGGGGCGGCCCGGTCCACCCGCTTGTCCGCGCCCGATGGCCGCTTGCGGGCCTGCCAGGCCGCCAGGGTGAAAATCCCCTCCCCCTGGCACCGGTCCAGGATCTTCTTCAGATAGGCCGCCGGGGCCTTCACCTGATGGGCGGCCGCCTCTTCCATGGCCTGGATGATCAGCCCGTCCTCCATCCCTGCCTCCCGGTAACCCTGGATGGCCTGCCGGATCACCGGCCCTGCCTGTTCCCCAAGTCCCAGGGCTACCCACTGGGCTTCCGGTGTAGGAGCATTTCCCTGTTCTTTTTCGCTGGATGGCGGCGGCAGCGGCGGCGCGCCGTCAGGCGCTTTCTCTATGGCAGCTGCTGCTGCCCCAGGAACAGGTACAGGTTCAGGGACAGGTACAGGCTCAGGAACAGGCTCAGGAACAGGTACAGGTACAGCTTGATTTGCTTGACTTTGCTTGACGGATGAAGCATTTGCTTGATTTGCTTGATTTTCCACTCGCTGCCGGCCGCCCATGCGCCCCGCCCTCTGCCGCTTGAGCCGGGTCTCGTCCCATTTGTCCAGGTTGCTGTCAAGGCGCATCTTGATGAACTCCCAGGCCATGGCCGCGCCCGGGCTGTCGAAGGCCGGGGCTTCGCCGGTGGCGGTGTAGTCCAGGATGGCCAAAAACAACCTGCCTGCGTCATCCAGCGGCAGGCACCGCAGGGGCCCCGCCCAATCGGTGTACAGCAGGACGCTTGTCTTTTTCTCTTGCTTTTTCACGGTATCCTTCCCTTCTGCCCCGCCGGGTGGGGGCGGGGGCGATGGCTGTTTTGTGGTTGGCTCTAGTGTACCGCCCCCCGGGCGCCGGCGGCAGGGCGTACTTTGGGGCGCTGTTTGGGACTGGAAAAAACTCTTTTTCTTTGGCCCCAACCGTGGTATACTATATAAATAAAGCGGCCGCCCCCCTATGGCACCGGGACGGCTTTGGGAAACAAAGAACTGTGAGAGAGAGGCGAGTGACATGATCGAGTGCACCAGCACCGGCGCATATCTGGCCCGGGGCCAGTGGGTGATGGCCGATGCCGACGCCCCGGCCGCCCTGGCGGCCCTGGGCTTTGACGGGGCGGCTGCGGCCCGGGCCAAAGAGGGCACCATTGCCTGGGGGATCCTCCAGGCCCACAACACCAGCGGCGACCCCCAGAACCTGAAAATCAAGTTTGACGCCATGGCCAGCCACGACATCACCTTTGTGGGCATCATCCAGACCGCCCGGGCTTCGGGGCTGGAAAAGTTCCCCCTGCCCTACGTGCTGACCAACTGCCACAACAGCCTGTGCGCCGTGGGCGGCACCATCAACGAGGACGACCACCGGTTCGGCCTGTCCGCCGCCAAGAAATACGGCGGCATCTTTGTCCCGCCCCACCTGGCGGTGATCCACCAGTACATGCGGGAAAAATTCGCCGGCTGCGGCAGGATGATCCTGGGCTCCGACTCCCATACCCGGTACGGCGCCCTGGGCACCATGGCCATCGGCGAGGGCGGCGGCGAGCTGGCCAAGCAGCTGCTGGGCCGCACCTATGACGTGGCCTGCCCCGGCGTGGTGGCGATTTATCTGACCGGCGAGCTGCCCGCCGGCTGCGGCCCCCACGACGTGGCCATCGCCCTGGTGGGGGCATTGTTCAAGAGCGGTTATGTGAAGAACAAGGTGATGGAGTTCATCGGCCCCGGCGTGGCCAGCCTGCGGCAGGACACCCGCAACGCCATCGACGCCATGACCACCGAGACCACCTGCCTGTCCTCCATCTGGGCCACCGACGAGACGACGCAGAAATATCTGGCCGCCCACGGCCGGGCCGCCGACTACAAGCCCCTGGCCCCGGCAGACCTGGCCTATTACGACGGCGTGGTCAAGGTGGACCTGTCGGCCATCCGGCCCATGATCGCCCTGCCCATGCACCCCTCCAACGCCTTCACCATCGAGGAGCTGAACGCCAACCTGGAGGACATCCTCCACGCCTGCCAGGAGAACGTCCAGAAGCTGGTGGGCCGCAGCGACGTCAAGCTGGACCTGTGCTCCAAGATCGAGAACGGCAAACTGCGGGTGGACCAGGGGGTGATCGCCGGCTGCGCCGGCGGCCTCTACGACAGCATCTATGAGGCTGCCGCCATCCTGAAGGGACACACCGGCGGCTGCGACGAGTACGCCCTCAGCGTCTACCCCGCCAGCCAGCCGGTCATGATGGCCCTGGACAAGGCCGGGGCCCTGTCCAGCCTGATGGCTTCCGGCGCCACCATCCGCACCGCCTTCTGCGGGCCCTGCTTCGGCGCCGGGGACGTGCCCTTCAACGGGGCTTTGTCCATCCGCCACACCACCCGGAACTTCCCCAGCCGGGAGGGCTCCAAGCCGGGTGCCGGCCAGCTGGCGGGCGTCGCCCTGATGGATGCCCGCAGCATTGCGGCCACCACCCTCAACGGCGGCATCCTGACCCCCGCCACCGACATCGACTACGACCCCACCGTCCCCGACTACGCCTTCGACGACAGCAGCTACAAGGCCCGGGTCTACCAGGGCTTCGGCAAGGGGGACTATGACGCCCTGCTGAAGCTGGGCCCCAACATCAAGGACTGGCCCGAGATCGCCCCCCTGGGGGACAACCTGCTGCTGAAGGTGGCCTCCTACATCACCGACCCCGTCACCACCACCGACGAGCTGATCCCCTCGGGCGAGACCAGTTCCTACCGGTCCAACCCCCTGGGGCTGGCCGAGTTCACCCTCAGCCGCAAGGACCCCGCCTACGTGGGCCGTGCCAAGGAGGTCCAGGCCCAGGAGGCCGCCCGCCGTGCCGGCGACGGCGACCCCGCCCTGCTGGCCCAGATCCAGGCGGTGCCGGGCTGTGAGGGCCTCACCTGGGACGATGTGCAGATTGCATCCACCATCTTCGCGGTGAAGCCCGGCGACGGCTCCGCCCGGGAACAGGCCGCCAGCTGCCAGCGTGTGCTGGGGGCCGGGGCCAACATCGCGGTGGAGTACGCCACCAAGCGGTACCGCTCCAACCTGATCAACTGGGGCATGCTGCCCTTCCAGATCGCCGGGCCCACCCCCTTCGGCCTGGGGGACTACATCCTGATCCCCGGCGCCCGGAAGGCGCTGGCCGGTGACCTGTCCGCCATCCCCGCCTACGTGCTGGGGGGCAAGCCTGTGGCCTTCAACCTGTCCATCGCGCCCCTCACCGACGACGAGCGGCAGATCCTGGCCGACGGCTGCCTGATCAACTTCTACAAACACTGATATCCCCTGCCGCAGACCCTGCCCTCCGGGGCGGGAGCTGCGGCAGTTGATTGTCCCGGAAAGGAGGCACTTTCGCCATGCCTGGCGATCTGCACAATCATTCCACCTGTTCCGATGGGTCGGTGCCCATCTACCGTCTGGCCCCCATGGCGGCCCGGGCGGGGCTGGACACCATGGCCCTGTCCGACCACGACACCTTTCTCAGTGCGGCCTACTGCTACGCCCACCCGGTCCAGGAGGGGGTCCATCTGATCCCCGCCGTGGAGCTCACCGGCTACGATTACGAGCGGCAGCACCGGGTCCACCTGCTGTGCTACTGGCCCCAGGACTGCCCCCAGCTGCGGGCCCACTGCGACACCATGCGCCGCCGGCGCAACGAGTGCTGCCTCCAGAGCGCCCGGGAGATCGAGGCCATGTATCCCCAGTTCCGCACCGAGCAGGCCCTGGAATACGCCAAAGACAGCGGCGTGCTGTTCAAGAGCGGCATCATGCAGGCTTTGCAGGAGCTGGGCCTGTGCCAGGGGATCTACGGGGAGCTGTACCACTATCTGTTCGGGTGGAACCCCCGTGGGGTGGTGCTCCACTCCCCCGAATACCTGCCGGTGGAGGAAGTCATCGAGACGGCCCGGGCGACCAGGGGCGTGCTGATTTTCGCCCATCCCACGGTGTACAAGAGCATGCCGCTGGTGCGGCAGCTGGTGGCCGAGGGCAAGCTGGACGGCATCGAGATCGACCATCCCCGGAACAGCGAGGAGGACAAGGCCGAGTGCCGGGCCCTGTGCCAGCAGTACGGGCTGATCGTGACGGGGGGCACCGATTTCCACGGGTCCAACGTGGCTCATCCCCATCCGGTGGGGACCTGCGTCACGGCGGACGACCAGATTGCCCGGATCAACGACCTGGCGCGCCGGCGCCAAAACAATGGTTGAGGGCGGCGCTTGCCGCCATCACATAGAGAAAGAACGAAAAGGAATGTGAACGACTATGACTTATACGTTTCCGAACCAGGGGACCTGTTCCCGCATGACCATGATTGACCTGGCACCCGACCACACCATCCAGTCCATCCAGGTGATGGGGGGCTGCAACGGCAACCTGAAGGGCATCTGCCAGCTGCTCCAGGGCATGAAGGCCGAGGACGCCATTGCCCGGATGGAGGGCACCACCTGCGGCACCAAGACCACCAGCTGCCCCGACCAGATCGCCAAGAACCTCCGCAAGGCTCTGGCTGCGATGGAAAATCAGTGATTTTCCATTTTGCATGAGATGAAAGCAGTTCCCGCAAGGGGACTGCTTTTTTTGATTGCAAACGTTGGGGTGGGGCGCCGTGGCCTGCATCCAGGAGGAGCAGCTCCCGGCTCAGAGCCCCAGCAGGGGCGGGCCCGCAGGGCCGGGGGGTTCATCTAAGGGTGGTGGGCTGCGCAGCCGAGCGCGTCCTGCGGACGATGCAGCGAGGCGTGCTTGGCGCCGCGCTCCAATTTTCACAAGGGCGCTGTGCGTCCCGCAGGGAAAATTGGCTAAGCGCAAGAGGTTTTAAAAGGGCGGCGGGTGGGTTTAGATAAATTATAAAGTCATAGGCTTTAGCCTGCAGCGCTGTCCGGGCCGCTGGGCCCGTTTGGTCGCTGCGCTAGGCCCAGAGGGGGAGGGAGGGTGTTGCGACTCCCCCTCCCTACCCCCTCTGGACTCCCTACCCTCCCGCAACGCCCAGAGGCTAGCCTCTGGACTCAAAAGAGGAAGTCGCAGCGGACAAAGGCCTAAAAAATGCAGATACACCTGGCCCGTGCAAACTGTCAGCACTCTAAAACGGCGGCGGCATTTTTCTTAACGGCCTTTGAAACGCTGCTCTGATCCAAGACCTGTGGTCGCTGTACGCTCCCACGAGACGTCCTGGGGGCTCCGCGAACTTCTGTATAACTGCTGCGCCTCACGGCGGATGGCGTGGCGGAGACTTTGCCGCTCGGCCGGTGGGATTTAGATTCCCGCCCTCCCGCCCGCAGAGGTAACCCCCAGCCTGCGGCTGCGCCCCTTGACAGGGGCTCTAAACCAAAAGCTGCTCCTTCTGGGTGCAGGCTGCTTGCAGCCGCAAAGCGCCCACCTCATCACAGCGGCACAGCCTCCGGATGAAGGAGCAGCTGCACGTTCAGAGCCCCGCCGGGGCGGGCCCGCAGGGCCGGGGCCACATCTATGGGCGGCGGGCTGCGCAGCCGAAGCGCTGCCTGCGGCAGATGCAGCGAGGCGGAGCAGGGGCAGCGGTCTGCTTTTTGCAAGGGCGCTCCTGCGGCCCGCTGCAAAAACAGGGCACCGCAACCCGGTGGGTTTAGATAACAAATCAAAAAATACAAGCTTTCCGGCAAAAGAAAAACGACCCCACCCTGCCGGGTGAGGGGGCAGTCTTCTGGTACCGAGCCCCGCGGGGGGCGCGGCTGCAAGCCGCAGGGGGGCAAAACAACAAAAAATCCCCCTGCCTCAAAGGAGAGGCAGAGGGAAACGATACTTGGCAGAACGGGCGTACATGGGTACTCGGGCGCAGCCCAAACGCCGACTAAGATGCAGAACCTGGCCGCCCGCCAGGTGTAGCGTGAGTGCGGCCAGAGTTGCCCGGTACCCAGTGAATCAGGTCTCGGCCAGCTCGCCCCGGCTGGCGGCCTTCAGATAGGCGAAGATGAAGCCGTCCAGGTCGCCGTCCATGACGGCGTTCACGTTGCTGGTCTCGAAGCCCGTCCGGTGGTCCTTCACCATGGTGTAGGGCATGAACACATAGCTGCGGATCTGGTGGCCCCAGGCAATCTCGTTCTGGACGCCCTTGATGTCCTCGATCTTGTCCATGTGCTGCTGCTTGGCAATCTGGTACAGCTTGGCTTTCAGCATCTGCATGGCGTAGTCGCGGTTCTGGAACTGGCTGCGCTGGGTCTGGCAGCTGACCACAATGCCGGTGGGCTTGTGGATCAGGCGGACGGCGCTGGAAGTCTTGTTGATGTGCTGGCCGCCGGCGCCCGAAGAACGGTACACCTGCATCTCAATGTCCTCGGGCCGGATGTCCACCTGGATGTTGTTGTCCAGCTCGGGCATCACTTCCAGGGATGCAAAGCTGGTCTGCCGCCGCGCGTTGGAGTCAAAGGGACTCACACGCACCAGGCGGTGGACGCCGTTCTCGCTCTTGAGCAGGCCGTAGGCGTTGTCGCCCTTCACCATGATGGAGGCGCTCTTGATGCCCGCCTCGTCGCCGTCCTGGTAATCCAGCACTTCCACGTTCATCCCGTGGTTGGCGGCCCAGCGGTTGTACATCCGGTACAGCATCTCGGCCCAGTCCTGGGCCTCGGTGCCGCCGGTGCCGGCGTGGAAGGTCAGGATGGCGTTGCTGTGGTCATACTCGCCGTTCAGCATGGTCATCAGCTGCAGCTCGTCCACAGCCTTGCCCACGGCGTTCACTGCCTCTTCGCCCTCCGGGATCAGGGAGGGGTCGTTCTCCTCCTCCAGCATCACCAGCATGGTCTGGGCGTCCTCGTACAGGCCCTGCAGCTTCTCGTACCGGCCCAGCTTGCCCTTCAGGTCACCCACTTCGTCAAAGACCTTCTTGCTGGCCTCGGCATCATCGTAAAAACCCGGCCGGGTCATGGTGTGCTCCAGCTCCTGCACACGCTTCTTGCTGGCCTCGATGGCCAGCGCCTCTTCCAGGTCCTTCACCGCTTTGCCCTGCTCGGCCAGCTGGACCTTCAGTTCGTCAATTGTGATCATAGCTACCTCTCACACTGTTGTGGTTGTACATCCGATTCAGTATACCCGGAACCCCGGACAAAATCAATCCTTGCCCTCTTCCTGGTGCAGGGTGCCGGTGCCCCCCTCCACCACGCCGTCGTGGCGCACCACCGCGCCGATGGTGCCGAAAAACAGCTTCACATCCCCCCAGAAGGTGATGTGGGCTACATAGTCCCCGTCCAGCTTGGCCTTGACCGGGATTTCCAGCTCGTCCCGGCCGTGGATCTGGGCCAGGCCGGTGAGGCCGGGGCGCACGTCGTTGGCGCCGTACTTGTCCCGCTCGGCCAGCAGGTCGTACTGGTTCCACAGGGCGGGCCGGGGCCCGATCACCGCCATGTCCCCCACCAGGATGTTCCACAGCTGGGGCAGTTCGTCCAGGCTGGTTTTCCGCAGGAAATGCCCCACCCGGGTGATATACTGGTCGGGGTCGGCCAGCAGGTGGGTGGGCATATCGTGGGGGGTATCGCTGCGCATGGTACGGAATTTCAAAATCCAGAAGTGGGTTTTATGGATGCCCACCCGCTTCTGTTTGAAGAACACCGGACCGGGGGAATCCAGTTTGATGGCCACCGCCAGCCCCAGCAGCAGCCAGGACAGGCAGACGATGCCGCACAGCGCCAGAAAGGCGTCCAGCGCCCGCTTGCCAACCTTCCGATACATACCCGCACCTCGCTTTTGTTCCGCGGCGCAACCCGCGCCGATCCAGCTTATTATAACATAGTTTGGACTATTCCACAAGATTTATCATCGAATCCCGCCCCCAGGCAGAGCCTGGACCATCTCGCGGATTTACGCCTGCCGCGGCATCTGCCTTCTGAGCCCGCGGCTGTTTCGTATAGCGATGGCATCTGTGCCGGGGGCAGCTGAGCCGAGCGCTGCCTGCGGCAGAAACAGCGAGGCGAAGCTGGCGCAGCGCTCCGGTTTTTGCAAGCGGGCGCCGTCCCGCGCCGCAAAAATCGGCTAAGCGCAAGAGGTTTTATAGGGCGGCGGGCGGGTTTATAAAGTTATAGCCTTAGCCTATAGCGCTGGCTGGGCCTGGCCGTGGGCTGTTTCCTCTGGTTTTGCACGGCGGGGGTGCGCCAAAAAGCAGCATTAAAAAGTCATACTTCATCCAAAAGGATTGCACCAACTGCATATTCTTTGGTATAATGAGCCAAACAAGCCACCCACGGGCCCCCGGCCCGCCCTGAAAGGAGGAACATCATGCGAAGAAAACTTCTTGCCCTGCTGCTGGCAGCGGCTATGGCCATCAGCCTGCTGGCCGCCTGCGGCAGCAGGCAGCAATCGGCTGCCCGGGTCCTGCTGAACCTGCTGGAGGGCAAATACCAAAACGTCTCGGTGGAGATGGACCCCGACCTGGAGGCCGACCTGCGCCAGGTGCTGAGCGAAAATGAAAATGACGACGAGGCCGCCATCCGGGCGGCCCTGGAAAAGGTGCTGGGTTCCACCATCACCTTCACCCGCCTGGGGAAGGGCCAGCAGGGCGACACCGCCTTTGACCTGGTGTTCTATGCCGGCTCCGACCCCGACAAGGCGGCCCAGGCAGCTTACACCCAGTGGAACCCCGTCTTCTCGCGCCTGCCCGCCGACGGCAAGTACGCCGCCGGCCTGGCCCTGGTCCAGACCGAGAACGGCTGCTGGCTGCTGGTGAAGGCTACCGTGGAGAAGGCCGGGACGGCGGACAAGGACAAGCCTGTCACCCTCAAGAGCCTTTCGGTGACCGGGCTCACCACGACCGGCTACGAAGTTGGAGATAAATTCGACCCTGCCGTCATAACTGTCAGCGCCGTTTATTCTGATGGACATTCTGAACCGCTTCTGTCAACAGATTACACCATTACGATCAACGGCAGCGCCCCCGGTACAGACTACGTCTTCAAAAAAGCAGGTTCCTATACCCTTAAAATAACTTATAAGGGCCAGGAGCTTACCCAAACAATAGAAGTAAGCAACAATTCCAACGGATACTATCAGAGCGCCGACGGCAGCTATGTTGTCACAGGCTCCGACGGCCTGCAAAATCTGTTTAGTGAGCCTAGCATCGATGCTACAAAGGCTGACATCACCCTGGAACCCTTGGAGAGTGGCCAAAGCTACACCGTCACCAAGCAGCTGACCGATACTTTTAGCGGCAAGCTGACCAGCGACGGCGGCCAGGCCAAAATCAAGCTTTCGGGCGGCGCGAGCCTGTTCGGGACGATTGCCAGCGGCGCCGAGGTGTCCTATCTGGATATTACGGTGACAGAGGGCATCAGCGTCAGCAAAACAGACGGCAGCGACAGCGACGCCGGCGTTGTAGCGGGCCAAAATTATGGCAAGATCACCGGCTGCGATGTGACCATCAACAATGGCAAATCCATCACAGCTGACCCCAGCTCCGGCTCTGGCGCTGCCAACGCCGGCGGCATCGTGGGCCAAAATAAAAGCGGCGGTAAAATCAGCGATTGCACCGTCACCGGCGGCACCATCCAATCTGGTAATCTCTCTGTCTCCAGCGACCACGTCTTCGCCGGCGGCATTGCAGGTAGCAATGATGGCACCATCGAAAGTAACTGTAAAGTGGAAGATACCAGCGTCTCCGCCACCACCAATAGCGCCGACTACCGCGCCTGCGCCGGCGGCCTGGTGGGGTACAACACGAGTACGGTGGACGGCACCTACAGCGGCAGCGGCAAGATTGCCGCCACAGGCCAGAACATCACCGCCGCCGGCGGCCTGGTGGGGTTCAACACGAGTACGGTGACCGGCACCTATAACGGCAGCGGCACCGTCCAAGCTTATGGCAGCTACACCTCCGCCGGCGGCCTGGTGGGGTACAACATGAGTACGGTGGACGGCACCTACAGCGGCAGCGGCACCGTCCAAGCCACAATTGATCCAAATGGATCGAGCGAAGCATGGGCCGGCGGCCTGGTGGGGTACAACGCGGATACGGTGAGCGGCACCTACAGCGGCAGCGGCACCGTCCAAGCCGAGAACACCGCCTTCGGTTCCGCCTACGCCGGCGGCCTGGTGGGGTACAATATCAGAGATATCGACAGCGTGACCGCCAACTGGATTCCCAAAAACGGAACCCAAAACTTGCAAAAAACCATCCGGGCCAAGGCCGGGGATGATACCGCCGCTGTGCCTTACATCGATAGCAGCAACGTTCAACAAGGAATTCAAAAAAATGGCCGAGCCTACGCCGGCACCAAGTGCGGCAGTGAAAACAGCGGTGACCCGTCGTCACATATCACCACTGGCGGCTAACCCTACCCCATAAACCCTACCCCCTGCCTCCCCCGAGGCGGGGGGATTTTGTTTTGTTTGTTTTTAATCTAAACCCGCCCGCCGCCCTCTTAGCGGTTCCCCCGGCCCTGCGGGCCCGCCCCCATACGGGGGCTCTGGGCCTCTGACTGCTCCCCCACCCGGCGGGCGGGCCGGAACTTTCAGGCGCGGGGGTGCGGCTGCTGCGCAGCCTGCACCCAGAAGGAGAAGTTTGTGGCAGATTCCCCCCGAAGGGGGGATGCCGCGCAGCGGCAGGGGGGACTCCGCTAAAAGGGCGGCGGGCGGGTTTAGATCAAAATAGAAAAAAGACATCCCCAAGAACAAAAAGACTCCCCTGCCCTGCCCGGGCAAGGGAGCCTTTTTCAAATCAAGAATCTTCTTCCGCGTAGCGCTGCATCAGCTCGGGCACCGGCCCGTAGGTGCGGTCGAAGCGGCTGGACAGGGGGGTGCCGTAGGCGATGTGGTCGCACAGGCTGTCCATCAGATCCAGGGCCACCGGCACCGCCCCCTCCGCCAGCTGCGCCAGCCGGGCGCTGCTCCGGGCGTAGGCCGGCCGGTCCAGGGCGTAGATCAGCAGCCCGCCCAGCACGTCCCACTTGCCCGCCAGCTCCAGAAACCGCTGGGTCAGGTAGTTTTTGGTGCGGCAGGAGGGCATCAGCAGCCGGTTCATCCGCTTCATGTTGGCCAGGCTGGCGCGGATCTGCCGCCGGCTGGCCGGCAGGATCCGGGCAATCACACGGACATTGGTCTCGTTCACCGCAATGTACCCCGCAGGGTTGTGGGTGGTCCAGTCCACCCCGTCCGCCTCCATCAGGGCCCCTTCCAGGGCCGTCTCGATGGCAATGTGTCCGTGGCCGCTGCGCTGGATCTCGTACTCCACATAGCTGTGGCACTCGCTGTCCAGGGCAAAGTGGCAGACAAACCCCAGCAGGTAGCTGAGCACCGCCTGGCCCTCCGCCAGGCCGTTGACCCGGGCCGCCGCCGCTTCAAAGAAGGGCGCCGCCGGCGCGTCGTGCATGGCGTTCCCCGCATCCTTGCAGGGGTTGGACCCCAGGGGGTCGCAGTAGAACAGCAGGTCGGGCCCCTGGAGCCCGATCTGGTACAGGACCGGGAATCGCTGGATGGCGGCGCGGGCCATGGGATTTTCACAGACGGCCAGCACCTGTCCGCCGAACCGGCGGTGTGCGTAAACAGCAGGCATATCGGTTCACCTCATTTGGATGTTATACTTCGGATGCGTTGGCCTTCCGGCCCTCCCGCACCGCTTTACGGAACGCAAGGAACCCCAGCAGGATCAGCGGCGCAATCACCATGACCCCCACCGAGGTGCTGCCCGAAATCTGGGTCATCAGGCTCACCAGGAAGGTGCCCACAAAGGACGCGCCCTTGCCGCAGATGTCCAGCAGGCCATAGTATTCCCCCGACTTTTCGGGGGGGATGATCTTGCCGAAGTAGGACCGGGACAAGGACTGGATGCCGCCCTGGAACATGCCCACCCAGACCGCCAGGATCCAGAACTGGGTCTGGCTGCGCAGGAAGATGGCGTAGGCGGCGATGCCGATGTAGGCCACGATGGCGATGGACACCAGCAAAGCGGTGTCCACCCGGCGGGACAGCCACCCGAACAGCAGCGCAAAGGGGAAGGCCACAATCTGGGTCACCAGCAAAGCCAGCAGCAGGCCGGTACTGTCCAGGCCCAGGGCCTGGCCGTAGGCGGTGGCCATGTCGATGATGGTATACACGCCGTCGATGTAGAGGAAGAAGGCGATCAAAAACCACAGGACCTGTTTATTGCCCTGGATGTCCCGGAAGGTCTCCCCCAGCCGCCGGAAGGCGCCGGCCACCATGTGGCCCTCGGCGGGGATGCTGTACTTCTGGCGGTAGCGGGCCAGCAGGGGCAAAGTGCAGCACAGCCACCACCCGGCGTTGATCAGGAAAGCGATGAGCATGGCGGCGCCCAGGGTGAGGCCGATGGCCTCATACCCCAGCACGATCACCAGGCTGACCACGAAGGGGATGCAGCTGCCGGCATAGCCGAAGGCGTAGCCCACCGCCGAGACCTTGTCCATCCGCTCGGGGGTGGTGACGTCGGTGAGCATGGAATCATAGAACACCAGGCTGGCGCTGTAGCCGATTTTGGCGATGATGAAGCAGCCCAGAAACCACACCCAGGAGCTGAGGGCCCCCATGACGGCGCAGCCGATGACGCCCACCGCCACGCAGAGGGTGAAGAGTTTCTTTTTCATGTCGGGCAGGTCGGCGATGGCCCCCAACGTGGGGCCCAGCACCGCCACCACCACCGTGACGAAGGAGGCGGCGTAGCCCCAGAAGGCCAGGTACTGTGCGTCGGACAGGCCGGCGGACTCGGCCAGGCCGTTGAAGTAGATGGGCAGGATGGTGGAGATCAGCAAAGTGAATGCCGAATTGCCCACGTCGTAGAGGACCCAGCGTTTTTCCAGCCGGGTCATCTTATCCTTTTGCTGCTGTTGTTCCATAGATACACCCTTTCATGGTTTTTGGATGGTTTCAGTATACCACGGATTTGTAAAATCCGCGGCCCGATTGATGCAAAATCCAAGGCTATGATAACACAGACGGCGGTGCAGTTCAAGAATTTGAATTTTTTTACACACATCAGTGGGCGGGTCTTCTTTTCTTTTGGTATTTTGATCTATACTTTCCCTCTTGCGCTTAGCCGATTTTTGCGGCGCGGGACGGAGCCCGCTTGCAAAAACCGGAGCGCTGCGCCAAACACAACTCCCTGCTTCGTCCACTGGACGCGGTCGTTGTGTTTGCCCCGCGGCTGCGCCGCCGCCCCAAAGGCCAGCTCCCCCCGAAGGGGGCAGCTGAGCCGAGCGCTGCCTGCGGCAGATACAGCGAGGCGAAGCTGGCGCAGCGCTCCAATTTTCACAAGGGCGCACCGCCGCCCGCAGGGAAAATTGGCTAAGCGCAAGAGGACCGCCGCCGCAGGCGGCAGGGGCACCGCTATGGGCGGTGGGCGGGTTTAGATCATAAATAAAGAAAAAACACACCCAAACAAAAGCACCTTGCAATTCAGGGCATAATATGATAAAATACCTGTATGCTCCCAGCTGCGCTGTGGAGCACACCAGGTCGGACAGCGCCTTGCTGCGCGGTTCGGCATACGGATGCGGGCCCTGTACGACCGGGCCGCTGTGAACCAGGTCAGGTGGGGAACCAAGCAGCCTTAAGCGGCGTGCATGGTGCGTTTCAGCCAGCCTGCATTCGTATGCCGAGCTTCGCAAGGCGGGGGATCTTCCCCCGCAGCGCTGTCCGCTTTTTTTATGTGTGTGAGGGAGGTGTCAAGATGTACCGAGCGCTCTACCGCAAATGGCGCCCCCAGCGTTTCGAGGACGTGGTGGGCCAGCGTGCCACCGTGGCGGCGCTGAAAAACCAGGTGTCCGCCGGGCGGGTGGGCCACGCCTACCTGTTCACCGGGGTCCGGGGCACCGGCAAAACCACCTGCGCCAAGATCTTCGCCAAGGCGGTGAACTGCCTCCATCCCCAGAACGGCGACCCCTGCGGGGAATGCGCCGTCTGCCGGGGCATCGACGACGGCTCCATCCTGGACGTGGTGGAGATGGACGCCGCCTCCAACAACGGCGTGGACGACATCCGGGACCTGCGGGACGAGACCGCCTACACCCCCACCAGCTGTACCTATAAGGTATACATCATCGACGAGGTGCACATGCTCTCCACGGCGGCCTTCAACGCCCTGCTGAAAACCCTGGAAGAGCCCCCCGCCCACGTCATCTTCATCCTGGCCACCACCGAGATCCAGAAGGTGCCCGCCACCATCCGGTCCAGGTGCCAGCGGTACGACTTCACCCGCATCAGCCCCGAGGACATCGCGGGGCGGGTGGCCCAGGTGGCCGCCGCCGAGCAGCTGAACCTCACCGACAAGGCCGCGGCCCTCATCGCCCGGCTGGCCGACGGCGCTTTGCGGGACGCTTTGTCCATCCTGGACACCTGCGCCGGCGTCACCGCCGACATCGACGAGGGGGTGGTGCGGCAGATGGCGGGCGTCACCGACCGGGGCTACCTGTTCCGGATGTCGGATGCGGTGGCGGCCCGGGATGCCGCCTCGGCCCTGGCCGAGCTGGCGGCCTTGCGGCAGCAGTCGGTGGACGTCAAGCGCCTCACCGAAGAGCTGATCGCCCATTACCGGAGCCTGATGCTGGCGGCCCTGCCCGGCGGGCGGGACCTGCTGAGCGGCGTCTCCCCCGACGAGGAGACCCTCTACCTGGAAAAAGGCCCCGCCCTGGGCCGGCGGGAAGCCATCCGGGCCATCCGGGCCCTGGGGGCGGCCCTGGAGCACATGGCCCGGGGCAGCGACCAGCGGATCGAGCTGGAACTGGCCCTGTTCAGCCTCACCGAGCCGGCCCAGAGCCAGCAGGCCCCGGCGGTACAGGCGGCGGTGTCTGCCGCCCCGGCCCGGACTGCGGCCCCCCAGCAGGCGGCCCGGCAGGAAGTGCGGCCCTTTGCGGCGGCCCCTGCCCCCTTCCAGTCGGCCCCGGTGACGGCCCAGGCCGCACCGGCGGCGCCGTCCGCGCCCGCCCAGGCAGCCGACGACCTGCCGCCCTGGGAGGAACCCGCGCCGACTGCAAGCCAGCCCGCAGCAAAGTCCACGGCGGCATCGTCCGCGCCCGTCCAGGCAGCCGACGACCTGCCGCCCTGGGAGGAAGCCGCCCCGACTGCAAGCCAGCCCGCAGCAAAGTCCCCGGCGGCATCGTCTGCGCCTGTCCAGGCCTCCGACGACCTGCCCCCCTGGGAAGAACCCGCGCCGGCCGCAACCCAGCCCGCGGCAAAGGCCCCGGCGGCATCGTCTGCGCCTGTCCAGGCCTCGGATGACCTGCCCCCCTGGGAGGGCCTGGAACCGCCCCCCGAGCCGGGGGCAGACCCCACACCCGCCCCCCAGCCTGAGGCCCAGCCGGCCTACACCGCCGACCCCCAGCTCAACAAGCCCCGGCGGGTGGCGGACCGGAGCGTCAACCCCTATCCCCAGTGGGGCGAGGTGGTGGACAAGATCCGTGAGACCGACCCCATGCTGTACGGCTACCTGAAAAAGTCGAAGGCCTACTTTGACGGGGTCCGGGTGCTGATCGACGGAGGGAAGACCTTCCGGGACTTCATCCGGGTCAACAAGGGCAGCCAGCGGCTGATCAAGAAACTGATTGCCCAGGTGTCGGGGATTGCGGTGCCCATCGGGCCCTACGAGCCCGAGAAGGCCGCCGCAACCCGGCCCAAAACCAACGCCGAAGAGTCCCTGCACAAGCTGGAGGCTCTGGGGCTGGATGTCACCATCGAGGACAGCGCCCGGCGGCGCCAGTCCTGAAAATAAGATTATTGGAGGAAATCCGCGATGAAAGCAAGAATGCCCGGCGGCTATGGCCGCCCCGATATGAACAGCCTGATGCGTCAGGCCCAGAAGATGCAGAGCGAGATGCAGGCCAAGCAGGCCCAGCTGGAGCAGACCGAGTACACCGCCAGCGCCCCCGGCGAGATGGTGACGGTGAAGATGAACGGCAAGCACGAGGTGCTGGCCGTGACCATCAAGCCCGAGGCCGTGGACCCCGACGACGTGGAGATGCTGCAGGACCTGGTGGCGGCGGCGGTGAATGCCGCCGTCCAGCAGGTGGACGAGGCTGCCGCCGCCGAGATGGGCAAGCTGACCGGCGGGCTGAACATCCCCGGCCTGGGCCTGTAAGGGAGGCCGCGGCATGAGCAATACCGCCGCGCCGCTGGAAGTGCTGATCGACGAGCTGAAGCGGCTGCCCGGCCTGGGGGACAAGAGCGCCACCCGGCTGGCCTACCAGCTGATGAACCTGTCCAGCGACCAGACCGAGCGCCTGGTCAGCGCCATCCGCGGGGTGCACACCAAGCTGCACCGGTGCCGGCTGTGCCAGAACTACACCGACGGGGAGGTCTGCCCCATCTGCGCCGATCCCAAGCGGGACCATTCCACCATCTGCGTGGTGGAGACGGCCCGGGACGTCCAGGCCATCGAGCGCACCCGGGAATACCGCGGGATGTACCATGTGCTGTACGGGCTGATCAGCCCGGTGAAGGGGATCGGCCCCGAGAACTTAACCATCCGGGAGCTGGTAAACCGGCTGGCCGACACCTCGGTGAAGGAGGTCATCATGGGCCTGCCCCCCAGCGTGGAGGGGGATGCCACCTCGATTTTCCTGGCCCGGACCCTGAAGCCCCTGGGGGTGCGCACCACCCGGCTGGCCTCCGGCGTGCCGGTGGGCTCCAAGCTGGAGCAGGCCGACCGCCAGACCATCTTCCGGGCCCTGGAGGGCCGGCGGGACTTGTGACCTGGCCAGGCAGAGCCTGCCAGGCAAAGCCTGGACTATTTCGCGGATTTACGCTGCTGCTGGCGTTTACCTGCTAAGCTCGCGGCTGCTGCGTATAGCCGAATCCGACCAGGCGGCGGAGGCTTCCCTCCCACCCGCTCCCTTTCCTGGCACCACTGCGCCCCACAGCGGATGGGTATGTTTTTGATTTTTATCTAAACCCACCCTCCACCCTTTTATCGGTGTCCCCCCTGCCGCTACGCGGCAGTCCTCTTGCGCTTAGCCGGTTTTTGCGGCGCGCCGCGGCGGGCGCTTGCAAAAATCGGAGCGCTGCGCCAGCTTCGCCACGCTGTTTCTGCCGCAGGCAGCGCTCGGCTCAGCTGCCCCCCTTCGGGGGGAATGTACCAAAAAACGCTCCTTCTGGTTGCAGGCTGCGCAGCAGCCGCAAATGCCACTGCCTGACAGTTCCGGCAAACCCAAAAACAGAAGGAGCCGTTAGAGGCCCAGAGCCCCCACAGGGGGCGGGCCCGCAGGGCCGGGGGAACCGCTATGGGCGGCGGGAGGGTTTAGATCAAAAATAAAAGTCTAGGCTTTTGCCCGGACCGCTGCCCCCTGTTTCTGCCGCAGGACGCGCTTCGGTGTGCTTGCCCTTGACAGGGGCTCTGAACCAATAGCTGCCCCTTCGTCCACTGGACGCGGTTGGTTCAGCTGCCCTCCTTCGGGGGGAATGTACCCAAAAACGCTCCTTCTGGTTGCAGGCTGCTTGCAGCCGCATAATTTGACAAAACCCTGGACTCACAGGGCCGCAGGCCGGGAGCCTGCGAAAGAGAATCGGACTTTGCCGCCGGCAGGGCCTCTGTGAAGCCCAGGCCGTCAGCGGTACCAGTTGAAAAGTTTTTTGCCTACTTTTTTTCAAAAAAGTAGGTTGCACTTTCAAAAAGTTGTGGTACAATATCTACACGCCTGAATGTGCGCAGGGCCGCCGGCCCATCATCAAACGGAAAGGAGGCGCGCTGGATGCCTGGAAAGGAAAAGCCGGCCACCAAAACCATCGCCACCAACCGGGAAGCGCGCCACGAATACTTTGTGATGGAAGCGCTGGAAACCGGCATCGAGCTGAAAGGCACCGAGGTGAAGAGCCTCCGTGCCGGCGGCGTCAACCTGAAGGACAGCTGGGTGGACATCGACGGCGGCGAGCTGATCGTCAAGGGGATGCACATCACCCCCTACGACCACGGCAACATCTTCAACACCGATCCCACCCGGGAACGGCGGCTGCTGGCCCACAAAAGCGAAATCCGCCGCCTGCACCAGCAGTGCAAGCTCCAGGGCTACACCCTGGTTCCCCTGTCCCTCTACTTCAAGCACGGACGGGTCAAACTGGAGCTGGGCCTGTGCAAGGGCAAAAAGCTCTACGACAAGCGGGCCGACGCCGCCAAGCGGGACGCCAAGCGTTCCATCGACCGGGCCCTGAAATCCAACGGACGTTTTTATTGATTCACACCGGGCAAAATTGCCCTTCCCATCACCTGCCCCGCGCCGCAAGGCGCGTTGACATGGGGGCGTAAAGGTTTCGACGGGGGGAGCGAGGCCTGGGCAGCGGGTAGCAGCGGGGGACCTGCTCTAAAATCCTCCAAAACAATAACTGACAACACTGAGTGCTGCGCGTTCCGCCCACTCTTGTGTCGTGTGGGGTCGGGGCGTCCTTTAGACACAGACCGTGAACGGACCTAAGCTTTGCGGACCGTCATGAACTCATGAAGCTACTGAAGCGTTAGCCTGGCGACCGGCGTGACGCAGAGGGAATGTTGTTGATCGCCTGCACCCGGAGATACTCACGCTGAACTCTTTTCGGACATGGGTTCGACTCCCATCGCCTCCACCACGAAAAACAGCCTAGGAACGCAAGTTTCTGGGCTGTTTTTTTGGTTTTGACCGCACTTTTGACCGCACCTCCAGTTTATCCGTGCGCAAGCAGCCTCGAAA
>CAJFNF010000047.1 GCA_904394215.1 uncultured Faecalibacterium sp.
CTACCCCCTCTGGACTCCCTACCCACCCGCAACGCCCAGAGGCTAGCCTCTGGACTCAAAAGAGGAAGTCGCAGCGGACAAAGGCCTAAAAAATGCAGATACACCTGGTCCGTTAAAACCACGAACACTCTAAAGCGGCGGCGGCATTTTTCTTAACGGCCTTTGAAACGCTGCTCTGATCCAAGATCTGTGGTCGCTGTACGCTCCCACGAGACGTCTGGGGAGTCCCACTAACTGCAAACAGAGGGAGCAGTCTGTGGTTCAGAGCCCCTGTCAAGGGGCGGGCCCGCAGGGCCGGGGCTACCGCTGTGGGCGGGGGGCTGCGTAGCTGAGGCGCTGCCTGCGGCAGAAACAGCCGAAGCGGAGCAGGGGCAAACACAGCGACCGCGTCCAGTGGACGAAACAGGGAGCTGTTGTTGGCTGCGTAGCCGAGCCGCTGCCTGCGGCAGAAACAGGCGAGGCGGAGCAGGGGCAGCCGTCCAAATATGCAAGCGGGCGGCGACCCGCGCTGCATATTTGGTCAACGGCAACCCGGAGCAGCGCTCCGGGTTTTGCGAGCGCCCTCCGCGGCGCGAAGCAAAAATCGGCTAAGCGCAAGAGGCAAACACAGCGACCGCGTCCGGTGGACGAAACAGAGAGCTGTGTTTGGCGCAGCGCTCCAATTTTCACAAGGGCGCTCCTGCGGCCCGCAGGGAAAATTGGCTAAGCGCAAGAGGACGGCACACCGCGGCGGCCCGCCGCAAAAACAGGGCACCGCAACCCGGAGGGTTTAGATCATAAATCAAAAATACATCTTTTCCCGCCGTGAGGGTTTAAGGATATAGGAAAGCGACCGGGTACAGTCAAATCTCCGCCAGGCACAAAACAAAAAGCTCCCCCGAGCCTTACGGCTGAGAGAGCCTATTTCAAAATCCGTCCGGGCCGGACGACATGCGCGTACGGCACGGACACCTACAGGGAAATTTTCCGGCGGGAGTGTGCGAGCCGTCAGGCGAGTGCGCGGTTCGCCGGGAAATTTTGTCCCCAGGGGGCAAGCACGCCGAAGCGCGTCCTGCGGACGATACAGCGAGGCGTGCTTGGCTGCGGAGCTGAGGCGCTGCCTGCGGCAGAAACAGCCGAAGCGGAGCAGGGACAGCCGTCCAAATATGCAAGCGGGCTGCGACCCGCGCCGCATATTTGGGCAACGGCAACCTGGAGCAGCGCTCCGGTTTTTGCAAGCGGGCACTGTCCCGCGCTGCAAAAATCGGCTAAGCGCAAGAGAGAACACTGCCGGGGAAGGAATTTCTGTCCTGCGCATGCAGGCAGAAATGGGTTCCCCCTGGAAGCGCCAGCTTAAATGGGGTGGGACTTGTTGGCGTAGTCTGCGTGGTCGGCGTCGACGCCCTGGATCTTGGCGTTGCGCTTCTCGAAGAACTTGGGGGCCACCTGGGGGAACATGGCGTAGGTCAGGGCGTCCTCTTCCTGGATGGCCCACTTGGCGGCCTCGGCCTTCAGTTTGTCCATCTCGGGGGCCAGGGTGTCCGCAAAGCGGCAGGTGATGGGCTGGTCGTCCCCCAGAATCTTCTTGGTAAACTCGGGGCTGATGGGGGCCGGGGTCTTGCCGTAGTCGCCGTGGACCAGGCCCTTGAACTCCTTGGTCACCATCTTGTACCGCTCGCCCAGGATCACGTTGAACACCGCCTGGGTGCCCACAATCTGGCTGGTGGGGGTGACCAGCGGCGGATAGCCGGCGTCCTCGCGGACCCGGGGAATCTCGGCCAGCACCTCGTCCAGTTTGTCCTCCTTGCCGGCGTCCTTCAGCTGCTTGAGCATGTTGGAGAACATGCCGCCCGGCACCTGGTAAATCAGGGTGTTGGCGTCCACGCCCAGGCTCTTGGGGCTGATCTGGCCGTTGGCAATGTACTTTTCACGCAGCTTGGCGAAATAGACGCGCACCACGTTCAGCTGGTTCAGGTCCAGGCCGGTGTCGTAGTCGGTGCCCTGCAGGGCCGCCACCAGGCTCTCGGTGGGCATGTGGCTGGTGCCCAGGGCCAGGGGGCTCATGGCGGTATCCACAATGTCGGCGCCCGCCTCGATGCCCTTGATGATGGACATGGAGGCCAGGCCGGCGGTGTAGTGGCTGTGGATGTCCACGGGGATCTTGACGGCGGCCTTCAGCTCCTTCACCAGCTCGGCGCAGGTGAAGGGGGTCAGCAGGCCCGCCATGTCCTTGATGCAGATGGAGTCGGCCCCCATCTCCTCCAGGGTCTTGGCGTATTTCGCGAAGGCCTCGTTGGTGTGGACCGGGCTCAGGGTGTAGCTGATGCAGCCCTGGACGTGGGCCCCCTCCTTGTTGGCCGCCTTGATGGCGGTCTGGAGGTTCCGGGGATCGTTCAGAGCATCAAAGATGCGGATCACGTCGATGCCGTTGGCCACCGACTTCTGGACAAAGTACTCCACCGCGTCGTCGGCGTAGGGGCGGTAGCCCAGCATGTTCTGGCCGCGGAACAGCATCTGCAGCTTCTGGTGGGGCAGCTCCTTGCGGAGGATCCGCAGCCGCTCCCAGGGGTCTTCGTCCAGGAACCGGATGCAGCTGTCAAAGGTGGCGCCGCCCCAGCACTCCACCGAAAAATAATTGATCTTGTCCATCTCGGGCAGGATGGGGCGCATCTCGTCCATGGTCATCCGGGTGGCCAGCAGGGACTGATGGGCGTCCCGCAGCACCACCTCGGTGATTTTAATCGGCTTTTTTGCCATAGTATTCAGCCCCCTCCCCCATTAGTTCATGGTCACCAGCAGGTCGCCCGAGTTGACAACGTCGCCCCGCTTGACATCCACGGTGGCCACGGTGCCGTCCTGGGGCGCCACGATCTCGTTTTCCATCTTCATGGCTTCCAGCACCACCAGGCAGTCACCGGCCTTGACGCTGTCGCCGGGCTTGACCTTGGTGTCCAGGATGTTGCCGGGCATGGGGGCCTTGACGGCCACGGCGCCGGCAGGGCCGGCGGGTGCAGCAGGGGCAGTGGGTGCAGCGGGTGCAGCGGCCGGGGCCGGGGCAGCGGCTGCGGGAGCAGGTGCGGGGGCTGGTGCCGGGGCAGCGGCGGGAGCGGCAGGGGCGGCGCCGGCGGCAGCCTCCTCCACCGTGACACTGTATGCGACGCCATTGACGGTAATGGTATAGTACTTCATCGAAAAACCCTCCTGAATCTCAATTCATAAATACGTCGGTTACAGCGCCATGTTGCCGTGCTTCTTGGGCAGGCGGGCGGCGCGCTTGGTGCGCAGGATATCCAGGGCGGCCACCACAGCCGGGCGGGCCCCGGCGGGGGCGCACTCCATGTCGGCGGCGCCGGCAGCCACGGCGGCAGCGGCACTGCACACCTCTTTGGCGTAGGCGGCCGCCTTGGCTTTGGTGGCGGCGGGGATGCTGTCCGATGCGTCCAGCTCCTCCTTATACAGCACCGAGACGGCGGCGGAGGGCTCCAGGGGGCTCACCAGGCAGCCGTCCACCGCGATCTTCAGGTCGGCGGCGGCCAGGGCGGTATAGACCGGGCCCACTGCCTTGCCTGCCAGCAGGCAGACCCGGGCGGTGGTGGCGTCGGCATAAGTAGCGGCCAGGCGGGCAGCCTCCCGGATGCCGCCGGCGATGTCATCGGCGGAACTGGGGACAAAGCCCTGGGTGTCCACCACCGTCACCACCGGGATGCTGAAGGCGTCGCACAGCCGCACAAAGCGGGAGGCTTTGGCGGTGCAGTTGTGGCACAGGGTCTCGCCGGCGGCCACAATGCCCACCGCCTCCCCGGCGATGGTGGCCAGGGCGGTGTAGACGTTCTTGCCGTAGCCGGCGTAGACTTCCATCAGGCTGCCGGCGTCGGCCAGGGCAGCGGCGGCCTTGTCGGGGGCCAGCCCTGCCTGGAAGGGAGCGTCGGGGGCCTGGAAGTCAAAGCAGGCGGGGCCTGCCAGGTTGTTGGAGGGCAGCAGGCCCACCACTTTGGCGGCCAGGGCGGCGGCTGCGCCGGCGTCGGGGGCGGTCATGGCGGCTACGCCAGCCTTGGCGGCGGCGGCAGCGGTGCCGGCCCCTTCCACCTTATCCCCCTTGGCGGCGGAGGTGAAGGGCGGGGTGAAGAACAGCTCGGCCCCTTCGGCCATGATGCACAGGTCGGCGCTGGCCGCAGCCAGGGCGCTGGTGCCGCCGCAGACACCGGTCACCACCGCGATCTGAGGGATCACGCCCGAGACCTTTGCAATGGCCGCATTGTATTTGGCAGCGGCGGTGAGGGCGTCCAGCCCTTCGGCCAGCCTGGCCCCCGCCGACTGATAGAAGGTGACCACCGGGCAGCCGGTCTCGGCTGCCAGATCCAGCACACGGATCATCCGGTCCACATCCTTGACGCCCAGGGCATCCCCGGTCTGCCAGATGGTGTAGACCTGCTGGCCCCCGGCGCAGCCAAAGGCGGCGCTTGCCGCGCCCTGCTGGAACAGAGCTGTGGAAACGCCGTCGTCGTAAAACCGGGCAAACATATCATTTTGGTTGATCTTTGAAGCCATGATCGGACCTCCCTGCTTCCCTCGGGGCGGCCGCGCGGCCGCCAAATCTTTCATAATTGCCCTTATTATACTATTTTGTCCGCCCAATCACAAGTACTTTTGTGGCATTTTCCCCTAATTTTGAGAAAATCCTGTGCACTTTACCCCCGGCGCTTGGGTCCATTGCCCCGGGATTTCACCGGGCCCGCCGTCCGATGGCGGGAGGCTTTGGCCGCGGCGGCGGCGCTGCGGGTCTGGGCCCGGCCCTTGGCGGCGGCAGCCCGCAGGCCCGACAGCTCCTGCTTGGTCAGCTCCCGGTACTTGCCGGGCTGCAGCATCCCCAGCTTGACCACGCCCTCGGCGTTCCGCTTGAGGCGCACCACTTCCAGGCCCACCGCCTCGCACATCCGGCGGATCTCGCGGTTTTTGCCCTCCCGCAGGGTGATCTCCATGACGGTGCGGCCCGGCTCGTCCACCACCACGTTGATGGTGCAGGGCAGGGTCTTGGTGCCGTCGTCCAGCACCACACCCGAGCTGAGTTTCAGCACCTGGCTCTCCTCGGCCCGGGGCTGGACCGTCACCCGGTACAGCTTGGAGATGCCCCCCGAGGGGTGCATCATGGCGTTTGCAAAGGCGCCGTCGTTGGTCATCAGCAGCAGGCCCTCGCTGTCCTTGTCCAGCCGGCCCACCGGGTACAGCCGGGCCGGGATGTCGGCCACCAGGTCCATCACCGTCTTGCGGCCCAGCTCGTCGCTGGCGGTGGTGACGTAGCCCCGGGGCTTGTAGAGGGCCAGGTAGTACAGCTTCTGGTCCTTGTCGATATAAATCCGCTGGTCATCCACGTGGAGCACGTCCCGGTCGGGGTCCATCTTGTCCCCCACGCCGGCCACGCGGCCGTTGACCTTGACCCGGCCCTCGGCGATGATCTGCTCGGCGGCCCGGCGGGAGCACAGCCCCTGCTCGCTCATAATCTTCTGAATGCGTTCCAATGCCATTGTGTTCTCTCCTTGTGCGCCTCCCGGCGCTCAAATGGGTGTGTTGCTTACTCCTGGGCTGCCTCGGGGGCAGCGGCCTCCGCCTTGTCGGCCTTGTCGGCCTTGTCGGGGATCAGGGTGATCAGTTTGTCCACCAGCTCGGGCAGCATGTTCAGGGCCCGGTCCAGGCTGTTGGAAGGGTCGGCCAGCTGGATGGTCCGCACCAGGCCGTCCTTGATCACCAGGAAGGCCACCGGCCGGATGCTGACGCCGGCGGCGCCGCCCCCCAGCAAATCCCCGTTGGCGGGGTTCTTGCCGGTGCCATCGGCGCCCCCCGAGCCGAAGCCCAGGGAAATCCGGGACACCGGGATGATGGTGGTGCCGTCGTCGGTCTTGATGGGCTGGCCGATGATGGTGTTGGCGTCGGCCATCTGGCGCACCTTGTCCATGGTGGCGCTCATGAGTTCCTGAATCGGATGTTCAGCCATAGGAAATTGGCCTCCTTATAGAATAGATGGGTAATGGGTCCACCGGAAGTATAGCACATCTCAGAGCAGCACGTCCAGTACCTTTTCCCGATGGAAAGCGATCAAAACCTGCACAGCGGCGATCAAAACAAACAGCGCCCGGGCAGACACCCGGAAGGACACCCGCGCCGCCGGGACGGGGGCCCCGGGCTGGATGCAGGGCACCAGCCGCAGCTCCTGGAAGTCGAGGTAGATGAACCGGTTCAGCACCCCCAGGGCGCTGTACAGCCAGGCGTGGGCCGCGCCGTAGTCCCGGGCGGCCTGGTCCGGCTCCATCCCCTCCCCCACCGGCCACACCACCCGGATCCGGGTGATGCGCAGGGCGTCAAAGACGGCCAGGGTCAGCTTTTTGCCCCCCCGCAGCAGGGCGCAGAGGGTGTTGAGGGTCAGCTTTGCCTTTTGGCGGGGTTTGGCGGGGGCGGGCTTTTTCTTCGGGGGGCGCTTGGCGGCCCGTTTCTGCCGCCAGGCGGAAAATTTGGCTTTCAGTTTGGCCAGCAGCCGCTTCACCGGGCCGGACTTGGGGGGATTCCAGCCGGCCTCTTCGGGCTGGGGCGGGGGCGGGTACTGCCACACCGGCAGGGTGAAGCCCAGGGCCCCCACCCGGATGTTCACCGTCCCCATCGAATCCCCGTCGGGGTCCCCTTCCCAGGCCAGGTCGGCGCAGAAGGGGCAGACCAGGGCCAGCACCGCCAGCAGGATCACCAGCCCCAGCACAACCAGCACCGCCCGCAAAAGGAACAGCAGGACGGCCAGAATCGCGGTCATGGGATCGCCTCCTTTTGGGCGGGCTCCTCGGGGCGGATGGGGGGCAGGTCAGCCAGGCTGGCCAGGCCAAACACCCGCAGAAAGTGGTCGGTGGTCTTGAAGCTCACCGGCCGGCCCGGCAGGTCCAGCCGGCCCGCCTCCTCGATGAGCCCCTTTTCCAGCAGGCCCGCCACGCTGGAAGAGGAATCCACCCCCCGCACCTGCTCGATGAAGGCCCGGGACACCGGCTGGTTGTAGGCGATCACCGTCAAGGTTTCCAGGGCCGCCGGGGTCAGGGGCGCGGCCCGCCGGGTTTCCAGGGCCTTGCGGACCCAGGGCCCGTACTGGTTTTTGGTGGCCAGCTGCCAGTGATCCCCCAGCCGCAGCAATGTCAGCCCGCTGGAGGGGGATTCATACCGCTTCTGGAGGGCCTCCAGCCCCGCGGTCACCCGGGCCTCGGGCAGTTCCAGGGCGGCGGCCAGCTTGTCCGCCCCCACCGGCTCCCCCTGGGCAAAGAGCACCGCTTCCAGCAGGGCTTCCAGTTCAAGTCGCTCCATGGGTTTTCTCCTCTCCTTCTGTCAGAATGGGACGGCGGCCCCGGCGGACGGTGAGCCCGCCGTCGTCGGCGATTTCCAGCCGGCCCGCCCGCACCAGTTCCAGCACCGCCAGGAAGGTGGCCACCGTGGCTGACACCTCCTGCCCCGGGAAAAACAGCTGGTCCAGCCGGCTTACCTTGCCCCGGGCCAGGCTCCGCAGCACGTGGACCACCCGGCTCTCCACCGATACAAAGGGGGCTGCCACCAGGGGTTCAAAGACCTCCTGGGTCACCGGTTTGGGTTTGGCCCGGCCCGCCATGGCCTGCCAGCAGTCGGCCAGCATCTGGGGGCTGTGGTGCAAAGGGTACAGGGGGTCGGCTTCCAGCCGGGCGGGGGGCCGGGTGTAGACCTCCACCTGCCGGGCCATTTCCCCCAGCTGGGCCGCCAGGCGGCGGCACCGGTCGTACTCGATCAGCCGGCCGGTGAGCTCCTGCTTCATCTGCTCGGCCTCCTGGCTGCGGGGCAGCAGCAGCCAGCTCTTCATCTCCACCAGCCGGGCCGCCATCTCGATGAAGCTGCTGGCCACCTCCGGCTCCTGGACCCGGGCGGCGGTCACCACCGCCGTGTACTGGTCGATGAGGGCCAGGATGGGGATGTTGTGCAGGTCCATCTTGTGGGCCTGTACCAACGTCAGCAGCAGTTCCAGAGGGCCGTCGAAGTCCTCCAGGTGGAACGTCATCTCCTCCATCCGGTCACACCCGCGTTCCCAGGCTGAGATAAAAAGAGGTATAGGCCAGGTTGTCCACCCAGCCGGTGCCGGCGTACAGCAGATCCCACACCCAGTTGCTCACCACCGACAGGGGGCCGTTGAGGGCGCCGAACCACACCACTGCCAACAGGATGGCCAGAATTTCCCGCTCGTAACGCATGATCCCGAAATAGACCCGCTGGGGCAGGAATACCAGCAGCACCCGGCTGCCGTCCAGGGGCGGCACCGGGATCAGGTTGAACACCGCCAGCCCTACGTTCATCATCACCATGAACTGGAGGAAATAGGTCAGATACCACATCGCCGCCGTGTCGGGGCCCCAGTAGTACACCAGCTTCCACACCGTCATGGACAGGTAGGCCAGGATCAGGTTGGCCACCGGCCCCGCCAGGGCGGTGAGGGCCATCCCCACCTTGGGGTTTTTGAACCGGCGCACATCGGTCTGCACCGGCCTGGCCCAGCCCACCCCCAGAACCACCATACACACCGTGCCCAGCAGGTCAAAGTGCCGCAGGGGGTTCAAAGACAGGCGGCCCTGCCGCCGGGCGGTGGGGTCCCCCAGCAGCAGGCTGGCCAGGGCATGGCCCGCCTCGTGCCAGGGGATGGCCACCAGGGTCACCAGCAGCCGCATCAGATAATAGGTCACCATAAGCGTTTTGCTTCTCCGTTGTCGTTTTTGTGCCCGGCTATACCGGGCCATGGTACCATGATACTATTTTTTGGGGCGGCACACAAGAGCTGCGGCCCTCCGATGAAAAAATCTCCATCTTTTTTTCAAAAGGGACTTGCATTTTTCCGTCGCGTCTGGTAGAATGATAGGGCTGATTACACTGTATTGTTTTGGATTCCCTTTTGATTTCACTTCATAGGAGGTGCGAAAATCATGGCTAAGTGTGAATGCTGCGGCAAGGGCGTGACCTTCGGTATCAAGGTCTCCCACTCTCATCGCCGCTCCAACCGTACCTGGAAGCCCAATATCCGCCGCGTCAAGGCGATCGTCGATGGCTCTCCCAAGTACGTCTATGCATGCTCCCGTTGCCTGCGCGCTGGCAAGATTACCCGCGCTGTCTAAGTTTGTGGTGTATGTTGCCGGTCACATTGTGGCCGGCTTTTTTGTTATCTTCAAAAAAAGAGGTGTTTGCTATGGCACTGCCCAGTGATCCCGTCATGCTGCTGAGCGTGGTGAACCT
Organism: uncultured Faecalibacterium sp.; assembly: GCA_904394215.1. Classification (GTDB taxonomy): domain Bacteria; phylum Bacillota; class Clostridia; order Oscillospirales; family Ruminococcaceae; genus Faecalibacterium. The sequence continues at coordinate 9,247 of CAJFNF010000047.1, forward strand.
CAAGCTGCGGAACTACTACCCCACCCTGGACGCCCTGTGCGAGGACATGGACGCCGACAAGGAAGCCCTTGTGGCCAACCTGGCCTCCATCGGCTACCAGTACGACCCCCAGCAGAACCAGTTCAAATAACAGGCAAGGAGGCTTGGCATCATGATGGATGGCATCTATTATAAGGAATGGAGCCCGGCTCTGGGCCGGGAGATGGAGTTCAAGGTCTACGGCACCGCCGGCGTGCCGGTGCTGGCCTTCCCCTGCGGGGGCGGCCGGTTCTACGACTGGGAGAACAACGCCATGCCCGACGCCGCCGCCTGGCTGATCCAGAACGGGCGGATCCAGCTGTTCTGCGCCGACAGCCTGGCCGGGGAAGGGATGCTGGACAGTTCCCTCTCCCCCCGCCGCCGGGCCGAGATGCAGGAGAAGTACTTCTGCTACATCACCGGGGAGCTTGTCCCCCGGATCCTGGAGCTGAACGCCGCCGGCAATGCCGCCGCCCACAAGGCTGCCGAAGCTGAGGCGGACGCCCCCGAAACCCCCGACGCCGACGAGGCAAAGCCCGCCGACAAGAAGCCCGCCAAAAAGGGTCCCGTCCTGTGGGCGGTGGGGGCGGACCTGGGGGCATACCAGGCCGTCAACTGCCGGCTCCGCCGGCCGAACCTGTTCTGCGGGGCCATCGGCCTGTCGGGGTACTATGATGTATCCCGGTGGCTGGGGGCTCCCGAGGACGACCTGGCCCTGCGGAACAGCCCCCTTTCGGCCCTGTCGGTGGGGCTGCTGGACAGCGCCGCCACCGCCGCGCTGCAGCAGGGGCAGTTCATCCTCTGCGCCGGACAGGCCCAGGACGGCCGGGAGCCGGAGGCCCTGGCCTCCACCCAGGCCCTGGACATGGCCCTGAAGGCCGCCGGGATCCCGGTGTCCACCGAGGTCTGGGGCCAGGACGTCACCCACGACTGGCGCTGGTGGGCCCGGGCTTTCGACGTCTTTACCAACCGGCTGTTCAGCTAACCAGGCAGGGCCTGGACCCACTCGCGGATGTACCTTTGCCTTGGCATCTACCTTCTGAGCCCGCGGACACAAACTGCGCCGCAGCCCATGCCGGGGCTCTAAAACCAATTGCTTTTCCCTCATCCGAAAGGATGGGGGTTTGTTTTTATTCCGGTTTTGGGCGGGTGGGATGCTGACTTTTCGGGTGATTTTGATCTAAACCCGCCCGCCGCCCATAGCGGTGCCCCCTGCAGCCTGCGGCTGCGCCCCCCTGTGGGGGGCTGGCACCAGGGGCGGCTTCTTTTGTTTGCAGGCTGTGCAGCAGATGCACCTGCCACGGCGGATACGGTGGCGGGAGGTTTGCTTCTCAGCCTGTGGGAACATTTGAACCCACCCACCCGCCCACAGAGGTGCCCCCCTGTCGCTGCGCGACAGTCCTCTTGCGCTTAGCCGTTTTTTGCGGCGCGGGGCGATGCCCGCTTGCAAAAATCGGAGCGCTGCGCCAGCTTCACCTCGCTGTTTCTGCCGCAGGCAGCGCTCGGTTCAGCTGCCCCCTCCGGGGGACTGAACTTGCAGCTTCTTCCTCATCCAGAAGGAGCAGTCTGCGGTTTAGAGCCCCCACGGGGGCGGGCCCGCAGGGCCGGGGGAACATCTAAAGGGCGGCGGGCGGGTTTAGATCTAAAATAAAAATACATCTTCCCCCGCCGTGAGACGCAGCGGCCATACAAAAGCCCCCCGGTGGCGGCAAAGCCTCCGCACAGGCGATTGGCCAGGCTATACGCAGCCGCTCGCGAGCTCAGCAGGTAAACGCCAGCAGCAACGTACATCCGCGAGTGGGTCCAGGCTCAGCCTGGTTTCCTACTTGATTTGCAGGGATTGTTGTGCTATACTGTGGGCACAGATACCCCCAGGGGTATATGGAACCCACACAAAGGAGGCCTGTGCCGTGGAATCTGAAACCCGAAACCCCATCCCCGCCCCGCCGGCGGAGCAAGCGGAATCTCCCGCCTGCTGCGCCCCGTCCGGGGCCGAAGACGCTCCCTGCTGCTGCGGGGATGAACCGGAAGCGGCGGGCTGCTGCTGTTCCAGCGGCCGCACCCGCCACCGCACCCCCCAGGAATACCAGAACCTGCTCAACCGGCTGAGCCGGATCGAGGGCCAGGTCCGGGGTCTGCGGGGGATGCTGGAAAAGGACGCCTACTGCCCCGATATCCTGTTCCAGGCGTCGGCGGTGAGCAAGGCCCTGGACAGCTTTTCCAAAGAGCTGCTGGCCCAGCACATCCGCACCTGCGTGGTGGATGACCTGGAAGCCGGCAAATACGAGACGGTAGACGAACTGGTGCGGGTGATCCAGCGGCTGATGAAATAAGCCGCGGCCCGCCGGGAGGATACAATGGAACAATACAACATCACCGGGATGAGCTGCGCCGCCTGCAGCGCCCGGGTGGAAAAAGCGGTCAGCAAGGTGCCGGGGGTCACGGCCTGCTCGGTGAGCCTGCTGACCAACTCGATGGGGGTGGAGGGCACCGCCTCCCCCCAGGCCATCATCCAGGCGGTGGAGGAGGCGGGCTACGGCGCCAGCCCCAAACAGAAGGCGGGGGCCGCCGCGGCCCCCTCCCCTGACGCGGCCCTGGAAGCCCTGGCCGACCACGAGACCCCCAAACTCCGGCGGCGTCTGGTCGCCTCCCTGGGCTTTTTGCTGGTGCTGATGTACTTCTCGATGGGACACATGATGTGGGGCTGGGCCCTGCCCGCCTGGTTTGACGGCAACCACATCGCGGTGGCCCTGGTCCAGCTGCTGCTGGCCGGCATCGTCATGGTCATCAACCAGAAGTTCTTCATCAGCGGCTTCAAGAGCCTGTTCCACGGGGCCCCCAACATGGACACCCTGGTGGCCCTGGGGTCCACGGCATCCTTCGCCTGGAGCACCTACGCCCTCTTCATGATGACGGGGGCCCAGGTCCGGGGGGACGCCGCCGGGGTGATGGACTATATGATGGAGCTGTACTTTGAGTCGGCCGCCATGATCCTCACCCTGATCACGGTGGGCAAGATGCTGGAAGCCCGCAGCAAGGGCAAGACCACCAACGCCCTGAAAAGCCTGATGAAGCTGGCCCCCAAAACCGCCACCCTCCTGCGGGAGGGCAAAGAGGTCACGGTGCCCATCGACCAGGTGCGCCGGGGGGACCAGTTTGTGGTCCGCCCCGGGGAAAACATCCCGGTGGACGGCATAGTGGTGGAAGGCGCCAGCGCCGTCAACGAGAGCGCCCTCACCGGTGAGAGCATCCCGGTGGACAAGGCACCCGGGGACGCCGTCTCGGCGGCCACCCTCAACCAGTCCGGCTTTTTGAAGTGTGAAGCCACCCGGGTGGGCGAGGACACCACCCTCTCCCAGATCATCCGGATGGTCAGCGACGCCGCCGCCACCAAGGCCCCCATCGCCAAAATCGCCGACCAGGTGTCGGGGGTGTTCGTCCCCGCCGTCATCACCATCGCGGTGATCACCACCATCGTATGGCTGGCCCTGGGCCAGACCCTGGCCTTTGCCCTGGCCCGGGGGATCTCGGTGCTGGTCATCAGCTGCCCCTGCGCCCTGGGCCTGGCCACCCCGGTGGCCATCATGGTGGGCAACGGCATGGGCGCCAAAAACGGCATCCTGTTCAAGACCGCCGCCTCCCTGGAGGCCGCAGGCCGCACCCAGATCGTGGCCCTGGACAAGACCGGCACCATCACCAAGGGCCAGCCCCAGGTCACCGACACTGTCCCCGCCGAGGGGGTCACCGAACAGGAGCTGCTGGCCCTGGCCGCAGCCCTGGAGCAGAAGAGCGAACATCCCCTGGCCCGGGCCATCCTGGCCTACACCGCTGAAAAGCAGATGGAGCCCGCCCAGGTCACCGACTTCGAGGCCCTGCCCGGCAACGGCCTGACGGCCAGACTGGAAGGCCGCGTCATCTTCGGCGGCAGCTTTGCCTTTGCGGCGGCCCAGACCCGGGTCCCCGCCGGACTGGCCAGCCAGGCCGAAGCCCTTGCCCAGGAGGGCAAGACCCCCCTGTTCTTTGGGGGCGAAGGGCGGCTGCTGGGCCTGATCGGGGTGGCGGACACCATCAAGGAGGACAGCCCCGAGGCCATCCGGCAGCTGCGCCAGATGGGCATCCGCGTGGTGATGCTCACCGGCGACAACCAGCAGACCGCCGAGGCCATCGGCCGGCAGGCCGGCGTGGACCAGGTGATTGCCGGGGTGCTGCCCGACGGCAAGGAGAGCGTGATCCGCGCCCTGGCCGAAAAGGGCAAGGTGGCCATGGTGGGGGACGGCATCAACGACGCCCCCGCCCTGACCCGGGCCGACACCGGCATCGCCATCGGCGCCGGCACCGACGTAGCCATCGACGCCGCCGACGTAGTCCTGATGAACAGCAGTCTGGCCGACGTGCCGGCCCTGATCCGGCTGTCCCGTGCCACCCTGCGGAACATCCACGAAAACCTGTTCTGGGCTTTCATCTACAATGTCATCGGCATCCCTCTGGCCGCCGGCCTGTTCATTCCCCTGGGGCTGACCCTCAACCCCATGTTTGGCGCCGCTGCCATGAGCCTGTCCAGTTTCTGTGTTGTGTCCAACGCGCTGCGGCTGAACTTGTTCAACATCCGCAGTGCGGGCAAAGATAAACCCATCCGGCCCGTGGAACTGCCCCCGGCCCCTGCGCCCCGGCAGACCACCTGCCCCATCAACGTTACGGAGGAAAATACCATGAAGAAGACCATTCACATTGAAGGCATGATGTGCGGCCACTGCGAGGCCACTGTCAAGAAGGCCCTGGAGGCCCTGCCCCAGGTGGACGCCGCTGAGGTGAGCCATACCGCCGGCACCGCCGTCGTCACCCTCAACGCCGACATCGACGACGCCGCCCTCACCAAGGCCGTCCAGGACAAGGACTATAAGGTCACCTCCATCGACTGACCTACTTTTTCGGAGAAAAAGTAGGCAAAAAGCTTTTCAACTGGTACCACGGACTGCCTGGGCTTCCCAAAGGCCCTGCCGGCGGCAAAGTTCTGCTCTCTTTCGCAGGCTCCCGGCCTGCGGCCCTGTGAGCCCAAAGTTTCGCCTGGTACCGCTGACTGCCTGGTCCTCACAAGGCTCTGCCGGCGGCAAAGGCCTGCTCTCTTTAGCAGGCTCCCGGCCTGCGGCCCTGTGAGCCCAAACTTTCACCTGGTACCACGGACTGCCTGGTCTTTCCAAAGGCCTCGCCGGCGGCAAAGTCCTGCGCTCTTTCGCAGGCTCCCGGCCTGCGGCCCTGTGCGTCCAAAGTTTCACCTGGTACCGCTGACTGCCTGGTCCTCATAAGGCCCTGCCGGCGGCAAAGTCCTGCGCTCTTTCGCAGGCTCCCGGCCTGCGGCCCTGTGCGTCCAAAGTTTTATGATATCCCTGCTCCCTATCCCGGGAGCGGGGATTTTTTATTTAATCAAGCAAGCGGGGGCGGGGTACCTGCTGGCACAAACTGTGCCACCACACTTTATCCACTATTTTTCATCGAATCCCGCCGGGCTGCGGTGCCCCGTTTTTGCTGCGGGCCGGAACGTGCTTCTTTTTGTTTTGGATCTAAACCCACCCGCCGCCCTAGTAGCGGTTCCCCCGCGGCTGCGCCGCCGCCCCCATACGGGGGCTCTAAACCACAGACTGCTCCTTCTATTTGCAGGCTGCTTGCAGCCGCAAAAACTCACGCTATCTATTCCGGCACAGTCGCCGGGCGAAGGAGAAGTCAGAAGCCCAGAGCCCCCGTATGGGGGCGGCGGCGCAGCCGCGGGGGAACCGCTGGAGGGCGGGTGGGTGGGTTTAGATCATCCCCACGGCCGGGCAATCAGCCTTCCGCCACCGCATCCGCCGTGCGCGTCGCGGTTCGGGAGAAGCTGCCCGCGGGCCGCCGGGCCCGCCGGACGCGCCCCCGCCGGGCACAAAAGAAAAATCCCCGCCCCCGGGATGGGAGCAGGGATATCATAAAACTTTGGACTCACAGGGCCGCAGGCCGGGAGCCTCCTAAAGAGCGCAGGACTTTGCCGCCGGCAGGGCCTTGGGAAGCCCAGGCCGTCAGCGGTACCAGGTGAACCTTTGCATCGTACCGGGCCGCAGGCCCAAACGTGGACTAAGAGTCACGGGCCTTGCAACCCCCTAGCCCTCACGTAAGCGCGGCCAGAGTGTCCTCTTGCGCTTAGCCGATTTTTGCGGCGCGGGACGGTGCCCGCTTGCAAAAACCGGAGCGCTGCTCCGGGTTGTCGTTGCCCAAACTGCCGCAGGCAGCGCCTCAGCTCCGCAGCCAGCGGCGGCTCCCTGTTTCGTCCACTGGACGCGGTCGCCGCCGCTGCCCAGTGAAAGTCTTTTGGGCACTTTTCTTCTAGAAAAGTGCCCGCTCTTCGCGGTAAAAGCATCCCAGGGGCCCGATGTAGTTTTTCTGCCAGGGCTTGGGCTTGCCCAGATAGTGCACCACCACCGTGTTCCGCCGCACCCAGTCCAGGCTCAGCCTCGTCGCCGGGACCGCGCCGCAGCGCAGGAACAGCCGGTCGGTCATGTTGTAAATCCGGCTGTCCAGCACCAGGGCACGGCTCCCGAACAGGGCCGTCAGAATGTCCTGGTCGGGCAGGATCAGCCGGCGGCGGTATTGCTCGGCATAGTCCCGGATATCCTCCAGCCGCACCATCTGCCGCAGCTGTTCCAGGTTCATCAGCAGCACCCCTGAGTTCAGGTAGGGCACCTCTTCTTCCATACCCAGCCGGGCCTGGTTTACCTTGTCCATGAATTTCCGGGTATGGCTGCAGGCCATGAAGCCGGCCCCGCCGAAATCTGAGGTGTACAGCGGCGCCAGGCTGTTCAGGATGACGGTGTCCACGTCCAGGTACAGAATCCGGTCCAGTTCCCGGGGCAGCAGCAGCGGCGCAGCCAGCCGGTAATAAATCTGGAGCGGGTACCGCCCCGACACCGGGAACCCCTGAAACAGGCTGTCGGGCACCTGGATCAGGGTGCAGCTGTCCGCCGGGCGAAGGACCTGGTTCATCTGGTCCTGGTCCGCCCGGGTCAGGTCAGAGTGGAGCACGTAGAGGTCATACCGGTCCGCCCCGCCGTGGCGGAGGATGGTGGCCATGCATTGGGCCCACAGGGGGACAAATTTCCGGTTGATGGAAAACAAAAGGTTCATGGGCGCATTCTCGCTTTCTGCCGCAGGATGGAGGGCATGGCCCGGGCCTGCTCGGGGGTGGTGCGGGCGGCGTCCATCAGGCCGCTGGATGCGTAAATCCGGCACAGCGCCTGGCCGATCTGGTACAGGCTCCGGGCCTGGGCCACCGCCAGGCCCCCTTCCCGCAGGCTGGGCAGATGCCCCGCCAGCAGGTCCTGCAGTTCCTGGGCAAACTGGCCCAGGCTGCCGGCCTTGTAGACCGACTTGCCGTCCTCCAGCCAGTTGTCATAGACCGGGATGTCCCGGACAATGGTGGGGGTGCCGCAGGCCAGGGCCTCCAGGACCGAGATGCCCTCGGTCTCCTGATGGCTCAGGAATACAAAGGCGTCGGCCCCGCAGTAGGCGTCCCGCAGCTCGTCCGCCGGGACGTACCCGGCAAACAGCACGTTCCCCGGTGCGGCGTCCATGGCGGCGCGGATCTCGTCGGGGAGATGGCCCTCCTCCGCCCGGCCAAACCAGATGAAACGCACCTGCGGCATCCGCCGGGCCAGCTCGGTGAACTCGGGCAGGCCCTTCCGGGCCGACCAGTGCCCCACCGAGATGACGCACTGCTGGCCCTCCGCCAGGCAGTACCGCTCCCGGAACCGGGCCCCCGCGGCGGGGTCGGGACGGAAAAAGTCGGTGTCAATGCCGTTGGAAAGGGTGTAGATGGGCCGGCCGATCTTGTACCCCGCCAGCACCCGGCTGGCGTAGACGCTGGGGGTGATCACCAGGTCCCCCTGGCGGTAGCACAGGGCCAGCCACCGCCGCAGCAGGGGGGCCAGCAGCCGGGACCGCCACCGGACCGTCTCGGCGGTGCGGTGGCCATAGTACACCACCTTGCACCCACGGGCATGGGCCCGGGCCGCCGCCAGCAGCGTCCCCGGCCGGGTGGTGTTGAGATGTACCACGCAGGCCCGGGATTCGGGCCCCGCCGGGGGGAGCTCCCCCACCACCGGCAGGCCCGCCTCTTTCAGGGCAGCAGCCTGGTGTTCCAAAGCGCGGCCCACCCCGCTGGTGCGGACCGCGCCGGCCCCGCCCCGATAAATGCAGACAGACATACAACCACTTCCCTTTCCCTCTGTTACAGCCCCGCCGCAGCCGGCACCCGGCAGCGCCGGACCAGGGCATCCCGGTAGACTTCCAGTACCTGCCGGGCAAAATGTTCCGCTGAAAACCGCCCTGCGGTGTCCAGGGCCCCGGCGGCCAGGGCCTCCCGCCCCGGGCCGTCCATCCGCTGGAAGGCGTCCAGCGCCTGACCGAAGGATGCTGCATCGGTCCACTGCCAGCCGTTGACGCCGTTTTCCACCACGCCTTCCAGGCAGGGGTCGGCCCGCACCAGCACCGGCAGCCCGCAGGCCAGGGCCTCGAAATAGGTCAGGCCCTGGGTCTCACTCTGGGACGCCGACACAAAGGCATCCCCCGCCTGATACCAGGCGGTGACCTGGTCGGGGGGCACCATCCCTATAAACCGCACCCCATCGCTGAGGCCCAGGGCGGCGGCCTCCTGTTCCAGGCCGGCCCGGTGGGGGCCGTCCCCCACAAACACCAGCAGGGGCCGGGCCCCGGCAGGCCGGGCCGCCAGCAGGGCCAGCAGCTGGCTGTGGTTCTTTTCCGCCGCCAGCCGCCCGATGGACACCAGCACCGTCCGGTCTTCCGGCAGGCCCAGGGCACGGCGCAGAGCCGGCTTGTCCCCCGGCGCCGCCGGGCAGAAGGCCCCCAGGTCAATGCCGGTGGGGACGGTATACACCGGGGTGTGCAGGCGGTATCCCGCCAGCAGCCCCTTCACCTTGCCGGTGGGGGCGATGATGGCGTCGCACTGGCCCAGCACCAGCCGGCTGAACTCCCGCACCGCCAGCCGCCCGCACCGCTGGCTTGGGATGATGTAATGGGTGTAGTCCTCATACACCGTGTGGTAGGTGTGGATCAGGGGGCAATGGCACCGCCGAGCCAGCTGCCACGCCGGCAAAAAGGTGGAGAACTCGCACTGGGAGTGGATGACGTCGGGCCCCCAGTGGGCCAGCTCGGTCATGCACCGGCTCCAGGCCGCCACCCGCAGCCGGGCCCCCGGGTACACCCGCTGGGCGCTGACGCTGCCCAGGTAGCAGATCCCATCTTCTATATAGGAATGACTGGTGGCCGAAAGGGTCAGCACCCGGACCTCATGGCCCTGGGCCTGGAGTTCCCGCCGCAGCAGGGTCACCGACCGCACCACGCCGTTCACCGCCTCGGTCCACCAGTCGGTGGTCAACAGGATTTTCATACATAACACCTCCGTGGCAGCCAGGCCGTCTGGCTGGGAATGGATTTCTACAGCCAAAACGAACCAGCGCCGGGATTTTCTGCCAAAAGAGGTAAATTTTCACAGCCTTTTCAAACATCAGGCCGGATTCGGTTCCATCCCTTTGCAGCAAAAGACCGGCGGGCAATATGCTGCCTCACCGGTCCGGCGTGTCCTTATTTGGTATAATAGCAGGTTTTCCTTCGCCCCGCAAGTCACTTTACAATTTCTTTGCAATTTCTTCGCACATTTCTTATTTTTTGCGGTGGGACGAGTGTTATCTTTTAAAATAAGGTTATTCGTTTTGCCTGTGGCGCTGTCCGGGCCGCTTGGCCCGTCTGGACGCTGCGCTGGCCCAGAGGGGGCTGCGGAGCTGAGCCGCTGCCTGAACCCAGGAGGAGCGGTTAAAAGTTTAGAGCCCCTGTCAAGGGGCGGCGGCGCAGCCGCGGGGCAAACACAACGACCGCGTCCAGTGGACGAAGCAGGGAGTTGTGTTTGGCGCAGCGCTCCCGCGCCGCAAAAATCGGCTAAGCGCAAGAGGTTTTATAGGGCGGCGGGTGGGTTTAGATAAATGATAAAGTCATAGGCTTTAGCCTCTGGCGCTGTCCGGGCCACAGGGCCCGTCTGGTCGCTGCGCTGGCCCAGAGGGGCTGCGGAGCTGAGGCGCTGCCTGCGGCAGAAACAGCCGAAGCGGAGCAGGGGCAGCGGCGGCGACCGCGTCCGGTGGACGAAACAGGGAGCCGCCGCTGGCGCAGCGCTCCAATTTTCACAAGGGCGCTCTGCGGCCCGCAGGGAAAATTGGCTAAGCGCAAGAGGACGGCACGCCGAAGCGACGCCCGCAGCAAAAACAGGGCACCGCAACCCGGAAGGGAGGGGGCCTCCCTACTGTCCTCTTGCGGTGCCCTGAATATGCGGCGCATCAGGAATGATTCAGACCGCTGCGCCAAGCACAGCTCCCTGTTTCGTCCACTGGACGCGGTCGCTGTGTTTGCCTAACGGCCTTTGAAACGCTGCTCTGATCCAAAATCTGCGCCAGCTGTACGCAGGCGCGAGACGTCTTGGGGGCTCCGCAAACTTCTGTATAACCGCGACGCCTCACGGCGGATGCGGTGGCGGAGACTTTGCCGCTCTATCTGGGGGATTATTTTTACCCAGTCCGGGTTGCGGTGCCCTGCTTTTGCAGCGCGGGACGTGGCTCGCTTGCAAAAAGCAGACCGCGTTCCTCTTGCGCTTAGCCAATTTTCCCTGCGGGCCGCAGGAGCGCCCTTGTGAAAATTGGAGCGCTGCGCCAGCGGCGGCTCCCTGTTTCGTCCACCGGACGCGGTCGCCGCCGCTGCCCCTGCTCCGCCTCGCTGCATCTGCCGCAGGCAGCGCTTCGGCTGCGCAGCCGCCCGCCCACAGCGGTAACCCCCGGCCTGCGGCCGCGCCCCTTGACAGGGGCTCGGGGCCGGGGGCTGCTCCTTCTGGGTTTTCGTTGCAGCGAGCTTTCAACCCAGACAATGCCAATAGAAGGAACAGGGCTTCTGCGGGCGGGGACTGCTCCGTCCAGGTGCAGGCTGCGCAGCAACCGCAAAACCTCCGCCTGACAGTTCTGGTCTAACCGCCGGGTAAGGGAGAAGCGAAAGGCCAGCTCCCCCCGAAGGGGGGATGCCGCACAGCGGCAGGGGGGACTCCGATAAAAGGGTGGCGGGTGGGTTTAGATCCAAAATCAAAAATACATCTTCCCCCGCCGTGAGATGTCGCGGCTTATACACCACCTCACCGCGGCTGCGGTGCAGCCGCCGGCCGCAGCCCCCCGCCGGGGCACAAAAAAATCCCCATTCCTGAAACCAGGAACAGGGATAAAATATACTTTTGGGCGCACCGGGCCGCAGGCCGGGAGCCTCATAAAGAGCGCAGGCCTTTGCCGCCGGCAGGGCCTTGTGAGGACCAGGCAGTCAGTGGTACCAGTTGAAAAGTCTTTTGCTTACTTTTCTTCAGAAAAGTAAGACGGACACTGTCTTGACCCCGTAGGCTTCCAGCAGGGCGGCGGCGGCGGGGCCGATCACCTCGCCGCTCACCGCAATGGGGATGGCGGGGGGACAGGCCACCGTGGGCAGGGCGCAGACTCGGCCCACCGCTTCCCGGGCCGGGACCCGCTCCTGGGGCGCAAACACCGCCTGGCGGATGGTGCAGGCGGGCTTTGCCTGCCGGGCCAGGTCGGTCCACAGCCCGTCGGGCAGGACACCGGGGTCCTGTTCCCGGCCCGGATGGGCGACGGCCTCCCGGGCGGCTTCCTCCACCCGGGCGAAGTCCCGGGGCAGGTTGTCGGGGGTGAACATCAGCACCAGATACCGGGTGTCGGCGTACTCGCACTCCACCCGATGGGCCCGGAACAGGTCCGCCAGGGCCGAGCCGCTGCGGCCTGCCGCCGCCCCGTCCAGCACCAGCTTCAAGGGCTCGCAGGGCCGCACAAACCCGGGGCACAGCCCCGACAGGGTTTCTTTCAGGCGGTCCAGCCGGGCGATGCAGTCCGCCAGCCGGGCGGGCCAGTCCCCTGCCAGGGCCCCGGCACACAGGTCCAGGGACTGCAAAATCAGATAGGAAGGGCTGGTGGAGCCGAAGAGGCACATGGCCCCCCGCACCGCCGCCGGGCCGGGCTGCAGCAAGCCGCCCCGCCTGGCGTGGAGGCAGGCCCCGCCGGTGAGGACGGGGAGGGTCTTGTGGGCCGAATCGCAGCACAGGTCCGCCCCCAGGTCCAGGGGATGGCGGCTGCCCCCCGGCAAAAACCGCAGGTAGGCCCCGTGGGCGTTGTCCACCAGCAGGGGGATTCCGCGATCATGGCACACCGGCGCCAGGGCAGAAATATCCTGGATCCCGCCCAGGTAGTCGGGGCTGGTGAGGTAGACCCCAAAGGGCCGCCGGCCCGCCCGGTCCTGGTTGTCCAGGGCGGCAGAGAGGGCCTCCGGGCTCACCGGGCAGGCGCAGAGGCTGGCGTCGGGCCCCGCCGGGGGCCACAGCCATTCCACGTCGATGTCCAGCAGGGCCGCCGCATACAGCAGGGCCTTGTGGGCGTTCCGGGCGGCCAGCAGCACCGGCCTCCCCTGGCCTCTCGGGGCCCCCTGCAATGCCAGGAACACCATGGCACGGATGCACTGGGACGAGCCCTCGGTGCCGTACCAGCTGCCGGCCGAGCCGAACAGCTTCGCGGTGTTGGCCTCGCTCTGGGCGATGATCCCCTCCGCCTCGTACAGCTCGTCCGCCCCGGCAATCTCGGTGATGTCCAGCCCCTCGCAGCCCAGGGTCCCACGGCCCTTGTGGCCCGGCATGTGGAGCCGGGCGGTGTCAGAGGCGGCGTAATCCCGGACAAAGTCCGCGATGGGGGTCAGGCTCATTCGCAGGCCTCGCCGTCGGCGCAGGCGGTGCAGGTGCCGCCCAGCTGGATGGGCACTTCCTCGCCTTTGGCGGCGCGGTCCTGGTTCTCGGCCACCTTGATCATGATGGCGCACTCGATCCGCTTCTTGAACAGCTCGCAGCCGTACTCGTACACGCCCCGGATGCTGCCGGTGGCGTGGTAGGCGTTGGCGGCGCAGCCGCCGGAACAGTACAGCTTGGCCCAGCAGTCCTTGCACTCGGGACGGGCATAGGCGTTGCAGTGGCGGAACTCATCCTGGACGGCGGTGTTGGTGACGCCCTTCCAGATGTCGCCCAGCAGGTACTTGGGATCGCCCACAAACTGGTGGCAGGGGTACAGGTCGCCCCAGGGGGTGACCGCCATGTACTCGGTGCCCGAGCCGCAGCCCGAAATCCGCTTGTAAATGCAGGGGCCGCCGGTCAGGTCGATCATATAATGGTAGAAGGTGAAGCCCCGGCCCTCCCGGTCCCGGCGCAGCATCTCCTTGGCCAGCAGCTCGTACTGGTCCAGCAGCACCGGCAGGTCCTCCTTGGTGAGGGCGCAGGGATCGTCCGGCTTGGACACCACAGGCTCCATGCTCAGTTCGGTGAAGCCCAGGTCGGCCATGTGGAAGATGTCGTTGGTGAAATCGGTGTTGGCGTGGGTGTAGGTGCCCCGGATATAGTAGTTCTTGTCGCCGCGGGCCTTGACAAACTTCTGGAACTTGGGGACGATCCGGTCGTAGCTGCCGTTGCCGGCGTAGTCCACCCGCAGGCGGTCGTGGACTTCCTTGCGGCCGTCCAGGCTCAGGACCACGTTGCTCATCTCTTTGTTGCAGAAGTCGATGACGTCGTCGTCGATCAGCATGCCGTTGGTGGTGAGGGTGAACCGGAAGTTCTTCCCCGTCTCCTTCTCCCGCTGGCGGCAGTAGGCCACCAGGTCCTTGACCATCTGCCAGTTCATCAGGGGCTCGCCGCCGAAGAAGTCCACTTCCAGGTTGTGGCGGGTGCCGGAGTTCTCGATCAGGAACTCCATGGCCCGCTTGCCCACCTCCAGGCTCATGAGGGCCCGCTCGCCCTGGTAGCGGCCCTGGGCCGCGAAGCAGTAGGAGCAGTTCAGGTTGCAGGTATGGGCCACATGCAGGCACAGGGCCTTGATGACATGGTTCCGGTTCTTGAAGTCGAAGGCCATATTCTCGTAGACGTCAGGGGTCCACAGTTTGCCGGCGGCCTCCAGGGACGCCACGTCGTCCAGGCACTGGTTCAGGTCGGCCTCGGTGACGTCGGGGCGGTCGGCGTACTTGGCCAGCAGGTCCCTGACAATCTCGTCCCGGGTCTTTTCCTTATACAGGGCGATGACGTCGTAGGCCACGTCGTCCACCAGGTGGACCGAACCGCTGCAGGTATCCAGCACAATGTTATACCCGTTGAGCTTATACTGATGTACCATTCTTTCCTCCCTATAACACAAAAAAATGCCGCCCAGCACAGGCGGCATCGGATGGGGCCAAGGTTACTTATTGGTGTTCTCGCACTTCTGGTTAGCCACGCCGCAGGAAGTCTTGCAGGCGGACTGGCAGGAGGTCTGGCACTCGCCGCAGCCACCGGTCTGGACGCTCTTGGTCAGGTCGCGGGTTGCAATGGTCTTAATTCTCTCCATGGTATGTACCTCTCTATCCGTATAAATTCACCCTAATACAGGGTACCGTATCTTGACTGTATGATAACACGGTTTCCCTTCCCTGTCAAGGGCTCCCAGCGCCGAAGGCGGGCAGCCCCGCCAGCACGGTATGCAGGCCCAGTTCCCGGGCTTTCTGGATCAAATACCGGTACCGGCACAGCAGGGCCTGGCGCTCATAGATCCGCTGTTCCACCAGGTCAGGGTCCACTTCCAGGTCGAACATCATGGCGTTGCGGCGCAGGCACCACAGGCATTCTTTCAAATCCTCTTCCAGTTCGGGGCAGTAGCGTTCATGTTCGGTGTCCCTGTTCACCTTCGGGGACAGCAGGCTGGGTCTTTTCACAGCAGGCAGGGTCATGGCGGTTCCTCCTTTGCAGCCGGCTCCGGGCCGGGGCGGCCTTGTATCGTTGCTTTTTCATTCTACGCGCCGGGGGTAAAAAAATATGCCGGATTTTTTCAAATTGGCCCTTGACAGAATCCGGCAAAGTGTGTATAATAATCAGCGTCGGCCGGGCAGGACGCCCACGACAAAACAAAATAATGGGGATTTGCATAGTGGTAGTGCGGTAGACTCTGACTCTATTTGTGGGAGTTCGATTCTCTCATCCCCAACCAAAAGGCTTCACCAATCGGTGAGGCCTTTTTACTTTTCTGAAGAAAAGTAAACAAAGGCAGCGGCGGCGACCGCGTCCAGTGGACGAAACAGGGAGCCGCCGCTGGCGCAGCGCTCCAATTTTCCCAAGGGGCACTGTCCCCCGCCGGGAAAATTGGCTAAGCGCAAGAGGTTTCACCTGGTACCACTGACTGAGTAGTCCTCACGAGGCCCTGCCGGCGGCAGACTCCTGCTCTCTTTAGCAGGCTCCCGGCCTGCGGCCCTGTGAGTCCAAAGTTTTATGATATCCCTGCTCCCATCCCGGGGCAGGGGTTTTGTTTTATTTGCCCCCCTACAGCTGCGGCGGCGGGCTGCGCAGCCGAGCCGCTGCCTGAACCCAGGAGGAGCAGTCTGTATCAGATTCCCCCCAAAGGGGGGATGCCGCGCAGCGGCAGGGGGGACTCCGATAAAAGGGTGGTGGGTGGGTTTAGATCTAAAATAAAGTTACAGGCTTTAGCCCATAGCGCTTACCGGGCCCGCCGGGTCGTCTGATCGCTGCGCTGGCCCAGAGGGGCTGCGGAGCTGAGGCGCTGCCTGCGGCAGAAACAGCCGAAGCGGAGCAGGGGCCGCGGTCTGCTTTTTGCAAGGGCGCGCTTAGCCGATTTTTGCGGCGCGGGGCGGCGCCCGCTTGCAAAAACCGGAGCGCTGCGCCAAACACAGCTCCCTGTTTCGTCCACCGGACGCGGTCGCTGTGTTTGCCTAACGGCCTTTGAAACGCTGCTCTGATTCTAGATCTGCGCCAGCTGTTCGCAGGCGCGCGACGTCCTGGGGGTCCCACTAACTGCTGCTCATTTTTGATCGAATCCCACCCGCCGCCCACAGAGGTGTCCCCCTGTCGCTGCGCGACATCCCCCTGCCGGGGGACTGAACTTTTCACTTCTCCCTTATCCAGAAGGAGCAGTTCCCGGTACCGAGCCCCTGTCAAGGGGCGCAGCCGCAGGCTGGGGGTTACCGCTAAAAGGGCGGGTGGGTGGGTAAAAATATTCCCCCGGGAGAGCGGCAAAGTCTATGCCACCCCATCCGCCGTGAAGCGTCGCGGTTCGGGAGAAGCTGCCCGCGGGCCGCGGGGCCCGCCGGACGCCGCCCCTCTCCCCCGCCGGGGGCAAAGAAAAATCCCCGCCCCTAAAAACAGGAGCAGGGATTGGGTTTTAGATTGGGTCAGACGAAACTTTGCATCGTACCGGGCCGCAGGCCCAAACGTCGACTAAGATGCAGGGCTTTGCAACCCTCTAGCCCTCACGTAAGCGCGGCCAGAGTGAATGGTACCCAGTGAAACCTCTTGCGCTTAGCCGATTTTTGCGGCGCGGGACAGCGCCTGCTTGCAGGCAGCGCTCGGTTCAGCTGCCTTTGCTTACTTTTCTTCAGAAAAGTTGGATGCGGCCGGAACCGTAGGGGTTCTCGTAGTTGAGGAGGTAGCCGGGGTAGTCGGCCAGGGGGCTGTTGGCGGAGGTGATGACGCCGCCGTCGAACAGCATGGCGTAGCTGGACAGCACCAGGTAATCCTCCGAGACGTAGTCCTTCACCAGGGTGGCGCCGTCAAACATGGCGAAGCCGTCGCCCAGGCTGCGGAGGGTGTAGTTCATGCCGCCCATGGTGTAGGTGCGGGCGGGATCCAGCGGCTCGTAGACGCCGGTGGCGCGGTTGTAGATCTTGACGTTCTGGACCCGGGGGGTGCCGGTGGCAGGGCCGGCCCAGACATTGTTGCTGTCGGTGGGCACCGTGTTGGGAATGTCGGTGTGGATCTCATAGGTGGCGCCTGCAACCTGCAGGAACCCGCCGTTCTCCTGGCCGCTGCCCGCAAACCGGGCGCCAAACTCCAGGGCGTTCTGGATCTGGGCGCCGGTGACGCTCATCAGGCAGGCCACGTTGCCGAAGGGGCTCACCGTCTTGCAGGTCATGTAGCTCCAGTCGCCGGCCGCCACGTCGGCGCGGATGCCGCCGCCGTTCATGATGGCAATGTCGCAGCCCAGCTCCTCGATCTCGTTGAAGTAGGCGTAGATGCCGTCCGCCACCAGGTCGCCCAGGTTGGTCTCCTGGCTCCGGATCAGCCGCTTGCCGCTGGCCGGGTCGTTGATGTAGAAGCTGATGGGGCTGGATGCAATCTGCTCGCCCAGCATGTCGTCCACCGCTGCAATCCAGTCTTCCTGCATGATCAGGCAGTGGTTGAAGGGATTCACATTGCTGGTGGAAATCAGCTCGGTGGTGAAGTCGCGGTCGGTGTTGATGGTCATCCGGCCCACATTGCCCAGGTAGCAGCCGGTCTGGGTCAGCACCACCGGGTTGCCCTCGGCATCCCGGACCGTCTCACCGGGCATCTCGGTATGGGAGTGGCCGTCAATGAAGGCGTTGAAGCCCACCGTGTTCCGGATCACTTCCCGGCTGGTCCAGGGGGAAGAGGACCCGTCCACGCCCAGGTGGCCCAGGCCGATGACAAAGTCGGCGTACAGCCAGGCCTCGTCGATGGCCTTCTGCACCGATTTGTAGAGCTCCTTGCCGTCGTCGCCGCCGTCGATGCCGTAGATATACTCGGTCTGGTCGGCGTTCATGAAGTAGGCCGGGGTGGATTTGGTGATGGTCTCGGGGGTGGTGACGCCGACGAAGGCCAGCAGCCGGCCGCCCCGCTCAAAATACTGGATGGAGGGCAGAACCTTTTTGCCGGTGCGCAGGTCCTTGAAGTTGCAGCTGATGTAGGGGAACTTGGCCTCATCGTTCACGATGGTCATGATCCGGTCCATGCCGTAGTCAAACTCGTGGTTGCCCAGGGTGGCCAGGTCGTAGCCGGCGGTGTTCATCAGCTGGATGATGGTGGCGCCCTTGTCCATGGCGCCGTAGGCGGTGCCCTGGATGTGGTCGCCGGCATCCACCAGCAGCACGTCCATCCCGGCGTCGGTGTAGCTCCGCTTCAGGGTTTCCAGGGAGGCATAGGTCAGGGCAGGGCTCTCATTGTCGATGTAGGTGTGGACGTCGTTGGTGTACAGAATCGTGATGGGGGTCTTTTCGGGGGCAAGGAAGGGATAAAACAGGCCTTCGGCCTCCAGGGGGGCGGCGGTCAGCCCCAGGGCTGCTGCTGCGCCGGTGGCTGCTCCAGCGGCTCTCAGGAAGCTGCGGCGGGATATGTAGTGTCTCATGGAACGGTCCTCCTCATCAAAATAAGGCAATGATGTTCGGCATGGCGCCGGGGTTCGCCCTCCGGCGCTCTTAATATAAGAGTAACATAAATGCCGTCCCAAAACAAGAGGCGGGCTGTATATTTTTGTTTTTCTCGTACAAGTTTTTTCAATTCTATTGGACAGTTTGGCTAATTTCGGGACCAATCACGCCGCCCCAAACCCGGCCCCGGTAACGGCCGACCGTAGGGATTCCCACCCGGCCGCAGGCCAAAACGTCGACTGAGAGCGGCATCGTCTGCCGCCGGCAGGACCTAACGTGGGTGGGAGCCGTTGCCCGGTACCCAGTGAAAAGCTTTGCGCCTGCTTTTTCTCGAAGCAGGCCAAAACGTCGACTGAGAGCGGCATCATCTGCCGCCGGCAGGACCTAACGTGGGTGGGAGCCGTTGCCCGGTACCCAGTGAAAAGCTTTTTGCCTACTTTTTCTCGAAAAAGTAGGAAAAAAACAATGCGGGCCCGGCCCGTCCGGGGCCGACCTGCATTGCTTTGGGGGTCTTGCTTTATTTTTTGATGGAGGTGCGGACCAGCGCCCGCTTGAGCCGGGCCTGGGCCAGCTCGTACTCCCGCTGGGACAGGTTCTTCTGGGCCAGGATGGCCTCAGCCCGTTTTTTGGATGCCTCGGCCCGGGCCTGGTCGATCTGCTCCACCCATTCCCAGGTGGTGGCCACCAGCCGGACCTCGCCGTCCAGCACGCTGAGCATGCCGCCCATGCAGGCGGCGCGGCGGCGCTGGCCGTCGGGCAGGATGATGTGGGCCTCCCCCATGCCCAGGGCGGTGCAGTAGTCCCCGTGGCGGGCCAGGATGGCGATGTCGCCGTCGATGGCCCGGCAGACCACCCGCTCGGCCTGGCCGTCAAAGGCGCAGCCGTCCGGCGTTGCCACCGTCAGATGAAAGGTCGTCATGGTTTACCCTTTCTTTGCCTTGGCGAAGACGTCGTCGATGGTGCCTGCGAACAGGAAGGCGCTCTCGGGCAGATCGTCGCACTCGCCGTTCAGAATCATCTTAAAGCCCCGCAGGGTTTCCTTCAGGGGGACGTACTGGCCGGGCATGCCGGTGAACTGCTCGGCCACGTGGAAGTTCTGGGACAGGAACCGCTGGACCTTCCGGGCCCGGCTGACCGTCAGCTTGTCCTCTTCGCTCAGCTCGTCCATGCCCATGATGGCGATGATGTCCTGCAGCTCCTTGTAGCGCTGCAGCACCTTCTGGACGGCGCGGGCCACCTCGTAGTGCTCCTGGCCCACCACGTCGGGGCTCAGGATGCGGCTGGTGGAATCCAGGGGGTCCACCGCCGGGTAGATGCCCTGGGAGGAGATCTCACGGCTCAGGACGGTGGTGGCGTCCAGGTGGGTGAAGGTGGTGGCGGGGGCCGGGTCGGTCAGGTCGTCGGCGGGGACGTAGACGGCCTGGACCGAGGTGATGGAGCCCTTGCGGGTGGAGGTGATCCGCTCCTGCAGGGCGCCCATCTCGGTGGCCAGGGTGGGCTGGTAACCGACAGCCGAGGGCATGCGGCCCAGCAGGGCCGACACCTCGCTGCCCGCCTGGGTGAAGCGGAAGATGTTGTCGATGAACAGCAGCACGTCCTGGTTCTTGACGTCGCGGAAATACTCGGCCATGGTCAGTCCCGACAGGGCCACCCGCATACGGGCTCCCGGCGGCTCGTTCATCTGGCCGTAGACCAGGGCGGTCTTGTTGATGACGCCGCTCTCGGACATTTCGCCGTACAGGTCGTTGCCCTCGCGGGTCCGCTCGCCCACGCCGGTGAACACCGAATAGCCGTTGTGCTCGGTGGCAATGTTGTAAATCAGCTCCTGGATCAGGACGGTCTTGCCCACGCCGGCGCCGCCGAACAGGCCGATCTTGCCGCCCTTGGCGTAGGGGCAGATCAGGTCAACCACCTTGATGCCGGTCTCCAGGATCTCGGTGGTGGACTGCTGTTCCTCATAGCTGGGGGCGGGGCGGTGGATGGGCCACCAGGCCTCGGCCGGGGGTGCGGGCTTGTTGTCGATGGGCTGGCCCAGCAGGTTGAACACCCGGCCCAGGCACCCGTCGCCCACCGGCACCTTGATGGGCTCGCCGGTGTCCACGGCCTCGGTGCCCCGGACCAGGCCGTCGGTGCTGCTCATGGCAATGCAGCGGGCTACATTGTCGCCGGTCAGCTGGGCCACTTCCACCACCAGTTTCTGGCCGTGGTTGTCGATCTCGATGGCGTTCAGCAGCTCGGGCAGCTCGTTATCCTGGAAGCGGATATCCAGCACCGGGCCAATGACCTGGATCACCTTGCCGATATGTTTTTCGGACATAGGCTACAACTCCTTATCTTGATTGAATCATTGCGTTTAAATCTCTGCGCCGGCCACAATCTCGGTGATTTCCTGGGTAATGGCGGCCTGGCGGGCGCGGTTGTAATACAGATTGAGATGGTCGATCATCTCGGACGCGTTTTTGGTGGCGGCGTCCATGGCGGTGCGGCGGGCGGCCAGCTCGCTGGCCACGCTCTCGCACAGGGCCCCGTAGAGGGTGCCCGCCACATACTCCGGGATGATGGCCCGGAACACTTCCTCACAGCTGGGCTTGTACAAAATCTGGCTGCGGCGGGCCTCGGCCTTCTGCTCCTCGGTGGGGTGGATGGCCAGGGGCAGCACCTCGATGGACACCGCCGTCTGGGTCATCATGGAGTCAAACCGGGTGTAGCAGAGCTTGACCGCGTCGTACCGGCCCTCCAGGAAGCCTTTGGTCACCGCCCGGGACAGCTGGAAGCAGTCCCCCACCGTCACGTCGGCGGCGGGCAGCACGTCGGGCCAGAACAGCTCGGCCCCGTGGTGGGCGAAGTACTCCGCCGACCGCTTGCCGATGGGCAGCACCAGCGGGTTTTCCCCCTGCTCCTCCGCCAGCTTGAACACGTTGGCGTTATAGCCGCCGGCCAGGCCCCGGTCGCCGGCGATCACCACCAGCAGGGTCCGGCCATTGCCCCCTTTGCGCCGCAGGTAGCCCTGCTGGGCCCGGGGGTCCATGGCGGCAATCTTGGTCAGGGTGTCGTACAAAGTCTCGAAATAGGGGCGGCTGTGCTCCACCCGCTCCTTGGCACGGCGCATTTTGGAGGAGGCCACCAGCTCCATCGCTTTGGTGATCTGCATGGTGCTTTCTACGCTTTTGATGCGCAGCTTGATGTCTTTCATGGAGCTTCCCATGCGAAACACGCCTCCTTCCTATTAATGTGCCTTGACGAAATCGCCGGTGAAGGTGGTGAGCAGGGCCTTCAGCTGGTCCTCGGCGTCCTTGTCCAGGTTGCCGGTGGTGCGGACGGCCTCCATCACCGCAGCGCCCTGGGCGCTGTTGTCCAGGTACTCGTACAGGTCCCGCTCATAGGCGGCCACGTCGGTAACCTTGACCTCGGTCAGGTAGTCGTGGATGGTGGCGTACAGGATGGCCACCTGCTTTTCCACCGGCACCGGGGAGGAGCGGTTCTGTTTCAGCACCTCCACGATCCGCTGGCCCTGGGCCAGGCGGGCCTTGGTGTCGGCGTCCAGGTCGGAGCCGAACTGGGCGAAGGACTGCAGCTCCCGGTACTGGGAGTAGATCAGCTTCAGGGTGCCGGCCACCTTCTTCATGGCCTTGATCTGGGCGTTGCCGCCCACGCGGGACACCGAGATGCCGGGGTTGACCGCCGGCATGACGCCGGAATGGAACAGCTCGGTCTCCAGGAAGATCTGGCCGTCGGTGATGGAGATGACGTTGGTGGGGATGTAGGCGGACACGTCGCCCGCCTGGGTCTCGATGATGGGCAGGGCGGTAAGGCTGCCGCCGCCCTCGGCGTCGGACAGCTTGGCGGCCCGTTCCAGCAGGCGGCTGTGCAGGTAGAACACGTCGCCGGGGTAGGCCTCACGTCCCGGCGGGCGCCGGATCAGGAGGGACAGGGCGCGGTAGGCCACTGCGTGCTTGGACAGGTCGTCGTAGATGATCAGGACGTGCTTGCCCTTGCGCATGAAGTATTCGCCCATGGCGCAGCCGGCGTAGGGGGCGATATACTGGACCGGGGACTGCTCGGAGGCGGTGGCCGACACCACGATGGTGTAGGCCATGGCCCCGGCCTCGGTGAGGCTCTGGACCAGGTTGGCCACGGTGGACCGCTTCTGGCCGATGGCCACATAGATGCAGATGACGTCCTTGCCCTTCTGGTTGATGATGGTATCGGCGGCGATGGTGGTCTTGCCGGTCTGGCGGTCGCCGATGATCAGCTCGCGCTGGCCCCGGCCGATGGGGATCATCGAGTCGATGGCCTTGATGCCGGTCTGCAGGGGCTCCTTGACCGGCTGGCGGTCAATGATGCCGGGGGCCGGGCTCTCGATGGGCCGGAACTCTTTGGTGTCGATGGGACCCGCCCCGTCGATGGGCTGGCCCAGGGCGTTGACGACGCGGCCGATCATGGCCTCGCCCACCGGCACCGACACCACTTTGCCGGTGCGCTTGACGGTGCCGCCCTCCTTGATGCCCACATCCGAACCCAGCAGCACGATGGACACCGTGTTCTCTTCCAGGTTCTGGGCCATGCCATACTCGCCGTTCTCAAACAGCAGCAGCTCGCCGGCCATGCACTTTTCCAGGCCGCTGGCCCGGGCAATGCCGTCGCCCACCATGGTGACGGTGCCGATCTCGCTCTGCTGGATCACCGTCTCGTAGTGCTTGATCTGGGCGCGTATGATCTTTGAAATCTCCTCAGGCTTCAGTTGCATTGTTGAAAGTTCACCACGCAATTCTTTTGTTATAGGGTGGATGGTCCGTTACAGGGTGGCGGCGCCGATGGCGCTGCGCAGGCCGTCCAGCCGGCTGCGGACCGTGCCGTCCAGCTCGGTGCCGTCGATGTCCAGCCGGATGCCTCCCAGCACCGCCGGGTCCACCTTGCAGCGGAGCCGGATCTGCTTGCCGGTGACGGCCTCCAGCTTTTGCCGGAGCCGCAGGGCCTGGTCATCGGTGAGGGCCACCGCCGACACGGCCGTGGCCTCCACGATCCCGTGGGCGGCGTTGTACTTCTGGCGGTAGGCCTCGGCGCACTGGGACAGCTGGCGCAGCTGGCCCCGCTCGCACAGGATCTTCAAAAAGTTCAGCAGGTACTGGTGGACCGAGCCCCGCAGGGCCTGGTCCAGCAGGCCGCAGCGCTCCTTCTTGGGGACGCTGGGGGTGCTCAGCAGCTTCAGGTAATCGGGGTTATCCCGCAGCAGGGCCAGGCACCCTTCCAGCTGGTCCAGGATGGCGCCGTCGGCCCCCTCCTCGACCGCCAGGTCATACAGGCTGCCGCCGTAGAGTTTCGCAAACTGGGTCATGATGCTTCACCCACATTCTGGATAAATTCGTCGATGAGAGCCTTGTGGTCGGATTCCTTGATCTCGCGCTCCACCACTTTGGAGGCGATCTCGATGGCCATCCCGCCGATCTCGTCCTTGACCTCGTTCACCGCCTTCTTGCGCTCCTGGGCAATGTCGGCCTCCGCCTTCTGCTTCAGGGCGGCGGCCTGGCTCCGGGCCTCGTTCAGCATCTCTTCGCTGCGGGCTGCGGCGGTCTTCTGGGCGCTGGCCACGATCTCGTTGGCCTCGGCCCGGGCGTTGCGCATGTTCTGCTCATACTCCGCCTTCATGGCCTCGGCCTCGGCCCGCAGCTTGCGGGCGTCCTCGATCTGGCTGTCGGCCTTGGCTTTCCGCTGGGCGATCACTTTGCGGACCGGGTCCAGCAGCAGCTTCTTGAAGATGAAAAGCTGGATCATCAGGTTGCAGATCTGCGCCAGGAACGTCCAGCCGTCCAGCGTAATCAATGCCTCATACATCCGCGTTTCCCTCCTTTCTGTCTGTGTGTGTCAGAGAAACGCTTATTTCAGGTAGTTCATGAACATGCCGGGTGCCAGGAAGATCAGCAGCAGGCCGGTGACGAAGCCGTAAATACCGGTGGTCTCGGCCAGTGCGACGCCCAGGATCAGGGTGCTGGTGACTTCGCTCTTGCACTCGGGCTGGCGGCCCACGGCCTCACAGGCGGCAGCGGCGGCGTTGCCTTCGCCGATGCCGGGGCCGATGCCGGCGATCAGTGCGCAGCCTGCGCCGATGCCGCAGCCTGCCAGGGCGATACCACGGGCCAGAAATTGAAAGTCAGTCATAGTTCTTGTCCTCCTAAAATGATGTGTGTCGGGGGCGGCAGCCGTGCGGGGGTTAATCCTCGCCGGCGGCCTGTTTGATGAAAATGGTGGTCAGGGTGCAGAAGATGAATGCCTGGATGCAGCCGCCGAACCAGTCGAAATACAGGCCGGTGATGGCCGGGATGCCGATCTGGAACAGCTGGATCTGGCCCAGGATGCCCGGCAGGGCGCCGAACACCACATGGCTCAGGCTGGCCAGGGCCCAGTACAGCAGGGTGGAGATGACGGTACCGGACAGGATATTGCCGAAATGACGGCAGGCCATGCTGACGGGGGTGGCCAGCTCCGAGATGACGTTGATGGGCGCCATCAGGAAGATGGGGTCGAGATACCCTTTCAGGTAGCCCAGGATGCCGCTGGACTTGATCTTGTGGTAGGTGATCAGGATGAACACCACCACAGCCCAGGCCAGCTCGGTGTTGAGGTCTGCGGTGGGGCTCCAGAAGCCCAGGACGCTGATCAGGTTGCATCCCACGCTGAGGGCGAAGATGGCCCCCACCAGCGGGATATAGTGGTCAAAGTGGCGCCCCATGTTGTCGTGGACAAACTGGTCCAGCCGTTCCACCACAAACTCGGCGGCGGCCTGCCGCTTGGAGACGTTCTCCAGGGTGAGGTTGTGCCCCAGCCAGAAGGCCAGGCCCGACAGCAGGGCCATGACGATCCAGGTCATCACCAGGGTCTGGGAGATGTTGAAGTCCCCCAGGCCGGGGATGCCGGTGTGGATGGTAAAGAGGATTTTTGCGCCGTTCAGTTCCATTGTTTATGTTTCACCCCCTTTGGCGCCGGAATCGTCCGCGGAGGCCCCGGCCTCATCGGCGGGTGTCTCCAGGTCGGGGTCTTCCACCGAGACCTCAGGCCCGGGGCGGAGCTTGGCGGGCTGGTATTTGCCGGTTATTTGCAGGTAATAAATGGTGACGCGGGGGAAGAACAGCGGCAGCACCGCTGCAAAAGGCTGGAACCAGGGGGCTGCGATGGCGATGACCACCCACACTGCCTGGGCCAGCATGCGGATGTTATAGGAAGCTTTCAGCATCATCCGGCGGCGGTCCTCGTCTTTTTCGTCCACCACCTTCTGGACCATCAGGCAGATGCCGGCGAAGTTGCCCACGGCCACCGCCGCGCCGATGAGGCCCCCCAGCACCACGGTGCTGTCAAAGGGGACCCACCCCACCAGATGGAATGCCGCGAACAAGACCCACATGGCGGCGGTGCAGATGGCGGTGCCGCCGGCGATGCGGGCCAGTTCCTTTTTGGATTCAGGCTGCAGTTTCATGGGATGCAGACCTCCTGTCAATAGGTTGGGCCCCGGAGGGGGCCGTTTATTCGTGGGTGTTGAAGCCGATGCGGCCGCCGCCCTCTTTTTTGGTGCGGCGGACCCTGCCCCGGGCGAACTTCCAGAAGTTCTGGGCCCCGGCGGCCAGCCCCAGCAGGATGGCGGGCAGGTACAGCCACAGCGGCCAGCCCCAGTGGTTGACGGCCCACCAGCAGCCCCCCAGGCACAGAACCAGGGGCAGCAGCATGGTGAGGCCCAGCTGGGTGAGCCAGACCAGATCTTCCAGCGCCTTGTACCATCCCTTCAAAGCCGGTGCACCTCCCTTTTGCCCCGTCCCCGAAATGGGATGTTCAGGCGAGGCATCTCATTCAGAGTATAAACCAATGCGCTCAAAAATGCAACCATTTTCCACCGAAAATGTAGTAAAGACTCACAATATTTTTACACATTTTTGGATAGCCGAAGGGACATATGTTTTTGGCACCGGGTTTGTGGGATAGATGGAGAAATGGCCCCGCCGGGGTGCAAAAAATCCCCCGCCTCGGGGTGAGGCGGGGGTGTATGCCGGTTGGATGGGGCCGGGCGTGCCGGGCCGCCGGGCTAAAAGCGCCCCAGAGGGCTCAGCGGGGGGGCGGGATCGGGGTCCAGTCCATGGGAGGGGTATACGTGGGCGTCCTGCCGCTGTCCTCCACCGTCACGCGGATCACCGTGTAGCAGCCGCCGTCGGCCCACACGGTTGCCATGTCTGCCTGATACTCGCCGCTGGAACGCAGGGTGCCCAGCACCGGGTTCAGGGCCTCAAAAATCTGCTGGATGATGCCGTCCACATTCCTGCTGTTCCGGGCGAACACCAGGGCGACCGCGATGTCTCCCTTGCGGCCGCTGCGCAGGCTCTCAAAGTCGATGGTGACACCCAGTTTTTCTTCCAGGTCCTCCAGCATCTCCTCGATTGTGTCGTTTTCATTCACAATGGTCCGAAGGGTGTTTTCCAGTTCTTTGTCGGCGGTGACGGTGACGTTCTTGTACTGCCCATTCAGCATGTTCAGCAGGACATTGGCCGCCGGTTTTCTGCCGCAGGCAGCGCTTCGGTGTGCTTGCCCCGGCCCTGCGGGCCCGCCCCGGTGGGGCTCTGAGCCAGCGGCGACTTCTTCTCGTTTTACGCTGGTTGCAGCTGCGGGGCCCCACGGCGGGGGGTGTATTTTTGATTTATAATCTAAACCCAGCCCACCACCCATAGCGGTAACCCCGCGGCTGCGCCGCCGCCCCTTGACAGGGGCTTGGGGCCGGAGGCTGCTCCCTCCTGGGTTTGGGCTGCGGGGTACTTTCCACTGCGGTATTGCCAATAGCGGAAAAGGGTTCTCCAGGGCGGGGGCTGCTGCCGTCCAGGTGCAGGCTGCGCAGCAGCCGCAAAGCGCCCAACCTCATCACGCGGTACAACTGCCGGGTGAGGGAGCAGCCACAAGTTTAGAGCCCCGCCGGGGCGCGGCCGCAGGCCGGGGGGTTCCGCTAAGAGGGCGGGTGGGTGGGTAAAAATACTCCCCCAAAGAGAGCGGCAAAGCTGCCGCTACCCCATCCGCCGTGGGGCGTCGCGGTTCGGGAGAAGCTGCCCGCGGGCCGCGGGGCCCGCCAGACGCAGTCCCATCTCCCGCCGGGAGCAAAACAAAAAATCCCTGCTCCAAAACGGAAGCAGGGACTTGGTGAAACTTTGGACACACAGGGCCGCAGGCCGGGAGCCTCATAATGAGAACAGGACTTTGCCGCCGGCGGGACGCAGCCTGAGCCGGAGCCGCTGCCCGGTACAATACAAAAGTCCCCGCTCCCAAAAACAGGAGCAGGGACTTGGTTTTTAGAGCAACCCCAGAAAAAGTCAACAATCTACTGCAAACGCCGGACACAGGTGACATTGGTTCCTCAAGTTTCAGATTCGGGAAAGCCCGTGTCTTTTCATTTGAATGCCCATCCTCTTGCGCTTAGCCAATATTTGCGGCGGGACGAAAGCCCTTGCAAATATTGGAGCGCTGCGCCAGCACACGCCTCACTTCATCCGCCGCAGGCGGCGCTTCGGCGGTGCTGCCACCCGCCCTTTATTGGAACCTGGGGCTTCGCCCCAGACCCCATTCTGGGTGTATGGCAGGCTTCACGCTATTTCTTGGGATTGCGCTAGATTGGGCGAGACGGAGCCTTCACGGGTACTCGGGCGCAGCCCAAACGTGGACGAAGAGAAAGGACCTTGCCGCCCGCTAGGTGTAACGTAAGCCGGAGCAGTTGCCCGGTACTGTGTGAAAAGCTTTTTGGTTCCTTTTTCTCGAAAAAGGAACTGGTTACTTTTTCTCCGAAGAAGTAACAGGAACGGCGGCCTCGAAGTCGATCTTGCCCAGGTTGACGTCGGCCCGGACGATGGTGATCATCAGGCTGTCGCCCAGGGCCCACTGCTTGCCCGACACAGGGTCGGACAGCCGGACGCCCTCGGTCAGCAGGGCGCCGGTGGCCGTCAGGCTGCCCACCGGCACAAAGCCCTCGACACCGTTGTCCAGCTCCACAAAGACACCCTTCTGGGTGACGCCCGAAATGGTGCCTTCACGATGCTCGCCAATGTGGGCCCGGGCATACTCGGCCTTGTAGCAGTCCTCGGCCTTGCGCTCGATCTGCATGGCCACGATCTCCTGGGCGCTGGCCTGCTTGCTCACCTTCTCGGCAAAGTCGGTGTACCGCACCGTCAGGCTCTCCTTGTCCATCCCCTCCAGCAGGGAGGTCAGGATCCGGTGGATGGCCAGGTCAGGGTACCGCCGGATGGGGCTGGTGAAGTGGGCGTAATCCTTCAGCACCAGGCCGTAGTGCCCCTTGGGCACCGGCTGGTACTCGGCCTTGGACATGCAGCGCAGCAGGCCGGTGTGGATGATCTTTTCGTAGGGGGTGCCCTTGACACCCTCCAGGATCGCGCTCAGCTCCTTGGGTTCCGGGACTTCCTTGGCAAAGTGGTCGTTGATGCCGCAGGCCTGCAGCAGGGTGTGGAGCCGTTCCAGCTTCTCGCTGCCCGGCTCCTCGTGGACGCGGTAGACAAAGGGGATCTGCTTGGTGCGGGCAAAGTGGGCCGCGCACTGGTTGGCCAGCAGCATGAACTCCTCGATCATGGCCTCGCTCTCGCCCTGGACCCGCTTCTTGACGTCGATGCAGCGGCCGTTCTCGTCCAGGATCAGCTTGACCTCGCCGCTCTCGATGTCCATGCAGCCCCGCTGCCGGCGCAGGCCGGCCCGCAGGGTATACAGGGCCTTCATGGCGGGCAGCTGGCCCGCCACCTCGGCGTACTTGTACTGGATCTCACGGTCGGCGGTGCCGGCCAGCAGGGCGTTGATCTCACTGTAGACGCCCTTGACCCGGCTGCGGATCACCGACTTGACAAACTTGTAATCCACCAGGTTGCCGCCCTTGTCCAGGTGCATCAGGCAGGAGAAGGCCAGACGCAGCTCCCCTTCGTTCAGGCTGCAGACGCCGTTGGACAGCTGCTTGGGCAGCATGGGCACCACCTGGTCGGCGTAGTAGACGCTGGTGGCGCGGCTGAAGGCCTCGTCATCCAGGGCGGTGCCGGGCTTGACGTAGTGGGACACATCGGCGATGTGGACCCCCAGCTCGAAGCCGTCGGGGGTCTGGTTGAGGCTGATGGCGTCGTCGATGTCCTTGGTCTCGGCGCTGTCGATGGTGAAGATGGGCAGGGCCCGCAGGTCCATCCGGCCTGCGGTGTCGGCGTCGCCAATGGTGACGTTCTCCAGCTTTTTGGCCTCGGCCCGGACTTCCTCCGGGAACCGGACGTGGACTTCCCGGGCATACAGCAGGGCCTTGGCGCAGCGCTTGGCCTCATCGCTGGAACCAAACCGCATCACCACCACCACACGGTGGTCCTCCTGCCGCAGGCCGCGGCGGCGGATCTCCACCGCCACCTTGTCCCCGTCCCGGGCGCCGCCCTCGGCGTCCCGCATGATGGGCATCGAAATGGCAGGGCAGGCGTCGGGCACAAAGGCCAGCCGGCCATTGATCCGGCGGGCGGTGCCCACCAGGCTGTTGTGCTCTTCCAGGACAGCCAGGATCTCGCCCTCGTCGCTGCCCTCCACCCGGGGATGGGCCAGCTTTTCCACCAGCACACGGTCGCCGGGCATGGCGCCCTTCATCAGGCGGCCGGGGATGAAGATATCCCCCGAGCCGTCCTCCAGCATCACGAAGCCGAAGGTCTTGCCCAGCTTGACCAGGGTGCAGACCAGGGCCTTGTCCTTGCGGCCCGAACGGACCGTGAAGAACACGCCCTCCTTCTGGCAGACCACCGAATCCCGGACCAGCTCGTCCAGGGCGTCCATGACCTTGCGGTCAGCGGCGCGGTCCCCGCCGAATTTCGCCTTCAGATCCCGCACCGTGCAGGGCTGCATCTGAATGGCGTGCTCGATTTTATCTCTCATTGCCATAGATTGTGTTACTCCTTCACATCCTCCAGCGCCCGCCTGCTTCTTCGGGCGGACGCGCTGCCGGTGCCGGGCGGCGTGGGGGTCTATTGCCCGGGCACAAAAACAGCCCCGCAACTGTTACGGGGCCCTCTCTCGGCCGATGGTGCGGCCTGGTGGGTTTTGGGGCAGTCCCTGCCCACAGGGGTGGGGGTCTGGTTTTTTATGATGATCTATACCCACCCGCCGCCCTTAGCGGTTCCCCCGCGGCTGCGCCGCCGCCCCCATACGGGGGCTCTGAACCACAGACTGCTCCTTCTTTTTGCAGGCTGCACCGCAGCCGCAAAAATCCCGTGCCTGCCGGCTGCGGCACAGCTGCCAAATATGGGAGAAGCGAAAGACAGCAAGCCCAGCCCCTGTCAAGGGGCGGGCCCGCAGGGAAAATTGGCTAAGCGCAAGAGGTTTTAAAAGGGTGGTGGGCGGGTTTAGATCATAAATAAAGACAAACCCCAACGCAGCCGCTCAAAGGACTTGGCTGAATTTGCCTGCGGCAGATTGCCCTCTTGCGCTTAGCCGATTTTTGCGGCGCGCCACGGCGGGCGCTTGCAAAAACCGGAGCGCTGCGCCTGATCCGGCTTGGCTGTTTCTGCCGCAGGCAGCGCCAAGCCAGATCAGCCCAGTCTGCTGGACAGCACGCAGGCTGCGATGGCAACCACGAAGAAAATCACGCCGGCCACCCGGGTGATCTTGGCCAGCATCATATCAGCCGGGCTCAGCCGGGTGTTGTTGGCGCTCTGCATATTGCCGCCGATGGCGCCTGCCAGGCCCTGGCCGTGGGTGTGCTGCAGCAGGGTCAGCACAATGATTACAACTGCAACAACCAGCAGAATCACGCCGCCGGCAATCTCGTAAACCGTCATAGTGTGTAACGCTCCTTACTACCTCTGGGCCGGGCCCCAAAAAAGCCTCTGCCCGAAATTGCATGAAAATACTTCTATAGAATAGCACAACCGGCGGACAAAAGCAAGACGCGCCGGACAGATTTTGTCCACAGCCGGTTGTTTTCGGGTGGTAGCGCTGTCCGGGCCGCTGGGCCCGTCTGGACGCTGCGCTGGCCCAGAGGGGCTGCGGAGCTGAGGCGCTGCCTGCGGCAGAAACAGCCGAAGCGGAGCAGGGGCCGCGGTCTGCTTTTTGCAAGGGCGC
>CAJFNF010000048.1 GCA_904394215.1 uncultured Faecalibacterium sp.
GCCCAGAGCGACACGCTGGCGCTGGCCGCCCGACAGAGCCTTGGGCTTGCGGTCCAGCAGGTGCTCGATCTCCAGGATCTTGGCGGCCTCATGGACGCGTTTGTCGATCTCGTCCTTGGGGGTCTTGCGCAGCTCCAGGCCGAAAGCGATGTTCTTGTAAACGGTCATGTGGGGGTACAGAGCGTAGCTCTGGAACACCATGGCGATATCACGGTCCTTGGGAGGAACGTCGTTGATCAGACGGCCGCCGATATACATTTCGCCCTTGGAGATTTCCTCCAGGCCGGCGATCATGCGCAGGGTGGTGGACTTGCCGCAGCCCGAGGGGCCGACGAAAATGATGAACTCCTTATCCTTGATCTCAAGGTTGAAGTCGGTGACAGAAGGAGCAGTTGCGCCCGGGTAAATCTTGTAGATGTGCTGGCAGCTAATCGAAGCCATGATGTTGCCTCCCTATACAAAATAAATGATGGAACGAACGAATTCAGATAAACCCCCGGTCTGCTTTTCCAGGCCCTTGACGGGGCTCTCACTTGCTGGTACTATAATAGCAGATATTTTTGTGATATGATATAGTATTTTGTTATCAAGAGGTGTCGGATATTGATTTATCATTGGGAGGCCACCGCAGCCCTGGCTTTGGTGCAGGATCAGCAGACCAGCGAACCCTTCACCCTCACCGGCGAGGGGCTGTGGGTATGCCTGCTGTCCAGCGGCAGCTGCACTGCAGCCCTGGGGGATGCGCCGGGTTCTCTGCCCACCCTGCCCCCCAAGCCGGTGGAGGCGGGCGGCCTGATTTTAAGCCGCAGTCCCCTGATGGTGACCCCCGCCGGGGACTGTCATCTGCTCTGCCTGCTGCTCACCGGCACAGCCCCGGCCCAGATGCTGGCGGGGCTGCCCGAAGTGCCTTTCCCGGCCCGGGGCGAAACCTGCCCCGGGGCTGCTGAACTGATGGGCCGGCTGGCCGGGGATGAGGCCGGGGGCAGCAGGGCGGTGAGCCAGCTGGTGTTTGCCCTGCTGTGCGAGCTGGCCACCGCCGACAGCGCTGCCCCGCCCCTGCCCCCGCTGGCAGCGGCGGCCATCGAGGACATCCGGGAAAACTATTCCGGCCTCTACGGGGTGGAGGAGCTGAGTGAACGACTGGGGGTATCCAAGAGTCACCTGATCCGGGTGTTCACTGCGGCGGTTGGGGTGCCCCCGGGACGGTATCTCACCGGCGTCCGGATCCAGGCCGCCATGAAGCTGCTGCTCCACCGGGAGTACAGTCTGGACGTGGTGGCCAGCCTCTGCGGCTTTTCGGGGGCCAACTACCTGTGCCGGGTCTTCAAAAAGGAAACCGGCCAGACTCCTGCCCAGTGGCGGGCTGCCGCCGCCCGCACCGCCGTGGCCGATCTGTCCGCCGATGAGCGCACCAGGGAACAGGCCATGTTCATCTGAGCGGCAGACCTCTTGACAAAATGGTCAAGTCGTCTATAATATGTAATCAGTTACCTATTCAGAGAGGTGGGACAATCGGGATATGATGCCTTTTGGTTTGAAAATCGCCATCATCAACCGGGCATTCCGCAAAAAGCTGGACGAAAAAGCCGCCGATATGGGACTGACCTCGGTCCAGCTGCGGGTTCTGGGCTCCATCAGCCGGCTGGAGGCCGCCGGTGAAACCGAAATTCACCAGAATGACCTGGAACGGCTGGAACATGTCACCCATCCCGCCATGACCAAGATGCTCCAGCGTCTGGAGAGCAAGGGCCTGATCCAATGTGTTCCCAGCGCCCAGGACCGGCGGTACAAAAAAATCACCTGTACCCTCCAGTCGGCCGGCATCCACAACATGATTCTGGCCCAGGATGCTGAAGTGTTTGAAGAGCTGTGCCGGGGCCTCACCGGCCCCCAGAAGGAAACCCTGAACCAGCTGGCGGACCTGATTCTGCAGAACATCGAAGCAGAATGACAGCTCCCTTTTCCAGGCTCATGCCGCAGGCGGTGTGCAGTCAGCACACTGCCTCCTTTTTGCCCAAATAGGTAACTAGTTACTTATAAATCCATTTTGAAACAGAAGGAGCGTATAAACATGGAACAAACCGAATCTCCATCCAGCAGCATTTTTGCCACCGAACCCATCGGGCGGCTGAT
This sequence comes from uncultured Faecalibacterium sp., assembly GCA_904394215.1. GTDB lineage: Bacteria > Bacillota > Clostridia > Oscillospirales > Ruminococcaceae > Faecalibacterium. The sequence continues at coordinate 2,134 of CAJFNF010000048.1, forward strand.
TGCAAAATTCGCCATTCCCTGCGTCATCTCCCTGCTGGTGAATTCCCTTTACAACATCGTGGACCAGATCTTCATCGGCTGGGGCGTGGGCTATCTGGGCAACGGCGCTACCAACATCGTCTTTCCCATCACCATTGTGGCCCTTTCCCTCTCCCTGATGATCGGGGACGGCGGCGCCGCCTATCTGAGCCTGAAGTTGGGCGAGGGCGACATTGAAAGCGCCAAAAAGGGCGTCGGCAACGCCATTGTCCTGGTGACCGTGGTGAGCATTCTTCTGGCCGCGGTATTCCTCATCGGCATCAACCCCATCCTGGATCTCTTCGGCACCACCGATATGCTGCGGCCCTATGCCCTGCAGTACGGCACCATCATTGGCATCGGCCTGCCCTTTATGATGATCCCCGGCGCCATCAACTCGATGATCCGGGCCGACGGCAGCCCCAAATATGCCATGTTCTCGATGGCCCTGGGCGCCGTGATCAACACCATCTTTGACCCTGTTTTGATTTTCGTCTTTCACATGGGGGTCCAGGGCGCGGCCATCGCCACCGTCATGGGCCAGGTGGCATCCTTTGTTTTTTCGGTGATCTAGCTGCCCCGGTTCAAAACCCTCCGCTTTGACCTTGGTTCCTTCCGGCTGCAGCCCCGGACCTGCGTCCGGATTGCCAGCTTCGGCATCAGCAGCTTTATCACCCAGTTCGCCATCACCATTGTCATGGCCCTCACCAATAACCTGCTGGCCTCCTACGGTGCCCAGTCGGTCTATGGCTCTGAAATTCCTCTCACCGCCACCGGCATTGTCATGAAGGTCAACCAGATCCTGATCTCGATTCTGGTAGGCATTGCGGTGGGTACACAACCCATCATCGGCTACAACTACGGCTCCAAGAACTACCTCCGGGTTAAAAAGGCACTGGATATTGCTTTTATGATCTCGGAGATCATTTCCATCATTGCCTTCCTGGTGTTCCAGTTCACCCCCATGACCATCGTCTCCCTCTTTGGCTCGGAGGAAGGCCTCTACAACGAATTTGCCGTCATGGCCTTCCGCATCTTCCTGCTGCTGTGCCCTTTCACCGGCTTTCAGACGGTGGTGTCGGTCTATCTGCAGGCGGTGGGCAAGCCCATCAAGTCTGCCATCCTGTCCCTGGCCCGCCAGATCATCTTCTTTGTCCCTGCAGCCCTGATCCTGCCCCGCTTCCTGGGGGTGGCCGGCGTCCTGTGGACCGGTCCCGTGGCCGATGGACTGGCCTTCCTGCTCTCACTGGGCCTTCTGATTTACGAGCGCAGCCAGCTGAAAGTGGCGGAGCGCGCCTCTGCCGCTAAAGCTACCGCATGATTTTCCATTTTCCCTGAAAGGAGTGTCACCATGAAAAACCGCGTTATCACCATCAGCCGTGAGTTTGGCAGCGGCGGCCGCACCATCGGCAAAAAGGCCGCCCAGGCCCTGGGCATTCCCTGCTACGACCAGGAGCTGATCCAGAAAATCGCCGCACAGAGCGGCTTTCACGAAGGTTACGTGCAGGATGCCGGCGAGGACTCTACCGGCGGTTTTCTGGCCTCGGCCTTTACCAACCACCTTCAGGGCCACAGCAATGCCGACTACCTCTGGAAGGTCCAGTATAAGATCATCACCGATCTGGCCCAGAAAGGGCCCTGCCTGATTGTGGGCCGCTGCGCCGACTACATCCTCCGGGATACAGCCGACTGTCTGCGGGTTTTCATCCATGCCGATCTGGATTTCCGCGCCAAGAGGATTGTGGAAGTCTACGGTGAGCGGGAAGAATCCCCCGAACAGCGCCTCCGGGAAAAAGACAAGCGCCGGGCCGCCTATCACCGGTTCTACACCGATATGAAGTGGGGCCATGCCCAGAACTATGACCTCACCCTCAACAGCGGCACGTTGGGCATCGACCGCTGCGTCCAAATCATCACAGAGTTGTACTGAATTCTCCCTTTTCCCTCTTTTGCGCAAAAGACCCCTGTCCTTGCGGACAGGGGTCTTTGCGTTTTGCAGTTCGATCAGAAGGTCAGTTCCCCCTTGGGGTCACGGGCCATCAGGGAATTCACCGCTTCAGCGGGGCTCATGCCCTGGTTGACCACGGCGTTCACCGCCCGGACGATGGGCATTTCCACCTGGTAGCGGTCACTGAGCTCGATGGCAGCGGGCAGAGCGTTCATGCCTTCCACCACCATCCCCACTTCCTTCACCGCCTGCTCGGGGGTGCGGCCCTGGCCAATCAGCTGGCCGGCCCGGTTGTTCCGGCTGTGCTGGCTGGTGGCGGTGACGATCAGGTCGCCGATGCCGGCCAGGCCTGCAAAGGTGTGGATGTTGCAGCCCATGGCGGTGCCCAGACGGGCAATCTCGGCAATGCCCCGGGTGATCAGGGCTGCACGGGTGTTGTCCCCATAGCCCAGGCCGGTGGAGATGCCCACCCCCAGGGCGATGACGTTCTTGAGGGCGCCGCTGAGCTCCACCCCCTTGATATCGGGGTTGGTGTACACCCGCATGCACTTGTTGGTGAAGGCCTCCTGGACAATGGCGGCCGCCTCCAGATCAGGGGAAGCCGACACAATGGTAGTGGGCAGGTCCAGGGCCACCTCCTCGGCGTGGGTGGGCCCGGACAGGGCCACCAGCCGGATGCCGCGGGGGCCGTCTTCCTTGCCCAGCTCGTCGGCGATCACTTCGGTCAGGGTCATCAGGCTCTCGGGCTCGATGCCTTTGGCCACATCCACAATCAGCTGGCCGTACCGGATGAAGGGCCGGGCCTTGGCGGCGGTGGAGCGGACAAACACCGAGGGCACCGCGAACACCAGAATATCCTGGCCGTTGCAGGCCTCGGACAGCTCCTTGGTGAACCGGAGCGATTCGGGCAGAACCATCCCCGGCAGATTGGGATGGACCCGCGTCCGTGCGAGGTCATCCACTTCCTTGGGGATGGCAGACCAGACCAGCACATCGCTGCCGTTCACCGCCAGCATCCGTGCCAGGGCAATGCCCCAGGTGCCTGCACCCAAAATACCAATTTTTCGTGCCATTGCTCGCAACCTCCGTATCTTCTTGCTGCCCTGCAGGGCATTGATTCTGTTTCTTTATTGTACCCAAAAGCCAAAGCCCCGTCAAGCGGCCCGGCGTCCCCCCGCCAGTTTCCATACCGCCAGGGCAATCAGGTAGTTGCTGCCCAGGATCACCACCGCCCAGACGCAGGACATCCACACCGGCTGCTCATAAACATACAGGAATGGATATGGCCCTTTATACACTTTGGCAATGTTGGCGGCTAGGACCACGCTGCCGTACAGCAGGGTGGGGATCATGGCCCGGCGCACCGTCCGCCGGGGCAGCGGGGTGCTGCGCTCCAGCAGCACAAAGGACAGGAAGGCCACCACCGGGTTCAAAAAGTGGTTGTACAGCATGGAACTGGTCAGCAGCATCACGTAGTGGCCGTCGGGACCATACATGGGGGCCAGCACAAACACCACCGTCAGAAAGGTCATCATCAGGCAGCTGGTAACAATGTACTTGAGGGTCCGCACCGGGCGGGGCATCTCGCCCCCAGTGACAAAGGCCCCCAGCTGGCACACCGCCGTCACCAGGCAGACCGCCATGGCAAACAGGTTGGACAGCTCGGTGTAAAAGATGAACATCTGCTCATGGACTCCGCTCCAGCTCAGGGGGATGGCCTTGGTTTCCATCCAGACGATGGCCAGGTTGGCCAGAACCGACAGCAGTTTTTGCAGGCGGCTTGTGTGCATGGTTGTTCCTCCCAACAGAAAGAGCGGGCTGTAAAAGCCCGCCCTGTTTTATTTTGCCGTGTTGATGAAGTGCCGGTTGTCCACCAGGTACTTGATGCCCGAGATGGCGGTGACCGCAGCCACCAGCCAGCACAGCACCGTCCCGATCAGATCCACAGCCCCCACATCCGAGGGCCCGGCCAGGGCGGCGGCAAAGTAGTAGAAGATGATGCTCAGCATCTGCAGCACCGTCTTGACCTTGCCCCACATGTTGGCGGCAATCACCTTGCCGTCCTTGGCGCCGGCCGCCACCATCCGCAGGCCCGACACCGCAAACTCCCGGGCCAGAATGATGGCCAGCACCACCGGCGAGCAGACGCCGTCCCGCATCATATACAGAAAGGCCACCGTGGTCAGCAGCTTGTCGGCCAAGGGGTCGGCAAACTTGCCGAAGTCGGTGATCATGTGCCACTTGCGGGCCAGATGGCCGTCCAGGTAATCGGTAAAGCTGGCCAGGGCAAACACGATGCCGGCGGCCAGATACCACACCGGCTGGTAGCCCTCGGTATTGTACTGGGTCAGGGATGTGAACACCATAAACACCGGCACCAGCAAAATCCGGGCCAGGGTCAGTTTATTGGGCAGGTTCATCCAGGATTCCTCCTCTTTAGCTCCGCTCTGTCATATTAATCATTTTTATGACAAATTGTACAGTGCAGAGTTCCTTTTGTTTGATTCCATATAGGAGTTTTTCGTTCAAATATTCCCATTTGTCGACTCACCGACCACCTGGCCGTACAGGTCGTAGAGGTCGCTCTGGTCGATCTTCACGTCGTAGAAGTGGCCGGGATAGAGGGGCTCCTCGCTGGCCACGCAGACGGCGCCGTCGATTTCGGGGGAGTCTGCCATGGTCCGGCAGATGTACAGGCCGCTCTCGTCGTCCAGTCCGTCGCAGATCACCCGCAGGGTCTGGCCCACCTTTTCGGCCTGCTTGCGGGCCATGATGCCGGTCTGGATGTCCATCACAATTTCGGCACGGCGGTCCTTGGTCTCCTGGTCCAGCTGGCCCTCCATCAGGGCAGCCTTGGTGTTCTCCTCGGCGGAGTAGGCGAAGCAGCCCAGGCGGTCAAACTGGACCTCCTTGACGAACTCGCACAGTTCCTCGAACTGGGCCTCGGTCTCCCCGGGGAAGCCTGCAATCAGGGTGGTCCGCAGGGTAATGCCGGGGATGGCGGCCCGCAGGCGGCCGATCACTTCCAGCAGCTCGGCCCGGGTGGAACGGCGGTTCATGTTGTGGAGGATCTCATCGTTACAGTGCTGGATGGGCAGATCCAGGTAGGGCAGCACCTTGTCGTTCCGCTTCATGGCGGCGATGAAGTCATCGGTGATCCGCTCGGGATAGGCGTAGAGAATCCGGATCCACTGGATGCCGTCGATGGCATTCAGACGGTCCAGCAGGGTGCAGATGCTGCCGGGTTTGCCCCAGTCCTCGCCGTAGGCGGTGGGATCCTGGGCCACCACGATCAGTTCCTTGACCCCCTCGCTGGCCAGCCACCGGGCCTCGGCCACGCAGTCATCCATATCCCGGCTCCGCAGCGGGCCCCGGATCAGGGGGATGGCGCAGTAGTGGCAGCGGTTGTTGCAGCCCTCGGCAATCTTTAAGTAGGCGTAGTGGGAGGGGGTGCCGATGACCCGCTTGCCCCCCAGGGGGAAGTCCCGCTTGGGGCCGTAGATTTCCAGCTGCTCGCCGCCGGTGACCCGGTCCACAATCTGGTCAATGATGCCGTCGGAAGCGCAGCCCACCACCGCGTCCACCTCGGGGATCTCGGTGCGGATCTGGTCCCGGTAGCGCTCGGCCAGGCAGCCGGTGACCACCACCTTCAGGTTGGGGTTCTGCTGCTTGTAGCTGCAGGCCTCCAGAATGTTCTCGATGGCCTCGGTCTTGGCGCTCTCAATGAAGCCGCAGGTGTTGACCAACACCACGTCGGCGTCGCTGATTTCGGCCACCGTCTCATGCCCTGCAGACAGCAGGGTGTAGACCATCCCGTCCAGGTCCACCTGGTTTTTGGGACAGCCCAGGGATACACAGGCAATTTTCATCTTGTTGCTCGTCTTTCTTTTTGGTATTCAGGTTGATGATTCGGGGTCGTAGTCCAGGGCCTGCCGGATCACACGGTGGGGGAATCCCCGCCGGGCCAGGGCGGCCGCCACCAGATCCCGGCGCCCTGCTGCCAGCTTGGCCCGGTATTGCCCTGCCACCAGGGCCCGGGCTGCTTCCAGCTCGGGGTCGGTGCCTTCCTCGTCGGGGGCATAGGCGGCGTCCAGGGCCGCGTCAATCTGGCTGTCGGCGAGGCCCTTGTTCCGCAGGGCCATGGCTGCCGCCAGGCGGCTTTTCCGGGCCCGCTGGAGGCTGCCGGCCTTATAGCGGGCATAGCGCTCGTCGTTCAGCAGGCCCGCCTCCACCAGCCCCGCCACCGCAGCAGCGGCGGCCTCAGGGGTGAACCGGGTGCACAGCTTCTGGTACAGTTCCGCCGAGGCATAGTCCCGCCCTGTCAGCATGGCCAGGGCCCGGGTCCGGGCCTCGTTGGGGTCATCCAAGGGTTCCTGGGGCGTTCTGCGGTGCCAGGCCATGGATTAATCCTCCACCATGATGTCCAGCTCGCTCTCACTGCTGGGGGCCGGAGCCTTGACCACAGGGCCGGCATCCTTGTCCTCGGCAGCGGGGGCCGCTTTGGTCTCCTGGGCGGCCACAGCGGCGCTGCCCTTGGCCAGGGCGCCCCGGCGGCCGGTGGAGTAGAGCTTGTCGGCGTTGGCCCGGATCTGGCTCTCGATGTCGTTGGCGATCTCGGGGTTGTCCGCCAGGAACTGCTTGGCGTTGTCACGGCCCTGGCCCAGACGGACGTCGCCGTAGTTGAACCAAGCGCCGCTCTTCTGGACAATGCCCAGCTTGACGCCCACGTCAATCAGCTCGCTCATCTTGGAGATGCCCTTGCCGAACATAATGTCGAACTCGGCCTCACGGAAGGGGGGCGCCACCTTGTTCTTGACCACCTTGGCACGGGTGTGGTTGCCGATGAACTGGCCCGAGGAATCCTTCAGGCCCTCCACACGGCGGACATCAATCCGCACCGAGGCGTAATACTTCAGGGCCCGGCCGCCGGTGGTGACCTCCGGGTTGCCGTACATGACGCCCACCTTTTCGCGCAGCTGGTTGATGAAGACGCAGACCGTGTTGGTCTTGCCGATGACCGAGGTCAGCTTCCGCATGGCCTGGCTCATCAGGCGGGCCTGCAGGCCCACGTGGCTGTCGCCCATCTCGCCTTCAATTTCAGCCCGGGGCACCATGGCGGCCACCGAGTCGATGACAATGGCGTCGATGGCCCCCGAGCGGACCAGGGCCTCACAGATTTCCATGGCCTGCTCGCCGGTGTCGGGCTGGCTCACCAACAGGCTGTTGATGTCCACACCCAGGGCCGCCGCATAGTTGGGGTCCAGGGCGTGCTCCACGTCGATGAAGGCCACCTCGCCGCCCTTTTTCTGGGCTTCAGCCAGGATGTGCAGGGCCAGGGTGGTTTTGCCGCTGGACTCGGGTCCGTAAATTTCAATGATTCGTCCGCGGGGCACACCGCCCACACCCAGGGCCAGATCCAGGCCCAGGCTGCCGGTGGAGATTGCCTCCACCTGCAGGGCAGCACTGTCTCCCAGCTTCATGATGGCGCCCTTGCCGAACTGTTTCTCAATCTGGGCCAGTGCGGTGGAAAGGGCTTCTTTCTTTGCGTCGGGCTCGGTTTTTTTGATGGCCGAAGCCACAGCGTTGTTCTGATTTTTTGCCATACCCTGATGCTCCTTTACTGATGATCCATTCCAGAATTGTTTTCCCCTATAGTATACCACAAATCGAGGGAATTACAACAGTAAGTTGTGGAGTTCTTCCAAATATCCTGTTCAGGCCCGGGCCAGGATGCACCGGTCGTTGCCGCCGTAATCCTGGCGGCACTGGATGCCGGTCCAGCCGGCGGCCGCCAGCAGGTCTGTGACGGCCTGGCGCTGCTGCCAGCCGATCTCCAGCACCAGGGCCCCGCCGGGCCGCAGGGCAGCCCGGTAATGCAGGGCCAGGGCCCGGTAAAAGTCCAGGCCATCCGCCCCGGCAGCCAGGGCCATGGCGGGCTCCCGGGCCGTCTCGGGCTGGAGATGTGCCATATCCTCCGCGGTGAGGTAGGGCGGGTTGGAGACAATCAGGTCCAGCCCGCCGGCAGGCAGGGACTGCCAGTAGGTGAACAGGTCCCCTTCCACCACCTGGACCGCCGGTTCCCTCTGCCCCGGCAGGGCGCAGCGGGCGTTCTCCCGGAGATACCGCAGGGCTTCGGGGCTTTTTTCCAGGCAGGTGACGGCGGCATCCGGGCGCAGGGCTTTGACCCCCAGCCCCAGGCAGCCGGTGCCGGCGCAGAGGTCCAGCACCCGGGGGTTCTCCACCCCTTCCAGCTGTTCCACTGCCGCCTCGGCCACCACTTCGGTGTCGGCCCGGGGGCACAGCACCCCCGGCCCCACCGCCAGCTCAAAGTTCAAAAAAGGCCACCGGCCGCAGATATACTGCAGCGGTTCACGGCCCGCCCGCCGGACGGTCACCTGTTCCAGTCTGGCCGCTTCTTCCGGGCTGAGGGGCTGGCCGGACAGGCGGGGATCCCGCCCTGCTGCCAGCCGGAACAGCTCCCGGGCATCAAAATCGGCGTCGGGGCAGCCGGCCTCTTCCAGCCGGGCCTGGACCTGGGCCAGGGCCTGCCGGGGGGACAGGCCGGCGGTTACCATCTGCCCTCCTCGGGGTTCTCAGGCAGCACCGGCTTGACAGCGGCGATGGCCACCTCAATCATGCTGTCCTCCGGCTCGAACACGGTGAGCCGCTGGACCCACAGACCCGGCTGGCGCACCAAGTGGCTGATGACACTGTCCGAGCGGCCGCACCATTTCAGCAGCTCATAGCTGATCCCCATCACCAGGGGCAGCAGCAGCAGTTTCAGCACCACCCGCAGCCCTGCATTGCTCCAGGGCAGGACGCTGTAGAGAAAGACGCTGACGATCACCACCAGGATCAAAAAGCTGGTGCCGCACCGGGGATGGAACCGGGTATACTTGCGGACATTCTCCACCGTCAGTTCCTCCCCTGCCTCATAGCAGGCGATGGTCTTGTGCTCGGCGCCGTGATACCGGAACACCCGCTCGATCTCCTTCATCCGGGAGATCAGATACATATAGGTCAGGAAGATGCCCACCTTCAGGACGCCCTCGATCAGGACCCGGGGCCAGCGGCCCAGCTCCACAAAGTGTCCCAGGGCTGCCACCACCAGGGTGGGCAGGACGGTGAACAGCAGAATGGCCCCCAGGCCGCCCACCACGGCGGCAGCAGTCAGGAGCACCTTCTCGGCTTTTTCGCCCAGATGCTCCCCCACCCACTTTTCAAAGGCGGTCTCTTCCTCTTCCTCGTCGTAGTCGTCCCCCATGCTGACCTGAGCCGAGTACATCATATACTGGTAGCCGATGATCAGACTTTCGATCATGGCCACGGCCCCCCGGACAATGGGAATCTTCATCCAGGCTTTCCGGGCGGGCACCGGGTCGGTCTTGGTCTCAATGGTGCCGTCCGGCTTGCGGACGGCGCAGCAGATCAGCTTGGGGCCCCGCATCATGATGCCTTCCATCAGTGCCTGACCACCCACGCTGGTCTTGAAACATTCTTTTTTGGCTTGTTGGTTCATTGGTCTTGTTCACTCCTGCTTTTTCAGATCTTGTACAGCGGCAGGCCCAGGGTGACCACAGTGCCGTGGCCCAGGGTGCTGCGAATATCCAGGGTGCCGTCCAGGGCGGTCATGATGGAATCCACCAGGGCCAGCCCGATGCCGCTGCCCCGCACAGCATTGCTCCCCTTGAAAAACTTGGCCTTAACGTTGCCCAGGTCCTCGGGGGGAATCCCCCGGCCCTGGTCGATGATCTCAATGAAGGCTTTATACTCTCCCGCCCACAGTTTGACGGTGATCCGCCCGCCGGGGACGGAATATTTGATGGCGTTGTCCAGGACGTTGATGAACACCTGCCGCAGCCGGTCGGGGTCGGCGTACACCGGGATCATCTCTTCCGGCTCGGTGTAGTGGAGCTCCAGCCCTTCCTGGTGCATCCGGGGCTCACAGAACAGCAGCGCATCGGTGAGCTCGGCCACCAGATCCAGGGGCCGGCACTCCATGTGGATGCCGCCGTTCTGCAGGCGGCTGAAGTCCAGCAGTTCCTCCACCATGTGATAGAGGCGGCCGGTCTCGCTGTGGATGATGTCCAGGCCCTTACGGTAGTTGTCGTCCCCCGGGTCGTCCAGGCTCTCCAGGGTTTCCACCCACCCCCGGATGGAGGTCAGGGGGGTGCGCAGCTCGTGGGACACCGAGGAGATGAACTCGTTTTTCATCTTCTCGGTCTCGGCCAGGCCCTGGGCCATCCGGTTGATGCTGCCCCGCAGCCGGTCCATCTCGTCCCGGGGCGGGTTGGTCTCGGGCAGCCGGACCCCCAGGTCCCCCCGGGCAATATCGGCGGCCGCCCGCTCCACCTGGCCCAGCGGGGCCACAATGCTGCGGACAAAGTACAGGCCTGAGGCCACCGCAAAGCTCAGGGCCACCGCCGCCACCAGCAGGCTCAGCAGAAAGGCACTGTCAATCTGCTGGCGGACCAGCGCCAGGCTGGTGACCAGCCGCATGGCAGCGATCTCCTCGGCGTCATAGGGCACCAGGCAGCACACCGACATCACCAGTTCCCCGGTGGAGGTGGTATAGACCGCGGTGCCATAGCCGTCTGCGTCGGTCTGGGCCTGTTCAAAATCCTCCTGCACAATGATGCCGGCGGCGCTGGTGCCGCTGGTGCTGGCAATGACATTTCCCTGGCCGTCCAGCAGCATAAACTCATATTTGTCCTTGTCGGCAAACTGTTCCACCATCCGGCGCAGGGCCAGGCTGCGGCTGGAAGCCGTCCGCTGGGGGGTGTCCCCGCTGTAGACCTTCAGCTGGCCGCTGATGGAGGAAAACCGCTGGTACATGTTCTGCTGCACGCTGTCATAGTATCCGCTGACGGTGCTGTACAGGAACATCCCCTCAATCACCAGCAGCAGCAGGACGGTGACCAGCAGGCTGCCCCGGATCCACCGGCGGGTGATGCTGCTCCGCAGGCCGGTACCCCGGCCGCCGGTGCGTTTCTTACGTTTCAGGCGCTTGATCATGCAGGGCCCTCACTCCTCCCAGCGGTAGCCGTAGCCCCAGACTGTCATGATATGGGTGGGGCTGGAAGGCTCGTCCTCGATCTTCATCCGCAGCCGGCGGATGTTCACATCCACGATCTTGACGTCCCCGAAATAGTTTTCGCCCCAGACCCCTTTCAGGATCTTTTCCCGGCTGAGGGCAGTGCCGGGGCTGTGGAAAAACAGCTCCATGATCTGGAACTCCACCTGGGTCAGCTCGATGGGCCTGCCCGCCTTCAGCAGAAGCCGGCGGTTTTCATCCAGGATAAATTCCCCGCTGACCATGGCGGTGGGGCCCTCCCCCTCTTCCTTGCCGCTGCTCCGGGCCACACGGCGGCACAAAGCCTCCACCCGGGCCAGCAGCTCGCTGACCGAGAAGGGTTTGGTCATATAGTCGTCGGCGCCGATGGACAGGCCCCGGATCTTGTCCTGTTCCTGGCCCTTGGCGCTGAGGATGATGATCCCGATCTTCTGATTGGTCCGGCGGATGGTCTCACAGAGGGAAAAGCCGTTCATCCCCGGCAGCATCACATCCAGAATGGCAGCGCTGCACCCGGGGGTCTGTTCCAGCAGGGTGAGCCCCTCTTCGGCGCTGCCGGCTTCCAGCACTTCCATCCCGCTGCGGCGCAGGTTCAGGGCGATCATTTCGCGGATGCTGGCCTCATCCTCTACCACTAGCACTTTTACCATCCTTTTACCTCCTCACAGGATATACAACGAGCGGGACAGCCGGTACAGGGGATCCGACACAGTCACATCGGGGCCAAACTGGGCCTCCACCAGGCGGTTGGACACCACGCCCAGCCGGGTCCAGTCGGGGGACCGGTCAGACAGTCCGGTGATCCGCGCCGTCATATACAGCACCTGGCCATCCTGGCTCCGCAGTTCCACCTGGTCTTCTTCGGGGCCGTCGGTGAGCAGCAGGCTGCCGTACCACTCCATGGGCAATTCAATGTAAAAACCCAGTTCCTCGTCCAGAATGCCGAAGCTCTTGCGGGGCTGGGCGCTGGTGTAATCCATCCAGAGGATAAAGTCCATCCGGCGGCCCTGGCTCAGATTGATGAGGCCGGCCCCCTCGGGCTGGGTGGGGATCTCTACCACCCCGTCCCGGTCCAGGTCCTGGCTCACCAGATCCGGCACATTCCGCAGGGACGCCTCATAGAGGTCGTCGGCGCTGATCTGCCGGGCCGGCTCCATCTGCTGGGTCTGTTCGTTGTACCGCAGCAGCACCGAGGCCAGGTTGGTGCCCGACACGCCGGTCCGTCCGTCCAGTACCAGATACTGGCCCCCATAGGTCCCCATACCGGCGGCCAGGGAGGCACAGCCGGTAAATTTGTCCGCCGACAGGCCCATCACCGCCGCCTGGCGGAAGCCCCCCTCCCGGTCCGAGCTCAGCAGCTTGATCTGGGCGGTGCCTTCCTCGTCGGTGCCCAGCAGAATCAGGTCCTCATAGCCGGTGCCGGTGATGTCCTCCACAATGTACTGGTCGTAGGGCTCTGCAAAAATCGCTTCCAGCCTGCCGTCCTGGTAGGCATAGACCGCCAGGTAGTTGTCCTCCTGCTGGGCAGTATAGCCCACGATGATCTGGTTGGCGCCCCCCTCCTGAAGGTGGGCAAAGCGGACGGTGTCCACCGTCTCGGTGAGGCCCTCGATGGTGTCCCGCACCTGCCAGGCCCCGGCGCTGTCCTTTTGCAGCAGGGCGATGTAGATGTTGGGGGTGTCCATCAGGGTATAGAGGACCGCCGCGTCCTGGACGCCGTCCCCGTCAAAATCCCCCATCAGGAAGGGCGACAGAAGGTCCCCGTTGAGGGGATATTTCAGCTGGGCGCTCTGGCCCAGCCAGCCGTCCAGGGCTGTCTGGATTTCGCCGTAATCCCCTTCCAGCCGCGGGGCACGCAGCAGCTCCTCCACGGTGGTCCGTTCCTGGCCCGGCAGAGTGCATCCGGCCAGCAGCAGCACTGCGCACAGCAGAGCTGCCAGTTTTGTCCAGATTTTCACGCTGTATCCCCCTTTCCGGGCCGGACGGCGCCGGCAGTACACTTGTCTTTTTATTGTACCATTGAATTGTGACGATTTCTACATCGGTTTTGAGAAAATCAAAAAGCCCCCGTCCTTGCGGACAGGGGCCAATTGCTTTATCTAAGATTAGACCAGCTCGAGGATTGCCATCTCGGCGGCATCGCCGCGGCGGACGCCAATCTTCACGATGCGGGTGTAGCCGCCGTTGCGGTCAGCGTACTTGGGGCTGATCTCGTCAAACAGCTTCTTTGCCACATCTTCCTTGGTGATGTAGCCGTCTCTAACAGGTAGGTGACCATGGCGCGCATCATAGCCTTGCGGCTGTCGGTGGTCCTACCGAGCTTTCTGGTACCGGGCATCCCGTTTCACTCCTTAAACTATTTTAGTTATCATCGTCTGTGTTCAGCTTGAAGCCGAGCGAGTCAAGCTTGGCCATGACTTCCTCCAGGCTCTTGCGGCCCAGATTCCGGACTTTCATCATTTCGTCCTCGCTCTTGCTGACCAGGTCTTCCACCGTGTTGATGCCCGCACGTTTCAGGCAGTTGAAGGACCGGACGCTCAGGTCCAGCTCCTCGATGGTCATCTCGAGGGCTTTTTCCTTGTCGTCGGTGGTCTTCTCCACCATAATCTCGGTGCCGGCTGCTTCATCCGACAGGTTGACGAAGAGGTTCAGGTGCTCGGTCAGCACGCGGGCGGCAAGGCTCACAGCCTCCTGCGCGTTGATCGTGCCATCGGTCCAAACTTCCAAAGTCAGCTTGTCGTAGTCGGTGATCTGGCCCACGCGGGTGTTGTCCACGCTGTAGTTCACCTTCAGCACGGGGGTGTAAATGCTGTCGACGGGAAGAGTGTTGATATCATTCTTCTCGACGAGGCTCTGCTTATTGCGCTCTGCAGGCACATAGCCGCGGCCCTTGTCAAAGGTCAGCTCCATAACGAGCCGGCCGCCCTCGCCCAGGGTGGCAATGTGCCATTCAGGATTCAGGATCTCGATTTCGTCGCCCTGCTTGATGCTGTCAGCAGTGACCTCACAGGGTCCAACTGCCTCAACACGCACCGTTTTGGGGCCGTCGGAGTACAGCTTTGCAGCAATACCCTTCAGGTTCAGGACAATTTCGGTAACGTCTTCCTTGACGCCCTCAATGGTGGAGAACTCGTGGACTACGCCGTCGATCTTGACACTGGTCACGGCTACGAATTTACCGTAGCGGCCGTCGGGCGAGAGGCTCGCCGTTTCGATTTTGGGACGTTCAATCTCCATCATATACAATGCCCTCCTTGTAAAACCGACGTTGCCATCGGCCCATTATGCAATTCTGAAAAGAATCCGGCGGGCTGACCCCGCCCAATGGGTTTACTTGGAGTACAGCTCGACGATGAGATGCTCAGCGACTTCGTAATCAATGTCGCTGCGCTCGGGCAGACGAGTGACGGTGCCCTTCAGGGTGCCGGTCTCGCGCTCCAGCCATGCGGGCAGAGCCACAACGGGTGCCTCGGGGCCGGTGAGCTTGGCGAACTTAGCCGAAGAACGGCTGGACTCGCGGACTTCCACAACGTCGCCGGCCTTCACCTGGTAAGAGGGGATGTTGACCTTCTTGCCGTTGACGGTGAAGTGAGCGTGGGACACCAGCTGACGTGCGTCGCGGCGGGTCTGGGCATAGCCCAGGCGGAACACGACGTTGTCCAGGCGGCACTCCATCATCTGGAGCAGGTTCTCACCGGTCTGGCCAGGACGGGCAGCGGCCTTTTCAAAGGTGTTGCGGAACTGCTTCTCCAGCACACCGTAGATGAACTTGACCTTCTGCTTCTCCTTCAGCTGCATGGCATACTCAGACTGCTTCTTGCGCATGTTGCCATTGGAGTTGCGGGTAGTATTTTTCTTTGCATAGCCCATGACTGCAGGAGAAATGCCCAGGGCCTTGCAACGCTTTGCGATAGGCTGCGTATTCTTTGCCATAATTCAGTTTCCTCCTTCAATCAGACACGGCGGCGC
>CAJFNF010000049.1 GCA_904394215.1 uncultured Faecalibacterium sp.
TGGCTCCGCTCTCGCTTCGCCAGGCCAGTCTTTGATTCGTTTATTCCACCCCTTGCAGGCTTCTTTTTTGTACTGTCCGCACAATATGGGGCGGTTCAAATCCGGAAGGGCTCTTTTTGTTGCATGGTCGGAACCGGTCAGGAGACCTGGACGCCATCCCGCAGGGTGGACAGGACGCAGTCCTGGAGAGCCAGCAGGTGGACGTAGCCCTGGCCCATGCTGTCGGCGTAGCTGGCGTACTGCTCCAGCTGGGCGTCGGTGGGGGTCAGGTTCAGGCTCTCGGCGATGGCCTGGAAGATCAGCAGCTGATGGCAGGACTTCACCACATCGTCCTCGGTGTCGGCCAGCAGGGCGTCGGCGTTGTCGTAGCCCAGGAAGCCGGAGAGGAACTCATCCAGGCTGTTGTAGCCGAACATGGATGCGTAGTTGCTGTAGTAGCTCAGCTGGCTGTTGACCTGGTAGTTCAGCACCACATCGGGGATGCTGGACACCTTGGCGTTCTCGGTCAGATAGTCCACAATGGCGTTGGTGACGTTGGACTGGTAGAGGCCGTCGTAGAAGTACTGGTCCACCTGGTCCACTGTGTGCAGGTCATTCTGGGTGCCGAAATTCTCCTCTACCCAGGCGTCGGTGGCCTCGGGCAGGACGCTGACCGACAGGCTGTTGAGGGTGACATGGAACACAGCCTCTTTGCCCGACAGGGTGACGGTGTTGCCGTCGGCATCGGTGGAATCGCCGTAGTCGTCGGGGAAGGTGACGGTGACGTCAAAGCTGTCCCCCACGTTGTGGCCCACAATCTGGTCCTCGAAATCGTCCACAAAGCTGCCGCTGCCCAGGGTCAGGTCATAGCCGGTGGCAGTGCCGCCGGTAAAGGCCACCCCGTCCACCGTGCCGCTGTAGTCGATGTTGGCAATGTCGCCGTTCTCGGCGGCCCGGCCGGTCACCGGCTCGTTGACCCGGTAGTTTTCCAGCAGGCTGTCCCACTGGGCCTGGATGTCATCTTCCGAGGGCTCCACATCCGCCTTCTTCAGGGAGATGGCGGTGTAGTCGTCGGGCAGGGTCACATAGTCCAGAGCGGTGACCCCTTCCCAGTGGCCGTTGTCGTCCAGCCCCTGGCTGTAGCTGAAGTTCTGGTAATCGTAGTTGGAGGCAGGGCCCAGCAGAGAGCTGGAGGACGCCGAAGAGGCGGCCCCGCCGCAGCCGGCCAGCGAGACGGCCAGCGCCAGCGCTGCGGCCGCGGCCGCAGCAGAACGAAGATGCTTCAAATTGAAAACCTCCTGATGCTATGCCGCGCAGCCCCGGGGCCGCGCCGGCTTCAGATCTCAAAAAACCGCCCGGACGGGCCGGGTCTATCTTTCACAGTATAACGGAGAATTCTGAAAAAGAAAAGTTCTTTTACAAAATTCCCATAAACTTTCGACAGATCTTCCCCTGCGGGTGGAAAACCCCCGGCCCTTTGTGCTACAATAGGAAAAAATATCCCAGACACGGAGGAGAGTTCTATGGATTACAATCAGGCAGCCCTGGAAATGCATGAGGCCCACCACGGCAAGGTGGGGATTGTCAGCAAGGTGGAGGTCAAGACCCGGGATGATCTGGCCACCGCCTACACCCCCGGCGTGGCAGAGCCCTGCCGCAAGATCGCCGCCAACCCTGCGGACGTCTACCGCTATACCTTTAAGAGCAACATGGTGGCGGTGGTGTCCAACGGCACCGCCGTCCTGGGCCTGGGGAACATCGGCCCCGAGGCCGCCCTGCCGGTGATGGAGGGCAAAGCCGTCCTGTTCAAGCAGTTCGGCGGGGTGGACGCCTTCCCGGTCTGCATCGACGCCCACGACGCCGCCAGCGTCATCGCGGCCTGCAAGGCCATCGCCCCCACCTTTGGCGGCATCAACCTGGAGGACATCAAGAGCCCCGAGTGCTTCGAGATCGAGCAGACCCTGGAAAAGGAGCTGGACATCCCGGTATTTCACGATGACCAGCACGGCACCGCCATCGTGGTGACCGCCGCCCTCATCAACGCCCTGCGGGTGGTGGGCAAGAAGATGGAGGACGTCCACATCGTCCTGAACGGCCCCGGCGCAGCCGGCACCGCCATCATCAAGATGCTGATGACCGCCGGCGCCAAAGACATCATCGCCGTGGACCAGTTCGGCACCCTGTACAAGGGCTGCAACAGCGCCGAGGCCCACAAGAACTGGCTGGGCGAAGTCACCAACCCCCGCCAGGTCAAGGGCGGCCTGGCCGAGGCCATCGAGGGGGCCGACGTCTTCATCGGCGTCTCCAAGCCCGGCTGCCTGACGGTGGAGATGTGCCGCCATATGGCCAAGGACGCCATCGTCTTTGCCATGGCCAACCCCACCCCCGAGATCATGCCCGACGAGGCCAAGGCCGGCGGTGTCCGGGTGATTGCCACCGGCCGCAGCGACTTCCCCAACCAGGTGAACAACGTGCTGTGCTTCCCCGGCCTGTTCAAAGGCGCCCTGTCGGTGCGGGCCCGGGACATCAACGACCAGATGAAGCTGGCCGCCGCCTACGCCATCGCCGACCTGATCACCGATGAAGAGCGCAGCGACGAGTACATCATCCCCAACGCCTTTGACCCCCGTGTGGCCGAGAGCGTGGCCAACGCCGTGGCCAAGGCTGCCAAGGAAACCGGCGTGGCCCGGCTGTAAGGAGGGAATGCCATGAGAACCATTTCCGCCCAGCGGATCACCGATGCGGTGGCAGCCCTCTGTATCCAGGCCAACACCCACCTGCCCACCGATGTGGAGGCCGCCCTCCGGGCGGCCCGGGCCTCTGAGCCCTGGCCCCTGGCCAAGACCACCCTGGGTTTCCTCTGCGACAACCTGGACGCCGCCGGCCAGGCCAACCTGCCCATCTGCCAGGACACCGGCATGGCCTGCGTCTTTGTGGAGCTGGGCACCGACGTCCACATCGAGGGGGACTTTGAGGCCGCCATCCACGAGGGGGTCCGCCGGGGCTACACCGACGGCTACCTCCGCAAGAGCATTGCCGCCGATCCTCTGCGCCGGGGCAACACTGGGGACAACACCCCCGCCGCCATCACCGTCCACCTGGTAAACGGGGAGGGCTGCACCATCACGGTGGCCCCCAAGGGCTTCGGCAGCGAGAACATGAGCCGGATTGCCATGCTGAAACCCGCCGACGGGGTGGAGGGCTTCAAACAGTTTGTGGTGGACACCGTCCGTCAGGCCGGGTCCAACCCCTGCCCCCCGGTGATCCTGGGGATAGGCGTGGGCGGCAGCTTTGACAAGGTGGCCTATCTGGCCAAGAAGGCCCTGCTGCGGCCCCTGGACGTCCCCAACCCCGACCCCTACTATGCCGACCTGGAGCGGATGCTGCTGGAGGAGATCAACGGCCTGGGCATCGGGCCCCAGGGCTTCGGCGGCCGCACCACCTGCCTGGGCCTGGCCATCGAGCAGATGCCCACCCACGTGGCCGGCCTGCCGGTGGCCGTCAACGTCTCCTGCCACGTCACCCGCCGGGCCACCGCCCAGCTGTGACCTGCATTTACCTGTCATATAAAAGGAGTCTAACCCCTATGGAATACAAACTGACAGCCCCCTGCACAGCCGCCGACCTGGCCCCCCTGCGGGCCGGGGACACAGTGCTGCTGTCGGGCGTGGTATACACCGCCCGCGACCAGGCCCACAAGCGGATGCTGGAAGCCCTGGACGCCGGCCAGCCCCTGCCCTTCCCCATCGAGGGCAGCGCCATCTACTACGTGGGCCCCACCCCCGAGCGCCCCGGCCAGGTGATCGGTTCCGCCGGCCCCACCACTTCGGGCCGGATGGACGCCATGTCCCCCCGGCTGCTGGACCTGGGCAACAAGATCATGATCGGCAAGGGCAAGCGCAGCGACGCCGTCAAGGCCGCCGTCCAGCGCAACGGCGCCGTCTATCTGGCTGCCCTGGGGGGCGCCGGGGCCCTGATGGCCCGGAGCGTCACCTCCCTGGAAGTCATCGCCTGGCCCGACCTGGGCTGCGAGGCGGTCCGGCGGCTCACCGTTGAGAATATGCCTCTCACCGTCATCCTGGACAGCGTGGGCGGGGACCTGTACCAGTCCGGCCCCGCCGCCTACCTGGCCAGCCTGTAAAAACGGCCCTTCACCCCGCCCGATTCCGGCCCCGGCCCTTGCGTCAAAGGCCGGGTTGTGGTACTCTTATAGCAATCACCTGCCCGCCGGGCAGAAAACAGGAGGCAGAATCATCATGATCATCCACCAGTCCGCAGAAGATTATCTGGAAACCATCCTGATGCTGACCGAGCGCCAGGGCAAGGTGCGCTCCATCGATGTGGTCAATGAGCTGGGCTTCACCAAGGCCAGCGTCAGCATCGCCATGAAAAAGCTGCGGGAAAACGGCTACATAGCGGTGGACGGAGAGGGCAACCTGACCCTTCTGCCCCCGGGCCAGGAAATTGCAGAGCGGATCTACAGCCGGCACCGGCTGCTGACCCACTTCTTCATCCAGCTGGGCGTGGACGAAAAGACTGCCGCCGAGGACGCCTGCCGGGCAGAACACGTCCTCAGCGAGACCACCCTGGCCAAAATCCGGGAGCGGGCCCTCCTCACCGACGCCCAGAGCTCCTGCCGGGAGGCCGGCCAGCCCGAATAATCGTTCCAAAACAAAGCAAAAAGCCCGCCGCCCTTTTTTCGGGGCGGCGGGCCTTTTTATCTTTTATGCTGCGGGGAGAGCTGCCTTACTTGGCCTTGGGGCCTGCGTTGGCAATCTCAGCGGCCATGTGGGGATACTTCTTGGCGAAGTTGTCCTCGAACATCTTGGCCAGCTTGTTGGCCTGGGCGTCGTAGGCATCCTTGTCAGCCCACATGCCGCGGGCATCCAGCATCTCGTCGGGGACGCCGGGGCAGCTGGTGGGATAATCCACGTTGAAGACGTCGTGGTGCTTGAACTCCACCTTGTCGAAGTCGCCGTTCAGGGCAGCGGTGACCATGGCGCGGGTGTAGCTCAGCTTCATCCGCTTTGCGCCGGCAGCTGCGCTGCCGCCTGCCCAGCCGGTGTTCACCAGGTAGACCTTGGTGCCGTAGGCCTCCAGCTTGTCGCCCAGCATCTTGGCGTAGACCTGGGGATCCAGGGGCATGAAGGGCTCGCCGAACAGGGTGGAGAAGGTGGGCTGGGGCTCGGTGACGCCGCGCTCGGTGCCGGCCAGCTTGGAAGTGAAGCCGGTGACGAAGTGGTACATGGCGGCCTCTTTGCTCAGGCGGCTGATGGGAGGCAGGACGCCGAAGGCATCAGCGGTCAGGAAGATGACCACCTTGGGGATGCCGCCCTCGCCGGGGATCTGGGCGTTGGAAATGTAGTCAACGGGGTAGCCCACACGGGTGTTCTCGGTGAGGCTGCCGTCGTCGAAGTCCAGCTCGCGGGTCTCGGGGTTCATGACCACGTTCTCCACCAGGGCGCCGAACTTGATGGCCCGGTAGATGTCGGGCTCGTTCTCTTCTTTCAGGTTGATGCACTTGGCGTAGCAGCCGCCCTCGAAGTTGAAGATGCCCTCGGGGCTCCAGCCGTGCTCGTCGTCGCCGATCAGCTTGCGGCCGGGGTCGGCAGACAGGGTGGTCTTGCCGGTGCCGGACAGGCCGAAGAAGACAGCGGTCTCATGGGTCTCGGGATCCATGTTGGCCGAGCAGTGCATGGGCAGGACGTTCTCCTTGGTCATGACGTAGTTCATGGTGGAGAAGACGCTCTTCTTGATCTCGCCGCTGTACTGGCTGCCGGCGATGACGGCGGTGGGGCGGATCAGCAGCTGATGGATGAACAGGTTCTGGCTGGCCAGCTCGTTGATGATGCGGAACTTCTTGGTGTGGCGGGGATCTGCGCCGGCGTAGCCGTCAAAGATGAAGATCTCGCGGCCCTGCAGGTAGGCGGCCACTTTGCCCTTGATGGCGTCGAACTTCTCGCGGCTGATGGGGCGGTTGACCTTGCCCCAGGCGATCTCGTTGTGAACGCCTTCGGTATCCACGATGAACTTGTCGTTGGGCGAGCGGCCGGTGTACTTGCCGGTGGTCACCACCAGGGCGCCGGTGTTGCTCAGGCTGCCCTCGCCGCGGCGCAGTGCAGCTTCAACCAGCTGTGCAGGGGTCAGGTTGCGGTACACGGCCTTGGGGCCAATGATGCCGTACTTTTCAATGCCATACGTTTCCATTGCTTACGTCCCTCCGTTTAATGTTGTTCCATAGACAAGACGCCGCCATGGATCCAGGCGGCAGATACCTATCCGGTCAGTGTCATTATACCACAGATTTCAGCTCTATTACAAGAGCGCAGGACCCTTTTTGGATGCTCCCACAACAAAAGGGGCCGGCTTTGCCAAATGTTTGTCGATCTGCCCCCAGGCGTAAACTTTTTGTGAACATCCGTCTTTCGTCCCCTTTCCTCTTGACATGGCGGGTCCGTTGGCGTATACTCTTAGCAGTCGTAAGGCTAGAGTGCTAAAATCATCAGGGAGGTGGGCATCATGATCCAATTTAAATTACTGTACGCCCGCTTTGGGCCGGGCTCGTTCCCGGCGCCGGGTTGTTAGCAGCCTGTCGCATCGAGTGACAGTGCCGCTCGTCAATCGGGCGGCAGCCCTGCAACGTTTCAGGCATCACTGCACCCCCGCGTGCGCCGAGGCGCACCGGTGAATGGAGGGAAGCATTATGAATACCAATCAATATACACAGAAAACCATCGAGGCCATCCAGGCGGCCCAGCAGCTGGCCGTGGAGTACCAGCACAACGCCCTGGAGCCGGAGCACCTGCTGCTGGCCATCGCCAGCCAGGAAAACGGCCTGATCCCCCAGCTGCTCCAGAAGATGAGCGTGGATACCGGCAGCTTCACCGCCGCCGTGGCTGAAAAACTGTCGGCCCTGCCCCGGGTGTCCGGTTCGGGCCGTGACCCTGACAAAATCTATATCTCCCAGGCCGCCGACAAGGTCCTGAGCGCTGCCGCCCGGGAAGCCAAGGCCATGAAGGATGAATTTATCAGCGTCGAGCATGTGATGCTGGGCCTGCTGAGCGAGACCAACACCAACACTGCCGAACTGTTCCGGGCCTTCGGCATCACCAAGGACAGCTTCCTGAAGGTGCTGAGCTCGGTCCGCGGCAACCAGCGGGTCACCACCGATAACCCCGAGGAAACCTACAACGCCCTGCAGAAGTACGGCCAGGATCTGGTGGATCTGGCCCGCAAGCAGAAGCTGGACCCCGTCATCGGCCGTGACCAGGAAATCCGGAACGTGATCCGGATCCTGTCCCGTAAGACCAAGAACAACCCCTGCCTGATCGGCGAGCCCGGCGTCGGCAAGACCGCCATCGCCGAGGGCCTGGCCGAGCGGATTGTCCGGGGCGATGTGCCCGAAAACCTGAAGGGCCGCACCATCTTCAGCCTGGATATGGGCGCCCTGGTGGCCGGCGCCAAGTACCGCGGCGAGTTTGAGGAACGTCTGAAGAGTGTCCTGAACGAAGTCAAGAAGAGCGAGGGCAAGATCATCCTCTTCATCGATGAGCTGCACACCATCGTGGGCGCCGGCAAGACCGACGGCGCCATGGATGCAGGCAACCTGCTGAAGCCCATGCTGGCCCGGGGCGAGCTGCACTGCATCGGCGCCACCACCCTGGATGAGTACCGCCAGTACATCGAGAAGGACCCCGCCCTGGAGCGCCGGTTCCAGCCGGTGCAGGTGGATGAGCCCTCGGTGGAGGACACCATCTCCATCCTGCGTGGCCTGAAAGAGCGGTACGAAGTGTTCCACGGCGTCAAGATCAACGACAGCGCCCTGATTGCGGCAGCCACCCTCAGTGACCGGTACATCACCGACCGCTTCCTGCCCGACAAGGCCATCGACCTGGTGGATGAGGCCTGTGCCATGATCAAGACCGAGATGGAGAGCATGCCCAGCGAGATGGACGACATGGCCCACAAGATCACCCAGCTGCAGATTGAGCAGGTGAGCCTGAAGAAGGAGACCGACGCCCTGAGCCAGAGCCGCCTGAAGGACATCGAGAAAGAGCTGGCCGAGCTGCAGGACAAGTTCAAGCAGATGAAGGCCCAGTGGGAGAATGAGAAGAACGCCATCAGCAAGGTCCAGTCCCTGCGTGAGCAGATCGAGCAGACCAACGCCGCCATCGAGAAGGCCCAGCGTGAATACGACCTGAACAAGGCCGCCGAGCTGAAGTACGGCCGTCTGCCTGAGCTCCAGAAACAGCTGGAAGCCGAAGAAAAGCTGGCCGCCGACAAGAAAGAGGCCAGCCTGCTGCGGGACCGCGTCACCGACGAGGAGATCGCCCGGATCGTGGCCCGCTGGACCGGCATCCCGGTGGAGAAGCTGGTGGAAGGCGAGCGGGAGAAACTGCTCCATCTGGCCGACGTGCTGCACAAACGGGTGATCGGCCAGGACGAGGCCGTCACCAAGGTCAGCGAAGCCATCCTCCGCAGCCGTGCCGGCATCGCCAACCCCAACCGGCCCATCGGCAGCTTCCTGTTCCTGGGCCCCACCGGCGTGGGCAAGACCGAGCTGGCCAAGGCCCTGGCCGAGAGCCTGTTCGACGATGAGAAGAACCTGATCCGGATTGATATGACCGAATATATGGAGAAGTTCAGCGTCAGCCGTCTGATTGGCGCGCCTCCGGGATACGTCGGTTATGAAGAGGGCGGCCAGCTGACCGAGGCCGTCCGCCGCAAACCCTACAGCGTGGTGCTGTTCGATGAGGTGGAGAAAGCCCACCCCGATGTGTTCAACATCCTGCTGCAGGTGCTGGACGACGGCCGGATCACCGACAGCCAGGGCCGGACGGTGGACTTCAAGAACACCATCATCATCCTGACTTCCAACCTGGGCAGCGACATCATCCTGAACGATCTGGAGCAGCGCCGCGCCTCCGGCTCCAACGAGCTGAGCGACGAGGCCCGCCACCAGATTGACGCCCTGCTGCGCACCAAGTTCCGCCCCGAGTTCCTGAACCGTCTGGACGAGATCGTCTATTATAAGAGCCTCACCAAAGAGGAGGCCCGCAAGATTGTGGACCTGCAGCTCAACGACCTGCGCCGCCGGATGGACGAGGGCAAGCACCTCAAGCTGGATGTCACCACCGCCGCCTGCGACGCCATCCTGGACGCCGCCTACGACAGTGTTTACGGTGCACGTCCCATCAAGCGGTTCATCCAGAGCCGCATCGAGACCATCGTGGCCAAGGCCATCATCCGCGGCGAATTCACCGAGGGTTCCACCCTGACCATCGACTGGGACGGCAGCCAGTTTGTACTGCGGTAAAGCCTTTGTAAAAGGGGGCGGCCCCAAGGCCCCGCCCCTTGCACACATGGGCTAAATATGCTATGATAGCATTGAAATGTGCTTTCCGTCGCCGGAAGCCGGCGCCGGGGGGCACATTTTTTGGTTGGATTTTCCACCTTTCCGCAGGGAACGGAACTGCATGAACCAGGCTGTTCCCCCCGGGCTGGCCTGCGGCCCCCGGAGGCCTGTTGTATCGGATCAAAAGAAAGTTGAGTTGATTTATCCATTATGGACGATGGCAGTATGATGATCGTTGCAGCGCTGGTGGTGCTGATTGCCCTTTCCGGCTTTTTCTCCGCTTCCGAGACGGCTTACTCCTCTCTGAACGAGATCCGGCTGAAGAACCGGGCCGAAAACGGCGACGCCCAGGCAGCGCGGGTGCTGGCACTGGTAAGTCAGTATGACAAGCTCCTGTCCTCCATCCTGATCGGCAACAACATCGTGAACATCACCGCCTCTTCTCTGGGCACAGTCCTCTTTATCAATCTGCTGGACCCGGAACGGGGTCCCACCGTCTCCACCATTGTGCTGACGGTGGTGGTGCTGATCTTCGGCGAAGTCACCCCCAAGAGTCTGGCCAAGGAATCCCCCGAATCCTTCGCCACCGCGGTGGCCCCCATCCTGCAGGTGATTGTCACCCTGCTGACCCCCCTGAACTGGCTGTTCTCCCAGTGGAAAAAGCTGATCGGACACTTCTTCCACGCCCAGGAGGAGCCCGACACCATCACCGAGGGTGAACTGATCACCATGGTGTCGGAGGCCGAGAGCGAGGGTGAGCTCACCGACCGGGAAGGGGAGCTGATTCGCAGCGCCATTGAGTTCGACGACGTGGAGGTCCAGGAAATCCTGACCCCCCGTGTGGACGTGGTGGCGGTGAAGGACACCATCCCCCTGGAAGAGCTGGCCCAGGTCTTTGCCGAATCGGGCTACTCCCGTCTGCCGGTCTATCACGGCACCATCGATGACATCATCGGCGTGGTCCACGAAAAGGACTTCTATCTGGCCCGCCTCCACAAGCAGACCACCCTCCAGAGCCTGGTGACCCCCGCCCTCTTCACCACCGGCACCACCAAGATTTCCGCCATGCTCCGCACCTTCCGGGAGGAGCACCATCACATGGCGGTGGTGGTGGACGAATACGGCGGCACCGAGGGCATCATCACCCTGGAGGACATCCTGGAAGAGCTGGTGGGCGAGATCTGGGACGAACACGACGAGGCGGTGGAGGACTTCCGCCTCCAGTCGGACGGCAGCTGGCTGGTGTCCGGCTCGGCCAGTGTGGATGACCTGTATGAGAAACTGGACATCCCGCCCCAGGACAGCGACTCCAACACGGTGAACGGCCTGCTGCAGGACATCACCGGCCATCTGCCCAAGGTGGGAGACGGCTTCCGCCTGGGCAACTACAGCGGCGTGGTCACCCACACCGCCCGCCGCCGGGTGGCGGAAATCCGCCTCACCCCCATCCCGCCCCGGCCCGAGGACAGCGAGAACCCGGCCCCCCGCCGGTTCTCCCGCAGCACCCCGGAATCGGACTAACTGCATCAACCAAAAGGCCCGCCGGTTTTCCCAGCCGGCGGGCTTTTTCATGCCTGGTTTTCCACATAAAATGCAATCTTGGTGATATATTCGCTTTTGTCGCCGCTGGTCAGGTAGTCGTTGATGCAAAACTCATAGGAATCCGACACAATCCGCAGCCCCTGCGCCCGGCACCAGTCCAGCAGCCGCCGGTAGGACCGGCCAATGGAGGGGTAGTCCCCCACATGATAGATGCAGGCCCGCAGCCCCGGCGCCAGCCGACGGACCCCGGGGGTTTGGCAGGGGCCCTCCACCGGCAGGAACGCCTCGGAAGCCTCGGTATACCGCCCCGCCTGAATCCGCTCCAGGGGCACCGTCACCCCGCACTGGAAGAACACCGGCAGCTTTTGCTGGAAAGCCCCGGAAAAGCAGGCCTTGGTGGCGATGCTGATCTCCCGCAGGCTGTAGGGTGGTTCCACCGGGCAGCAGAACAGATCCTGCTCCCCCGCCTGCTCCAGCTGGATATCCTGGTCCCGGCGGCAGCGGTCCAGCGCCGACTCCATCTGGCTGCACCGGCTCTGGACCCGGCTGCGGATCATCCGCAGCTCCTGGATTTTCTGGTCGATGACGTCCAGCTGCCTGCGGAACAAGGCCAGGCTGCTGTCCAGATCGTAGCGCTCCATGTGGGCCCGGATCTCGGCCAGGGAAAAGCCGATCTTTTTCATAATGAGGATGGTGTCCAGATCGTCGATCTGGCTGGCGCTGTAATAGCGGTACCCGTTGTCCGGGTCCACCCAGGCCGGGCGGAACAGCCCGATCTTATCGTAAAAGATCAAAGTCTGCTTGGAAATCTTCTGGTACCGGGCCAGCTCCCCGATGGAAAAGAGGTCTTGCATGGTCTCCCCCTTGACATTATAGTTGCTATATCCCTTATACTATGATTGTACTCGAAACAACATCCATTGCAAGAGGAGTTCGTATGGTTCGCATTGCTTTGTCCCGCCAGGTCCGCCGGCTGCTGGACGGTATCACATTCCGGCGGATGGGCCTGATTGCCCTGGGGGCCATGATCGCCACCTTCGGCATCCACAACATCCATCAGCAGACCGGCATCACCGAGGGCGGCGTCATCGGCCTGATGCTCTTTGTGGAGCACTGGCTGGGAGTATCCCCCGCCTTCATCACCCCGGTGCTGGATCTGACCTGCTATCTGCTGGCCTTCAAGTATCTGGGCGGGCGGTTCATCAAAATTTCCGCCCTGTCCACCCTCAGCGTCTCCCTCTTTTATAAGTTGTGGGAGCAGTTCCCGCCCATGCTGCCCGACCTGTCGGGCCATCCCCTGGCAGCGGCGGTGCTGGGTGCCCTGTTTGTGGGCATCGGGGTGGGGATCATCGTCCGGCAGGGCGGGTCCAGCGGCGGCGACGACGCCCTGGCCCTCACCATTGCCCGTGTCACCCGCTGGCGGCTGGCCCGGTGCTACCTGTTCACCGACCTGGTGGTGCTGATGCTGTCCCTCAGCTATATCCCGGTGCGGCGGATCGCCTTTTCCCTGGTGACCGTCACCCTGTCTTCCTGGATCATCGACCGGGTCCAGAGCTTCACCTTCCGCCCGTCGGTGGGGGACGCCCCCTGACACAGCAAAACGGCAGCCGCCCTGAGGGCAGCTGCCGTTTTTTGCAACCGGGGGATTTTATTCCGCTTGTTCCTTTTTGCAGTACTCCACAATATGGTGGAACATCTGCTCCACCGCCGGGGCCATGGCTGCCGGCCGGGGCAGCGCCAGGCCCACCACCCGCTCTTCGGCGGGCTCGATGGGGAAGACCTGGATGTTGGCCCTGCAGTCCTTGATGGTCAGCTGGGGCAGGATGGACA
Organism: uncultured Faecalibacterium sp.; assembly: GCA_904394215.1. Classification (GTDB taxonomy): domain Bacteria; phylum Bacillota; class Clostridia; order Oscillospirales; family Ruminococcaceae; genus Faecalibacterium. The sequence goes on from CAJFNF010000049.1 coordinate 12,707, forward strand.
TGCCGATCCCCGCCTCCACCATGGCGATGTTGGCCATATCGTCGATGACGTGGCAGCAGCGCTGGACGCTGATCTTGTACTTTTTCAGGAAGCGCCGCATATCGGCATCGGTGGCGTCACCCTGCACCACAAAGTTCTTCTGGCTCATCATGGCAGGCGTCATCACCCCGTCGGGAGGTGCGGGCCAGTCCGCCGGCAGCAGGCAAAGCAGCGGCTCCCGCAGCAGCTCGGTCAGGGTGAATTCCTCCTGGCAGCTGGAAGCCAGGAACCCGATGTCCACCTGGCCGCTGCGGAGCCATTCTTTCACGTCGTCATAGGTGCCCTGGTAGACCTCCACCTCAATCTGGGGATACTGGGCCTTGAAGCTCTGCAGGATGCCGGGCAGCAGGTGGGTGCACACCGAGCTGAAGGTGCCCAGCCGGACCTTGCCCTTTTCCAGGCCGTTGAGGCGGGCGATGCTCTGCTGCAGGGCCTCGTCGCTGTTCAGCACCGCCCGGATGGCCGGGTAGAGGGAGGCGCCATAGCTGGTCATGGTCACGCCGCTTTTGCCCCGGGTGAACAGGGCAAAACCCAGCTCCTCTTCCATCACCGCAATGGCGTGGCTGATGGCGGAGGGCGTTAAATGAAGCTGCTGGGCAGCTTTGTTGAAGCTGCCCTGCCGTGCCACCGCATCAAAGATCTCATACGAAAACAAAGTCATCGGATACACTTCCCCACTGTGAATCTTTTTCACCTTTTATGTGAAGGTGATGAAGTCCTTTGTGTTGAGTGTACTATCTCCCCCGCCCTTTGTCAAGCGGTAACCCCCGGGTTTCACCGGTCATTTGTTCCGGAAGGCCTCCAACGTCTGATCCGCCCGGATGGCCGCCGGGGTGAAGCTATTGTTCTTCCACCAGGCCGCCAGGGACGCCGCCACCGTCAGGCCGGTGGTCACCAGGCTCTCCAGCTGGCTGTCCTCGATGGGCAGGACCGGCTTGCCGGCTGCCGACAGGATCTGGTTGGTGAGAGCCAGGGCCAGGCAGGCGGTGCGGGCAATGGTTCCAATGGATACGTTCATCCAATCCCTCCTTTCTGCTGGACACAGTGTTCCAGTTTTTGTTCCAGGTCTTCGATGCGGTGGTCAGCGACTTTGAGCTTTTCTTCCAGCACCGGTACCCGCTGGGCGAAGTTGTTGTGGGCCCGGACCTCCCGGGTCAGCTCTTCCAGCTTGGTGTCGGTGACGGCCTGGTTTTTGCCGTTGGCGATCAGGACGCCGATGAGGGTCACTGCCCCCGACACGGCGGCTGCAATGATGCTCTCCATCCTCTCACCCCCGCAGGCAGGTCAGGCCTGCCCGGGTGATGACGGACGGGTAGTCCTTGTAGACGTGGGAGATGTCCACATTGCCGGTGATGCCCTCCAGCTGCCCGGTGCTGGTGTACTGCCACATCCCGTGCTTGCGGGAGGGGCGGCTGGCCCGGTAATCGGCGATCCACAGGTCATAGGCCGCCAGCCGGTCCATGTTCAGTTCGGTCTGGTTGTAATAAGTGTAGGTGTACACCATGGCATACAGCCCCCAGCTCTCGATGGTGTCAGCGGCCTGGATCACCAGCTCGGTGAGGGCGTCGGCCGAGAGGGGCTTCAGCTTGTTATCCTCCACGTCCACCGCCACCGGCAGGGTGAAGGTTTTCCCGGTCAGGGCTTCCTTCAATTTGGCCAGCTCGGCTTGCACCGTGGCGGCGTCCTGGGCGTAGGTGTAGTAGTACACCCCCACCGGGATGCCCAGCCGCTTGCATTCGGCATAGTTGCGCTCGAACTGAGGGTCGATGTAGATGCCGCCGAAACTCTTGTTGGTGGACACTGTCTTGAGCATGGCGCCGCCGATCTTCCCGGCCAGCTTGTCCCAGTGGATGGTTCCCTGGTACCGGCTGACGTCAATGATATCTTTCATGGTACTCCTTTCTCCGTCATGGGTTTTTGATTTCGGTTTAAGGGTAGCACCAGCCCCGGAGGGCCGCCAGCCCGTCCTTCGGGCGGCAGTTTTGGGCGGATTTTCCTCCATAAAACGTCGGACTTTTGCCATACAGCAGGATGGGGGCAGTATATCAAATCTATATTTGATTTTCTGTGTCGAAAGGAGTAAACTAGGATGCGTTTGCATCTGACGGGCCCTGGGGCCCTCTTTGATTCTTTAAAATTGCGGAAAGAAGGTACGTACAATTCATGCGGCATTCTCCTGATGTGGATATGTGCAACGGCCCTCTGGTGGGCAACCTGCTGCGCTTTTCCATCCCGTTGATGGCCTCGGGCATCCTACAGCTTCTGTTCAACGCTGCCGATATCATCGTGCTGGGCCAGTTCGCCAGCAGCAGCGCCATGGCTGCTGTGGGCGCCACCTCCTCTCTGAACAGCCTGATGGTCAACCTGTTCCTGGGCCTGTCCATCGGGTGCAGCGTCGTGATGGCCCACAGCTACGGCGCCCAGGACTGGCGCCGGGTCCATGACACGGTCCACACTGCTGTCCTGCTGGCCCTGATCTGCGGTGCGGTGCTGGTGGTGGTGGGCATTCCTCTGCTGCCCGTCCTGCTGCGCCGGATGGACACCCCTGCCGATCTGCTGGACCAGTCCATCCTCTATATGCGAATCGTCTTTGTGGGCATGCCGGCCATGATGCTCTATGACTTCGGCGCCGGCATCCTGCGGGCCACCGGCGACACCCGCCGGCCCCTGTTCTTCCTGACCGCCGCCGGCATCACCAACGCTACCCTCAACGTTATTTTCGTGCTGGTGTTCCAGCTGGATGTGGCAGGCGTGGCCCTGGCCACCTCCATCTCCCAGTACCTGTCGGCCTTCCTGATCCTCCGGTGCCTCAGCGAGCCGGGCACCCACTACCAGCTCCATCCCCGGGAAATGCGGATCTGCCCGCCGGTGCTGGTGCAGATCATCCGGGTGGGCCTGCCCGCCGGCATCCAGAGCGTGGTGTTTTCCATCTCCAACGTGCTGATCCAGTCCTCCATCAACACCTTCGGCACCCTGGCGGTGGCCGGCAGCACTGCCTCCTCCAACATTGAAAACTTCGTCTACACCGCCATGAACTCGGTGTACCAGGCGGCGCTGAACTTCACCAGCCAGAACATCGGCGCCGGCAAGAAGGACCGCATCCCCCTGATCCTCCGTGACTGCCTGATGATTGTGACGGTGATCGGCCTGGTGCTGGGCGGCCTGGCGGTGTTCTTTGGCCGCCAGCTGCTGTCCATCTATTCTTCCGACCCCCAGATCCTGCCCTATGGCCTGGAGCGCATCCGGGTCATCTGCCTGACCTACTTCCTGTGCGGCCTGATGGACGTCACCTGCGGCGTGGTCCGGGGCATGGGCGCCGCCGTCACCCCCACCATCGTCTCCCTGACCGGCGCCTGCGTGCTGCGGGTGATCTGGATCTATACCGTCTTTGTGGCCTTCCACAGCCTGTTTGTGCTGTACCTGTCCTACCCGGCGACCTGGGTGGTCACCTGCGCCGTCCACCTGATCTGCTTCTCGATCTTCTACCGGCGTCTGCGCCAGAGTTCAGCGGTCTCGGTGCGGGATTAACATTTCCGGAACTCCCTTCAGGGCCGTGCACTGCACGGCCTCTTTTGTTATGTGCAAACTGCATAGCAGCCTATTGCAGACAGGTATTTGCTATTTTGTCCCGCCGGCCTTATACTGATGGCAGAAGCCAAAAACACTTACATTCATCCGAAAGGCGGTTCTGCCATGCGTTCTCTGCTCCTTCGTCTGCCAGTGCTTGTCCTGGCAGCTGCTGTGCTGGCCGGCTGCGGCGGCGGCCTGCCTTCCAGCGCTGTTTCCACCGGCGCCGCAGCTTCATCCACCACCCAACAGGAGGAAACCACCATGCACATTCAGCTACAGGTCAACGGCGCATCCTTTACCGCCGCATTGGAACAAAACGCTGCGGCCCAGGCCCTGGCCCAGCTGCTGGCCCAGGGGCCGGTCACCATCCAGATGGACAATTACGGCGGCTTTGAAAAGGTAGGTGCCCTGGGCCAGAGCCTCCCGGCCAGCGACGTCCAGACCACCACCGAGCCGGGGGATATCGTCCTGTACCAGGGGGATCAGATTGTAATCTTCTACGGCTCCAACAGCTGGAGCTATACCCGGCTGGGCCATGTCACCGATCTAACCGGCTGGGCCGACGCCCTGGGTTCGGGGGACGTATCGGTAACCTTCTCCCTGGCAGAATAAAAAGCATACAAAAAGCGGCAGGCCTGACGGCCCGCCGCTTTCTTTTTGGGACAATGGAAATAAAACAAAAACACCAGAAACCATCCTGTGGTTCCTGGTGTTTTCTGGCGGAGTAGGAGGGATTTGAACCCTCGCGCCGGTTTCCCGACCTACGCCCTTAGCAGGGGCGCCTCTTCGGCCTCTTGAGTACTACTCCAGAACGGTGCGTTGCCGCACGGCAGTTTTCAAGACTGCTTCCTTAAACCACTCGGACATCTCTCCTCGTGGGCACCCCATACGCCGTACCGAATGCCCATTTATGATACCAGCTTTTTAGTACAATGTCAAGAGGAAATTTCAAAAAGATTCCGGCGTCCGCTGTTTTGCTTTTGCTGCGGGGCATCCCCTCCGGGGAATGCGCTGTGGGCTGCCCCTTCCGGTTCCGGGCTGCGCGGGGCTGCAAGGCCTCACAGCAGAGGTCGTTGTTTTTATTTTTGATCGAAACCCGCCCGCCGCCGGGCTGGACATCAAACGAAAAATCCCCGCCCCAGGAAGGAGCGAGGATGGGTTTACTGTGGTGTGCGGTTGAACTGTGGTGTGGGGTTGAATGATTGGGTCAGACAAGCGTCCCCGGATCCTCGGGCACAGCCCAAACGTGGACGAAGAGCGGCAAAGTGTGCCGCCCCCAAGGTGTAGCGTGAGTGGGAGCAGTTGCCCGGTACCCAGTAAAAAGTCTTTTGCCTACTTTTCTTCAGAAAAGTAGGTTAGTGGGCGGGGGAGAAGTCGGTGGGGGCGACCCAGCCGTCCTGGTCCAGGACCTGGCGCATGATGCGGACCACTCCCTGGTCCCAGTGGGGCGGCGCCAGGAAGGGGACACGGTCCCGGAGATCCCGGCTCCCGTTGGCCACCAGGAACCCATACTTGGCCGTGCAGAGCATCTCGGCATCGTTGTAGGTGTCCCCAAAGGCCATCAGGTTGGCCGGCTGCAGGCCCAGGCTGCGGCCCAAAGCCCGCAGGGCTGCGCCCTTGTCTACGCCGTGGTTCATGATGTCCACCCAGTTGGGCCCCGCTACCGCCACCGAAAACCGCTGGCCGTAGAGTTTGCCGTAGGTCTTGCTGTAGGCCTCCTGGGCGTTGCCCCGGGGCAGGTAGATGGTGTACTTGTCGGCCGCCACGTCCAGGGCCGTCAGGTCCTCCACATAGGTGACACGGGTGTAAAACTGGCTCATCACCCGGCCGTAATTCTGGTACTGCTGCTCCACATAGGCGCTTTCCAGCCCGCAGAGGACGCCTACGTCCCCCGCTTCCCGGGTGGCACGGGCCATTTCGCGGTAGTCTGCCGCCGGCATCCGGGACTGGTAAATGTCCCGGCCCCGCCAGCGGATGGCGCCGCCGTTGTCCCCGATCAGGGCCATATGATCCCGCAGGTCTGCAAACATGGCCTCCAGGGTATACAGGGGCCGGCCGCTGGCTGCGGCAAAGTAGATGCCGCATTCCTCCAGCGCCCGGACCAGCCGGGCAAACCCCTCGGGCAGATGCCCGTTTTCATCCAGCAGGGTGTAATCCATATCCGAGGCGATCAGGCCGATGTGGTCACGGTCCATAGCGTTTGCCCCCAACTGTCCGCACAGGGTGCGGCTGTTATCCCATGTAGCTGATGTTCAAATCCAAACCGCTGCTGCTGACGCCGCTGAGGGTGCCGGTACAGCTGCCCTGCCAGATGTCGCAGTTCATGCTGGGTGCGCTGATGCCATAGTGGGCATTCCAGATCCGGTACCCCTTCAGGGCCGACAGGTCCAGATGGTTCTGGAACCAGCTGGTGGATGCGTAGACGCCCGGCTCGTAGCCGTACTTCTTCAGCTCCTCGCAGAAGGCCACTGCACAGGCGGTGCGCTGGGCCTTGGTCAGGTTGTCGGCCCGGCCGGTGTGGGAGGAAGTGCTGTACTCGCTGTCAAAGAACACCGGGTAATCCAGCTTCCGGCCGTTCAGCACATAGGCGCAGGCAAAAGCTTCTTCCCGCGCCTCATCCTCGTTGATGGCCTGGCTGAAGATGTAGACGCCCACCTTCAGGCCCGCCGCCTTGGCGCCGGACAGATGGCTCTCAAACATGGAATCCAGCACCAGGGCGCCGCTGCCGTAGCCGCGGTAGCCGATGCGGATGATGACAAAGGAAGCACCGGCAGCCTTGACCTTTTTCCAGTCCACCTTCTGCTGGTAGCGGGAAACGTCAATGCCGAAGGTCACGTTGTCCTGGCGGACGCCGTTGGCGTCGAAGTAGTAAATCTTGTCGTCAATGGTCTGCAGGCCGGTGACCTTCTGATGGGTGGTGGCGTCGTAATAGTAGGTCTTGCCCCCCTCGGTCCGCCAGCCGGAATAGGCCGGGGTTTCCTTCTCGGGGAACAGCCAGTTGAACAGCCAGTTGAAGAACCAGGTGAAGCAGTTTTCCTTGTCCCAGTCGATGCTCTGGTTTTCCAGGGCCAGGCTGAACTGCTCAGGGGTCAGGGTAATCTGGCCGTTCTTGTCGGGGGTAATGGTGGTGGCCTCATAGCGGGCCGCCAGCGGGTCCTCCTGGGCCAGGGCGTCGGTCATCTCCTGCCAGACAGTGCCGTTTTCGGCGGCGAAGGCCACAGCCTCACCCGCCGCAGGCAGGCTGTTTTCCTCGGCAGAAGGGGCCGCAGCCTGCTGGGTCCCGGTCGGGGCAGGCTCGGCGGGCTGAACCGCTTCCTCCGCGGACTGGGCTGTGTCGGCCTGGCCGGCTGCCGGCTCCCGGGCCGGCTGGGCCTCAGGCTGGGCAGGCTCGGCGGGCTGGGCCTCGGCTTCTGCCTGCCCTCCATCAGCCTGGTCCGGGGTCTCTGCAGGGGCTTCCTGGGCACCGGCAGTCTCCTGTTCCTGCTCGGCGAGCTGGGCCTCTTGGGTTGCGCTCTCTTCTTTATAAGTAGCCACAGGCTCCACCAGGAGCGCCTGGGGCTCAAAAAGGGACGCCGCAAAACCGGCGGCCCCTGTCACAGTCAAGGTCAGAGCGATAACCAGCGCTGCAGCGCACTGGCCCAGATCGCGGCCCTTTCCTGATTTTCTTGAAAACAAGGTCGAAATCTTCCGTCTCATTCCGTTTTGCTCAGCCTCCATTACATCCGAAATGTGTGCTCTAAGTATACACCAGAATGCGCTCTGCCGTCAATCTTGAATGGGGTCCGCGGGGACGTGCCGCAGCCGTCCCCGCTGCCGGCCCGTCTGCTCCGGTCAGGATGCACTGGCTCTAAAACGCTTCAGGAGCCAGAATCATTGCACGATTTTCCGGCAATTTCTGGCAGATCGCCCAAATTATGGTTTCCTTCTTGCTGTCTTGACACCTGTATGGTATACTGTTTGCCGCCTGATGCAGAACATTTGGGGGCCACCATCGGCCCGTGGACCGGAAAGGCGGTAAAAAGATGGAAAATGTGAAAGATTTCTTAAAACGAAAAGATATTGTGATTACACCCCAGCGGTACCTGATTGAGGCGCTGGGTGCCATGGCCCAGGGCCTGTTTGCCAGCCTGCTGATCGGCACCATCCTGAACACCCTGGGCCAGCAGCTGGGGGTGGAGGCCCTGACCACCATCGGCGGCTACGCCTCTGCCATGAGCGGCCCCGCCATGGCCTGCGCCATCGGCTGCGCCCTCCATGCCCCTAACCTGGTGCTGTTCAGCCTGGTGACGGTGGGCTGGGCTTCCAACTCCCTGGGCGGGGCGGGCGGCCCGCTGGCCGTCCTGCTGATCGCCATTGTGGCCGCTGAGCTGGGCAAGGCCGTCAGCAAGGAGACCAAAATCGACATCCTGGTGACCCCGCTGGTGACCATCTTTGCCGGGGTGGCCCTGGCCCTGCTGATTGCCGCCCCCATCGGCGAGGCCGCCAACCAGGTGGGCACCCTGATTATGTGGGCCACCGAGCAGTCGCCCCTGATCATGGGCATCCTGGTGTCGGTGATTGTGGGTGTGGCCCTGACCCTGCCCATCTCCTCGGCGGCCATCTGCGCCGCCCTGGGCCTCACCGGCCTGGCCGGCGGCGCCGCTGTGGCGGGCTGCTGCGCCCAGATGGTGGGCTTTGCGGTGATGAGCTACCGTGAAAACGGCGTGGGCGGCCTGGTGAGCCAGGGCCTGGGCACCAGCATGCTCCAGATGGGCAACATCGTCCGCAACCCCCGGATCTGGATCGCCCCCACCCTGGCCAGCGCCATCACCGGCCCTCTGGCCACCTGCCTGTTCCACTTCCAGATGAACGGCGCCGCGGTTTCCTCCGGCATGGGCACCTGCGGCCTGGTGGGCCCCATCGGCGTCTACACCGGCTGGGTCAGCGACATGGCCTCCGGGGCCAAGGCCGCCATCACCCCCTGGGACTGGGCCGCCATGGTGCTGCTCTGCTTTGTGCTGCCCGCCCTGCTCAGCGTCCTGTTCTGTGAGATCGAGCGGAAAATGGGCTGGATCAAAGAGGGGGACCTGAAGCTGAACTGACAGCCCTCCCCTGACCGCGCATCCCCCAAGCCTCTGCCCCAGCCTTTGGGGCGGAGGCTTTTTTCGCCCCCTTGTCAGATCGCCCGTCTGTATAAATATCTCCTTTTATACAGCCAGCAGAAAACAATGGGCGGACGCTGTTTTTGCCTTGTTTTGGCATTTCCGGCCTTTATACGCGCTTTTTTGCAGGATTCACAAAAAATTCATACCTAACTCATAATCCGTCTCTATTTTTCTGATAGAAGAGTAGTGAGCCTCCTGCCGGCCCGCCGCAGGGCCGAAAAAACCAGACTTTTGCGCCGGTATATGCATAAATTTTACCTTCCAACCGCAAAAAGCATCTGGTCAAGACCAGCGGATTATGCTATACTTGCTGTGTCCGCAATTTGGCCGGCACCTGGAATCCCCGGGGCCGGCACAGGCGGGGCATATCAATGCAGTCAAAGCAGCCGGTTTCCGGCCGGCCAGGAGACGGAAAGGAATCGTGTAAACATGAAGATCGGATTTACCGAGCTGGTCGTCATCGTGATCGTGGCGTTTATATTCATCGGCCCCAGCCAGATGCCGGAATACGCACGCAAGCTGGGCAAGATGCTCCGCGATCTGCGCAAGTACACCAGCACCGCGTCCAAAGATATTCAGGAGAACATCGTTGAGCCGCTGAACGAGATCCAGCAGCCCCTGAAGGAGGCCATCTCCCCCCTGACGGATATCAAAAAGGATCTGGACAACAGTGTCAAGGACGTGACCAAGAGCTTTGCCGGCATCGGCAAGACCAGCAAGGACGAGGCTGAGGCCCAGGCTGCTGCCGCCGAGGAACCGGTGGAAGAGCTGGAGGAACTGAGCGAGGAGACCCCCGCCGTCCCTGAGGCCCAGGCTGCGCCGGCAGCTGCCGAAGCTGCCCCTGAAGCCGAGGCTGCACCCGCCGCTGCTGAAGCCGCCCCTGCCGCCGAGGCTGCACCCGCTGCCGAGGCTCCGGCCGAGCCCGCCGCAGCACCCGCCGAGGCTCCGGCCGAAACCGACAAGACCAGCGCTTCGGTTTAAGCCCCAGTCCATCAACCCTGCAGCAAGCCGCAGAACGCGGCTGTGTAGACTAGTGTGACGGGCCCTGAGCCCGGAAAGTAAAAAGGAGAATTTCTATGAAGATCGGCACTACTGAAATTGTCATGATTCTGATCGTCGTCCTGATCATCTTTGGACCCAAGAACCTGCCCAAGCTGGGCAAGATGTTCGGCCAGACCATGAAGGGCTTCAAGGAAGGCATCGACGACGATGATAACGCCGCCAAGAAGACTGAGACCAAGACCGACAGCAAGAACGACGAGGAGTAATTGTGGCCACGAAATTTAAGCACAGAAAAGGCGCTGAGGAGATGGGCGACGACGGCAGCATGACGCTGAGCGGCCATCTGAGGGAGCTGCGCAACCGCGTGGTGATCTGTGCGGTCATCTATATCGTGGCAGCCGTCGGTTTCCTGGCCATCGCTGACCAGCTGATCGACTTTCTGACGGCCATGGCCGACGGAGCGTACAACTTCATCTCCATTGACCCCCAGGAAAAGCTGATCCAGTATTTCCGGGTCGCCTTGCTGGCCGCTCTGGTGGTCACCATCCCCTTCATCGCTTACCATGTATACGCCTTTGCCAAGCCCGGCCTGAAAAAGAGCGAGAGCTTTTTCTTCGGCCTGGTGCTGGTGATGGGCCTGGGCCTGTTTGTGGTGGGCGTGCTGTTCGCCTACTTCATCTCGCTGCCCTTCATGCTCAACTTTATGGGCACCCTGGCCGGCGCAGATTACATTGTCCAGACCACCAGTATTGCCAGCTACATCAGTTTCTGCATCACCATCTTTTTGATCTTCGGTGCGGTCTTTGAGATGCCGCTGGTGGTCATCATCCTGGCCCGGATGGGCATTGTCAGCCCCCAGCTGATGAAGAAGGCCCGCGGCGTCATGATCGTCCTGATCTTCTTTGTGGCGGCTGTCATTACTCCGCCCGATATCGTCTCCCAGACCATGGTGGCTCTGCCCATGTGCCTGCTGTATGTTATCAGCACGTACCTGTGCAAGATCTTCTACAAGAAGCCTCTGCTGGGCGGGGACGACGACGAAGACGAGGAAGAGGAAGAGGAAGACTGATCCCCGCGCCCATACAAATACGACAAAACCCGGCAGACGGGCGGTGCAAACCGCTGTCTGCCGGGTTCTTTTTATCGGTTTAGTTTTTGGCGGCCGACCGGCCTGCCGTCAGGCCCGAGCCGAAGGCCCAGTGGAGGTTAAAGCCGCCGCAACTGCCGGCACAGTCCAGGGTTTCCCCCACAAAATACAGCCCGCGGCAGCCCTTCAGCTGGAAATCCGGCTCCAGCTCTTCCAGGGACAGACCGCCGCCGGTGGTCTGGGCCTGCTTCCAGCCGCAGAGGGTGGGGTTTTCAAACCGCCAGTCCTTGCACCGGGCCGCCAGGGCCTGCCAGTGGTCGGGCCCGGCCTGGGCCGGGCTGCCCAGGCCGGCGGCGGCCCAGAGGGCATCCCCCAGGCGCTGGTCCAGCAGCCCCTGCCAGAAGGTCCCGGGGCGGGGCAGGCCGGCGGCACGGCGGGCAAACAGCCCGGCCAGGGCCGGGACATCCCGGTCGGGGAACAGGTCCACCGCCAGGGCAGGCTGTTGCGGGCCACGGCCCGGGGCCAGCAGCCCCGACAGCTGCATCACGCAGATCCCCGACAGGCCATAATTTGCAAACTGGATCTCCCCTTTTTCCCGGGCCAGGGGCTTGTCCCCATCCAGCAGGGCGACGGTGCCCCGGACCCGGATCCCCGACAGCTTTTGCAGCAGAGCCGGGTCCCCGCAGCGCAGAGGGGTCAGGCAGGGGTAGAGGGGTTCGCATTTGCCCCCGCACCGCCTGGCCAGGGCAGGGCCAAAGCCGCCGGTGCCAAACTGGGGCCCGGCGCTGCCTCCCAGGGCGCAGATCACCCGGTCCGCCGTCAGCAGCTGGCGCTTTCCTTCCTGTTCCACCTGGACGGCGTAGCGGCGGCCCTTCTGGCCCAGTTCCAGGATCCGGCAGCCGGTGCGGGACTGGATCCCCAGGGCTTCCACCCACTGCAGCAGCAGGCCGGTGAGGTCGGCGGCCTGGTTGGAGTAGGGGTACAGCCGGCCCTCCTCATCGGTGCGGGTCACCAGGCCCAGCCGCTCCCACCAGCCCAGCACATCGGCCTGGTCAATCACCCCCAGCAGGGCCGCCAAGGCCCCGGGGGCTGCGGTAAAATACCGGCCGGGATCGCTGCTGGCGGCGTTGTCCAGATTGCACCGGCCGTTGCCAGTGGCCAGCAGCTTTTTGCCGGGGGCGGGGTTCTGGTCCACCAGGGTCACACGGACCCCCTTGCCGCCGGTCTGGGCTGCGCCGATGGCGGCGGCCAGCCCCGAGGCACCCCCGCCCAGTATCAGGATTTCTTTCATCTCGCCCGACCTCCTGTTGTGTTGCTGGCTTCAGTATACCATAGCCCCGGCTGCCAAATCAAACCTGATCCCGCAGCTCGGTGAGGTCGGCCCAATACCGCTTGGGGCAGTTGTTCCGACGGCACCGCTCATTCCGGCGGCCCGCAATGGCCAGGGTGTCATAGAACTGTTTCCACAGCTTCTGATATTCCGACTCGGCGGCGTCGGGTTCGGGCAGGGACAGGGGGGCGGTGACCCGCTCCAAACGGGTCTGCCCCGCCTGATGCAGCAGGGCTTCCCGGTGGGTGGCGTCATAAATCAGAAAATCTTCTCCCCCCAGCCGGGCGCAGAAAAAAGGCCGCAGCAGGGGCAGAACGTGGTTTTTGGGGTGGATCACCGCGCCCAGCATCCCCTGGCTCTCCTCAAACCGGACAAAGCCCCGGTATTTTTCCGCCTCCCACTCCACGCTGCGCACCAGCCCCTGGGCCTGGGCCACCTCGGGGCGGCCCAGCTGCCGGAGGGCTGCCGGGCCCTTTCCAAACCCGTGGTGGAGGTACCGCAGCAGGACCAGCTCTTTATCCGGCTGCCCCGACAGGAAGCCGATGGCCGCCGTTTTGGAGGCAGCAGGGCCCAGCTTTTCCCGGATGCCCCGCCGGACCCGGCCCGCCCGGCCGGCATCGGTGACAATCTCCCGCGCCGGGCAGAGGGAGGGCTGTTCCTCCTCCGGGGGCCAGATGGCAAAGGGCAGTTCCCGCCGGGCAAAGCTCTCAAAGACGCAGCTGAAAAAGCCGGCCAGGCTGCCGTCGTAGCAGTAGATGACGTCGGCTTCCCTCACAGGGTGTTGGCCAGACATTGGACCGCCTCCTCCTGGACCAGACGGCCCGCCAGCCGGGGCGGGGTGCCCTGGGCGGCCAGCTGCTGGACCGCAGGCGCGCTGAACAGGCTCAGCTGTTCGCAGCCTGCATTGAATACGCCGGGGTCGATGAGGGCCCGGGCAATCCGCTGGCGCCGGGCGCTGCCCCGGCCGCCGCCGGCCCCGGTGAATCCCCGGCAGGTGATGAAATACTGGGCCCGCTTGAGGACTACCCCCATCCGCTTCAGTTCCTCCAGGCCCAGGGAGCCCTGGCGCCGGGCGGTGCGGATCCGCTGGGCGCTCTTGACGCCGATCCCCGGCACCCGCAGCAGCATCTCATAGGGGGCACGGTTGATATCCACCGGAAACTGTTCCAGGTGCTGCACCGCCCAACCGCACTTGGGGTCCAGGTAGGGGCTGAAATAAGGGCTGGAGGGGTCCAGGATTTCCTCGGCCCGGAACTGGTAAAACCGCAGCAGCCAGTCTGCCTGGTACAGCCGGTGCTCCCGCACCAGGGGCGGCCTGGTGTCCAGGGCGGGCAGGCGGCTGTCCTCTGCCACCGGGATATAGGCCGAATAAAAGACCCGCCGCAGGCTGTATTTGTGGTACAGCCCTTCGGTGAGGCGGAGGATCTGATAGTCGGTCTCGGGGGTTGCCCCCACAATCATCTGGGTGCTCTGGCCCGCCGGGGCAAAGGCGGGTGCATGGCGGTAAAGGGACAGCTCCTCCCGGCTGGCAGCAGCCGCGGCGGCAATCTGGCCCATGGGGCGAAGGATCTCCCTGCGGCCCTTGTCGGGGGCCAGCAGGTTCAGGCTGCGCTCACTGGGCAGCTCTATATTGACGCTGAGGCGGTCGGCCAGGCAGCCCAGCCGCTGGATCAGGGCAGGGCTGGTGCCTGGGATGGCCTTGGCGTGGATGTAGCCGTGGAAGCCGTATTCTTCCCGCAGCAGCCGCAGCACCTCGATCATCCGTTCGGTGGTGTAGTCGGCTGTGCCCAGCACAGCGCTGGACAAAAACAGCCCCTCGATGTAGTTGCGGCGGTAAAAGGCAATGGTCAGGTCGGCCAGCTCCCGGGGCGTAAAGGTGGCCCGGGGCAGGTCGTTGCTGCGGCGGTTGACGCAGTAGGCGCAGTCAAAGGAGCAGCAGTTGGTCATCAGCACCTTCAGCAGGCTGACGCACCGGCCGTCGGCGGTAAAGGCGTGGCAGCAGCCGGGGGCATAGCAGCTGCCCAGGCCCCCGGCCTTGCCGCTCCGGCGGGTGGAACCGCTGGAGGTACAGGCCACATCGTATTTGGCGCTGTCGGCCAAAATGGTCAGCTTTTCCATCACCGACTGTTCCATGGCGCACCCTCCCTGGGGCCGGGGGTCACCACTTGGTCTTGGTTTCCACCACCCGGCCTGCAATGTGGAGCCGGTTCAGGTCCTCGCCTTTGATGACCAGCTCGCTGTAATTGGGGTTGAAGGGCTGCAGCACAACGCTGTTGCCCCGCTGGATGTAGCGCTTGAGGGTGCCTTCACCCTCGTCGCCGTAGATGATAACCCCCAGGTCCCCGCTTTCCAGGGTGTCCTGGCGGTGGACCAGGGCCAGGTCCCCGTCCTGAATCCGGGGCTCCATGCTGTCCCCCCGGACCACCAGATAGAAGTAGTTGGCCGGGTCTTTCACCCGGGCATATTCCTTGCCGTAGTCCTCCTCAAAGGCCAGGGCACCATAGCCCGCCTTGACGGTGCCGATCACCGGAATCAGGCTCTCGGCATAGCCCCCAAAAAAGCGGCTTTCGGTTTCGGTGAGGTCGGCGGCGGGCTGGTACAGTCCCAGCAGATAGTCGGCCGTGGTGCCCAGAATCCCCGCAATCCGGGCCACGGTGGAGGGGTCGGGGGAGGACTTGCCGCTCTCCCACTTGCCCACCGCCTGCTGGGTCACCCCCAGCCGGGCGGCCAGCTCGGCCTGGCTGATCTTCTGCTTTTTGCGGCACTGCTTCAGCAGCTCAGAAAATGACATGTAGAACGCCCCTTTGTTCGCCGGCATACTGCCGGTTATTCTTTGGTTTTATTATACAACCAAAAAGTGTCCCTGTAAAGGACCGCTTTAAAAAAACATGAAAAAAAGTTGTATTTTGTCTTGACAACAACCAGCGTTTGGTTTATCATAGAGGCGCAAGAACAACTTACAGTTGTCCATTCAGTTGTAAAACCGTGCTGAGGAGGCTTTGTGATATGAAGTGCCTGTTGTGGAAATGCTGGATTCTGACAGTGGCCCTGGGCCTGCTGATGGCGCTGGGCGCTTTTGCCGAGGGAACCATTGGGCTGGCATCTGCCGCCGCCTGCACCCTCGGTGCGGTTTATCTGATGCGCTGGTCCTGGGCCATGGAGCAGCGGGCGGAACGTCAGGCCGCCCTGCGCCGCCGCAAAGCCCATCCTGTCCCCCGAAACGCCTCCGTCAGGCCTTCGGTCTCCGCCTCCCGCGATGCTTTGCAGGCAGCTTCCTGACCTTTTTCCATGAAAAATACCCCATCTGTCCGCGGGAACGCGCCGCAGGGCAGATGGGGTATTTTTTAGATCATCGGATTAGTACATCGCGACGCCGAACAGGGCATGGAAGCAGCGGATCAGCATCTCCCACAGGGACATGGGCCGCAGCATGATGTTCTCCAGGTCCACCATAATGCCGTTGCCGGCTGCCATAGCGGGCATCACACAGCATGCGGTCAGGATGACCACCATCAGGGCTGCGCGCTGAATCTTTTTGTTCCGGTTCATAGGTAACTCCTTGCCGCCTGCCGGTGGGCAGGCCTTTGATTTTGTGTTGTACGGGGCCTGCGGCTGGCAGGACCGGGCCCTGGTGCCCATCCCTCAGAGGGTCTGGGCTTGCTGGATCAGGCTCCGAATGTGGTGCACCAGCATCTCCAAAGCGGGGCCATTCTCCCCGCCATTGGGGACGATGATGTCCGCGTTGCGCTTGCTGGGCTCCACAAAGGCCTCGTGCATGGGTTTAACGGTGGTGCGGTACTGGGTGATGACACTGTCCAGGGACCGGCCCCGCTCCTTGACGTCCCGCAGAATCCGGCGCAGAATCCGTTCGTCGGCGTCGGTATCCACGAAAATCTTGTAGTCAAAGAGGGCCAGCAGTTCCGGCTCGGTGAAGGGGAGGATCCCCTCCACAATCAGTACCGGGGCCGGCTCGATGTGCTGCACCTGGTCGGACCGGTTGTGGATCGAGTAGTCGTAAATGGGACAGTCGATGGCTCGGCCCGCCTTCAGCTCCTTCAGGTGGTGGACCAGAAGGTCATTGTCAAAGGCGTCGGGGTGATCGTAGTTCAGCAGGCACCGCTTTTCATAGGGCAGCTCATCGTGGCGCTTATAGTAGCTGTCGTGGGGAATCAGACGGACCTCTTCTTCCCCAAAACGCGCTTTCAGCCGCAGCGCCAGGGTGGTCTTGCCGCTGCCCGAACCGCCCGCAATTCCGATGATCAGACTGTTCATAATGTTCCTCCTGCGTGGTCTGGCGCAGCAGACCGCTTTGTAGTATACTGGTCCCAGCGCCCGCCCCCAGGGAGGGAAAGGCCGCTGTTTGTTCTTCTTTTAATCATACCACAAAACGTTCCGTTTTGACAGTCTATACCACGCTACAGGAGGAATTTCCATGAAAAAGATCATCTCTGCCCCCTACATCGACCAGACCGAGCGGTGGGTCAACGGCTGCGAGAGCATCAGCGCCGTTATGGCGCTGGGCGCAGCGGGGGTCCAGGTGGACCCCGACACCTTCATTGAGCGGGACCTGCCCCATGCCCCCTTCTGGGAGCAGGACGGGGAGCTGTGGGGCCCCGACCCCCACTACGTCTATCCCGGCGACCCCCACGACCACACCGGCTACGGCTGCTATGCACCCTGCATCTGTCAGGCCATGCAGAGCGCCCTGGACGCCGCCGGCGTCTCGGACCGCTGGGAAGTGGTGGATGAAACCGGCCTCACCGCCGCCCAGCTGTGCGAAAAGTACATCGACGCCGGGCTGCCGGTGGTGTTCTGGGCCACCCTGGACTTTCAGCCGGTGCCGGGTGTGGACCGCTGGCGGCTGCCCAACGGCCGCTGGTTCGACTGGAAACTGAATGAGCACTGCCTGCTGCTGGTGGGCTACGATGACGACAACTACTGGTTCAACGACCCCTGGCACAACCACGGGGTCTGTCCCCAGCCCAAAGCCCTGGTCGAGGCCTGCCACCAGGCCCAGGACCTGTACGCCGTAGCCCTTCGCCGCAAATGACAAACCGCCCGCCGTTCCCATATAGAGAACGGCGGGCGGCTTTATTTTATTGCGTCAGTCAGATATTACCGGGGTTACCAGAGGTTGGCGGTCTCGTTGTACAGGCCCTCATAGCTCTTGGCCGAGACACCCCAGCCGAAGTCGCAGTTCATGGCGTACTCCACCAGGTTCTCCCAGTTGCCCTTGTCGTAGTAGGCGGCATTGGCACGGCAGCAGGCGTCGTACAGCTCATGAGCGCTGTAGCCGGCGAAGGTGAAGCCGTTGCCCTCGCCCAGGCTGGAATCGTGGATGGAGTCCCGCAGGCCGCCGGTCTCACGGACAATGGGCGGAGTGCCGTAGCGGCAGGCCACCATCTGGGACAAGCCGCAGGGCTCGCTCTTGGACGGCATGATGAAGCTGTCCGAGCCGGCATAGATCTGCTGGGCCAGGGCGTTGTTGAAGCCGATGTAGACGCCCACGCGGCCGGGATGGCGTGCGGCCAGATCCGAGAAGAAGCCCTCGTACTGGCTCTCGCCGGTGCCCAGAATCACCAGCTCGATGCCCAGGTCCACCAGGCCGTCGGCGATGCTCTGGACCAGATCAAAGCCCTTCATGCCCACCAGGCGGCTGACCATCGAGAAGACGGGGCTGCCGTCTTTGTGGAGGCCGAACTGATCCTGCAGGGCGGACTTGCAGGCCGCCTTGCCCTCCCGGAAGTTGGAGGTGTCGTAGTTGTAGGGGATAGAGGGATCGGTGGCCGGATTGTTGGCGTCCATGTCGATGCCGTTCAGGATGCCGCACAGCTTGTACTGCTTTTCACGCAGCAGGGCGTCCAGGCCGTAGCTGAACCAGGGGTCCAGGATCTCCTGGGCGTAGGTGGGGCTGACGGTGGTGATCTTGTCGGCAGTCTCGAAGGCACCCTTCATGAAGTTGGCACAGCCGTCGTACTCCACAATGTGCTGATCCCGGCGGCCGATGCCGCAGGTGTCCTCCAGGATGTCCAGACCATACTTGCCCTGGTAGGCGATGTTGTGGATGGTGAAGATGGTCTTGATCCGGTTGAACTTGTCCAGGTGACGGTAGTACAGGTTCAGGTAAACCGGGACCAGGGCCGTCTGCCAGTCGTTGCAGTTGATGATGTCGGGGGTGAAGTCCAGATAGAACAGGGTCTCCAGCACCGCGCGGGAGAAGAAGGCGAACCGCTCGCCGTCATCGTAGAAGCCGTACAGGCCGCGGCGCTTGAAGTAATACTCGTTGTCCAGGAAGTAGTAGGTCACGCCGTCCCACTCGGCCTTGAACAGGCCGCAGTACTGGCTGCGCCAGCCCACCGGCACCGAATAGTTGGTCACATACTCCAGGTGATCCCGGAAGCCCAGATCGCCGTACAGCGGCATGATCACGCGGGCGTCCACACCATCCTGGACAAGGGCCTTGGGCAGAGAACCTGCCACGTCAGCCAGACCGCCGGATTTGGCAAAAGGCGTGGCCTCCGATGCAGCGTAAAGAATCCTCATATGCGCAAATACCTCCTCGTTTTTTGATGGGTCAGACGCTCAGACCATGTGGTTCTTCTGAACGTAAACCGGGAAACTGGTGGTGCCGGAAAGCTTCTTGCCGGCGGTGATCTTGACATTCTTGTCGGTGACCACGTAATCCATCTCCACGTCCTTTTCCACCACGGTATCCTGCATCAGGACACAGTTGCGGACCACAGCGCCCTTCTTGACCTGGACGCCGCGGAACAGCACGCAGTTCTCCACGGTGCCCTCGATGGTGCAGCCATCGGCCAGCAGGGAGTTGGAAACCTTGGAGCCCTTCACGTAGCGGGTGGGGTTGTCGTCGCGGATCTTGGTGTAAACGGGGCTGCTCTTGGGGAACAGGGCGTCCAGATTCTTCTCATCCAGCAGCTTCATGTTCTCGTCGAAGTAGCTCTTCATGTCGCAGATATGGGCCACATAGCCGGTGTACTCCACAGCCTTGACGTTCAGGATGTTGACGTTGTGGGCCAGGATATCCCGCTCGAAGTAGATCAGGCCGCGGGCGGTGGCGTCCTTTACCAGGCGGATCAGGGTCTCGCGCTCCAGCACATAGATGTTCAGGTCCAGGTTCTGGACGCCGGGGCGGTAATCGTTCAGCAGCAGCTCGGTGACCCGGCCGTCGCCGTCGATGGTCAGGGTGTAGTTGTCATCCTTGCGGCCCTCGGGGATCTCGGTCTTCTGGTAGGC
>CAJFNF010000050.1 GCA_904394215.1 uncultured Faecalibacterium sp.
GCTAAAACTAAACGGCCTGAGCCCTGTGCAATACAGGATTCAGACCGTTCACGTTGCTTGATGTTAAATTTTGTCTAACTTTTGGGGGTCATTTCAGAAAGGAAGCGGGGTTTTTTGTTGTGTCCGGAAATCGAGTCCTGGCGCTTCCCGGGCGTTCGCCAGGGAAGGGGAGGCGGTCCGGATTTTGCCAGGACCCATCTTCAAGGCTCCCCCAAAGAAAACAGGCTGTCCTTCTTCATGGATGCAGCCAGGGAGGAGAGCGGGG
Organism: uncultured Faecalibacterium sp.; assembly: GCA_904394215.1. Taxonomy (GTDB): domain Bacteria; phylum Bacillota; class Clostridia; order Oscillospirales; family Ruminococcaceae; genus Faecalibacterium. Next base: position 266 of record CAJFNF010000050.1, read on the forward strand.
ACAGAAGGTTTTGCGTTTTTGCGGTTACGCCAGGGAATGGCTGCCAATACTTTCTGCGAGACATCCAGGGATGCTGTGGCTTGGGATCCGCCTCTTCACCCATGATCTCACAAAGTGCACAAATTTTTGACAAGCAGCTTATATGATATTTACAAAAAAACAGTTTGGGCCTTGCAATTTATGATTCACTATGCTATTGTTTGAGCGTCAAAAGAGAATATGCAGTTACACACGACGTGCTACTGGTAATGCAGGCAAGATCGGGTGAAAATCAATAACAACAGTGGAGGTATTCTGTTTCACTGTGAGGTTGTTGTTTTCATCGGGTCTTTTTTTGTGCAAAAACACGTATTCTCTGTTTGCGGCGCGCGCTTCGGTTATCCACCCCAAAGAGACGAAGGAGGAAAAAATGGATTACACGAAAGTTGCCCAAGACATTCTTGACAATGTCGGCGGCAAAGCCAATGTAAAGCAGGTTACCCACTGCTTTACCCGGCTGCGCTTTATCCTGAAGGATGAGAGCAAGGCCAATAAACAGGTGGTTGAGCATCTGGAAGGCGTGATCTCCGTGGTGGTTTCCGGTGGTCAGTTCCAGGTGGTTTGCGGTGCCAAGGTGACCAAGATCTACGACGCCACCATTGCTTTGCTGGGCGGCCAGGCAGCCTCTTCTTCTGCCGACCAGGAAGAAACCATTCAGCTCCAGAAGCAGAGCCTGGGCAATGTGATCCTGCAGAAGATCACCGAAATCTTTACCCCGCTGGTCCCGGCAATCGCTGCTTCCGGCCTGATCAAGGGCCTGCTGGCCGTTTTCGCCAAGGTGCCTGGTTTTGATACCACCAACAGCACCTATGTGATCATGAACACCGCCAGCAATGTCATCTTCTACTTTATTCCCATCTTCCTGGCTTACACTGCGGCCAAGGCCCTCAAGTGCAGCACCATCGTCGCCATGATGCTGGGCGCGTTCATCTGCCACCCCACCATTGACGCCATGGTCCAGGATGTGGCCACCCGCTCCACCATCTTTGGCCTGCCCGTTATCAAGATGGCCTTTACTGTGGGCGAATCCACCAAAATCTTCGCCTATACAGAATCGGTGATCCCCATTTTGCTGGGCGTGATTGTGCTGGCTTTGCTGGAACGTCTATTGTCCAGGGTGATCCCTGAGATCCTCCAGCTGATCCTTGTGCCCGGCATCTCTCTGATCGTAATGGTCCCGGTGATGCTGGTGGTTGTGGGCCCCGTTGGCATCTATGTTGGCTACCTCATCCAGTGGCTGTACACCGCCATGTATACCTTCAGCCCTGTGCTGGGCGGCATCATCGTCGGCGGTCTGTGGGGTGTGTTCGTTATCTTTGGCGCTCACCGCGCTCTGCTGCCCATCGGCCTGAACGACGTGGCCATGACCGGCACCAACACCCTGATGTGCTTCGCCGGTTCTGCAAACTTCTCCCAGGCAGGCGCTGCCCTGGGCGTCATGCTCAAGACCAAGGACGCCGGCCTGAAGCAGGTGGCTGCTTCCGCTTCTCTGTCTGCCTGGCTGGTGGGCGTTACCGAGCCTGCCATCTACGGCTGTAACCTGCGCCTGAAGAAGCCCATGATCTGCGCTGTCATTGCCGGCGCTCTGGGCGGCGGCATCATGGGCATCGGCAAGGCCGTCAACACTGGTTTTGCCAACAACGGTATCCTGACCATCATGTCTTACTGGGGCGAAGGTACCACCTTCGGCCAGTTTATGGCTTACGTCATTGGTATCCTGGTGGCCTTTGTGGGTGCCGCTGTCCTGACTTACCTGGTTGGGTTTGAAGATGTGGACGTCAAGCCTGCCCCCGCTTCCACCGCTGCTCCTGAGCAGCTGGACGCTCCCCAGGAAGGCACTGTCGCTGAGATTGCTGCTCCTGTGGAAGGAAAGGCTTATCCCCTGAATGAAGTTCCCGACGATGTATTTGCCTCCGGTGCACTGGGCCAGGGCATTGGCATCCTGCCCTCCAAGGGCATGGTGGTGGCGCCTGCTGACTGCACCGTCTCGGTGATCCACTCCACCCTTCATGCCATGGGCCTCAAGCTCCAGGATGGTACCGAACTGCTGATCCACATCGGCGTGGACACGGTGGAAATGAACGGCGATGGCTTCCACTGCTATGTATCGGAAGGCGAAACCGTCAAAAAGGGAGCTCCCTTGATTTCCTTTGACATCGACAAGATCAAGGCTGCCGGCCATGATACCACCGTCAGCGTTGTCGTCTCCAACTCGGATGAATTCCACAAGGTTACCGGCCTGCCCGGCGATCATGTGGACCTGAACTGCTCCATCATCCGCACCCAGAAGTGACCGTCATCCCTACCGCCCGCTGCGGCGATTCTACAAAGGAGTGCAGAATTATGAACCACTTTCCCGATCATTTCCTTTGGGGAGCATCTTCCTCTGCTTTTCAGATTGAGGGCGGCTGGAATGAAGGCGGCAAGGGTATGACCGTCGCCGATTTCAACTCCTTCCAGCACTCGGACAAACAGGCTGACACCACCGTCGCCAGCGACTTCTGCCATCACTGGAAAGAAGACATCGACATGATGAAAGAGCTGGGCCTGAAGGCGTACCGCTTCTCTTTGTCCTGGGCCCGCATCATCCCCGATGGAGACGGAGAGGTGAACCCCGAAGGCATTGCCTTCTATCAGAAGGTCATTGACTACCTCATTGCCCAGGGGATCCAGCCCCTGGTGACCCTCTACCACTTTGACCTGCCCTACGCCCTGGTGAAAAAGTACAACGGCTGGGAAAATCGCGCCTGTGCCTATGCGTTTGAGCGCTATGCCCGGGTCTGCTTCCAGGCATTTGGCGACCGGGTCAAGTACTGGCAGATGATCAACGAGCAGAACCTGATGGTCCGTGTCAACAACCGTATGAACATCTATACCGACGACGATTGGGAAGCCGACCGCCTGCGGGCACAGATGGACTATCACATGTTCCTGGGTCATGCGCTGGCCGTCAACGCCTGCCACGAGCTGGTGCCGGGGGGCAAAGCCGGCCCCGCCGTCTCTTCCACCTGCACCTATCCACTGACCAACAAGCCGGAGGATGTCTGGGCAGCCAAGATGAACGACTGGCTCAAAACCAACTACTGCCTGGAAATGCACATCAATGGCGAATATCCCGGCTACTATATGCGCTACCTGAAGGAGCGCAACATCGTGCCCAAGATGGAGCCCGGCGACAGGGAAATCCTCAAGAGTGCAAAAATTGATTATATCGCCCTGAACTATTACCGCACCCTGTGCGCCAGTTACCTGCCTGCCAGCGAGGAGCATCCCATCGGGTCCCGTGTTTTCCGGGGCAACGAGGTGGACTTCGACCAGTATGGCTACTGCCGGGACGAGCGCAACCAGAACCTCCAGGCCAGTGAATACGGCGCCCAGATCGATCCCATGGGCCTGCGGATTGTGCTCAATGAGTACTACCGCCGCTACCATCTGCCTCTGATCATCACCGAAAACGGTCTGGGCATGGCAGATGACCTGACCGAAGACGGCCATGTGCACGACAGCTACCGCATCGACTATCTGCGCCAGCATGTCAAGGCCATTGCCGACGCCATCGAAGACGGCGTCGATGTGATGGGCTACTGCCCCTGGTCGGTGATGGATCTGCTGAGCTCCCATCAGGGATTCCGCAAACGCTATGGCTTTATCTATATCAACCGCGACGATTTTGACCTGAAGGATCTTGCACGCATCAAGAAGGATAGCTTTTACTGGTATCAAAAAGTGATCGGATCCAACGGGGAGTGTCTGTAAATCCATGCGCGTCATCAAAGTGTTAAACAATTCGCTGGTACTGGCTCTCAATGATCAGGGGCAAGAGACCATCCTTATGGGAAAGGGAATTGGTTATCACAAATCGATCGGCTACCGGTTTTCTCCCAACGAAATCGAAAAGGTGTTTGTTCTGAAAGACCGGGAACTCTCCCGGCGGATTATTCGCCTAGCCGCCGAAACAGACAGCATCTACTTTGAAATGGCCAAATCGGTGATTGACTATGCCGTTGAGACCTTTCACATGAAACTGATGGATCATATCTATCTTTCATTGACCGATCACCTGGCTTTTGCGGCCAAACGCATCCGAAATGGCGTCATCCTGCAGAACTTCTATACGTTGGATATGAAGAAATTCAATCCCAGGGAGTTCCAGGTGGGTGAATACGCCGTCCAGCTGATGAGTCAAAAACTGAAGGTCACGGTCCCGATGGACGAGGCGGGCAATATTGCCTTCCACTTCATCAACGCCCAGTATGACAATCCCAGCAATACCCAGAATCTCATCATTGCCCATGCCGTCAATGATGTGCTGGATATTGTCAAGTACACCTTTGGCCTGTGCTACAACGAGGACAGCCTGTCTTATTCCCGCTATGTCACCCATGTGCAGCTCTTTATGCAGCGCCTGGTCAGCCACAACCAGCTGCCGGAGGATCCCTCCACCTTGCTGTACGACCAGATCGCCCCCGTGTGCCAAAAGGAATTTGCCTGCGTGGACAAGATTCAGATCTACATCACCGAGCAGTTTCAGACCAAGCTGACCAACCAGGAGCGGCTGTATTTGGCCCTGCACATTCACAGGGTTCTGGAAGATCAGACATGATGCTCCATCTTTCCGGACCGCCAACTACAAAGGAGCTTATCAAATGAAATGAATACAGAAGATAACAAAATTGCACTGCGCGGCGAGCTTGCGCTGGTTGTCATGGTGGTTTTGAACAGCATGGGGGTTTTGCTGATGCTCCACTCGGGCTCCGGCATTTCTGCCATCTCCAGTGTGCCTTATGCCTTCCAGCTGGTATTTCCCAAGCTGACCCTGGGCACCTGGACTTACATCTTCCAGGGCTTTCTGGTGCTGATCCTGATGGTGCTCAGCCGCCGGTTTGTGCCGGCCTATCTGTTCAGTTTTGTGGTAGGTTTTGTGTTCGGAGAACTGATGGACCTGGAGGAGCCGTTCATTGATCAGCTGCCTCTCAGCATCCCGCTGCGGGTGTTCTACTTCGTCCTCAGTTATCTGATCCTTTGCTTCGGCATCGCGCTGGGCAACCGCTGCCACCTGCCCATCACCCCCACCGACCTGTTCCCAAGGGAGCTTTCCCACCTGATCCAGAAACCCTATGCCCGGGTCAAGATCACCTTTGACTTGACCTGCCTGGCCACCACCGCTGTCATCACCATGGTTGGCCTGGGGCACATTCAGGGCCTGGGCATCGGCACTGTGGTTGCAGCCTGTACCATGGGCAAGGGGATCTCCCTGATCGGCAGCCTGCTGGACAAACGTTTTGTCTTTCACTCGGTGCTGTCCAAGCGCAGCAGCGTGAACTGATTCCTCTGTCCGGCCTATCGTAAAAAACCGCACCGGCTTTCTGGACCTTGCAGCCGGTGCGGTTTTTGTGTATGTTTTGCCGTATTTGCAGGGAACCATTTCCCTGAACCCAGTTCGGAATGCCGTCAGAAAAGGCCGGGAGCCCAAAGGACTCCCGGCCTTTTTATCATTTGTTCTGAATGGAAAGGGCGATCTGTTCCGGGGTGATGGGGATTTCCCGGTGCCATACGCCGGTGGCCCGGTAGATGGCGTGGGTCAGGGCCGGGGCAGGGGTGTTGATGACGATCTCACCGATGGACTTGGCGCCGAAGGGGCCGGTGGGCTCGTAGCTGTTCTCGAATTCCACCCGCAGATGGCCCATATCCAGACGGGTGGGAATCTTGTACTGCAGGAAAGAGGACTCAATGGGTTTGCCCCAGTGGTCGTACTGGACATCTTCCATCAGGGTGTGGCCGATGCCCTGGACGATGCCGCCCTCGGTCTGGACCCGTGCCAGAGCGGGGTTGATGGCGATGCCGCAGTCCACCACCGCCATGTAGTCCAGGACGGTGACGTGGCCGGTCTCTTTGTCCAGCTCGATCTCCACCATGCCCACCATAAAGGGCGGGGGAGAGACAGGGGAAGAGCAGGTGGCGGTGACCTCGGCGGCCTGGTTGTTGAAGACCTGGGACTTGCAGCCGATCTCCTCCAGGGTCAGAGTCTGGCCGGTGGAGATCCGGCGGACCTGGCGGCCCTCAAAGACGATCTCCTGGGGGTCGCAGTCCATCATCTCAGCGGCGATGGAGCAGATTTTTTCCTTCAGCTGGGCGCAGGCCTTCTCCACGGCTTTGCCGGTGATGTAGGTGGTGGAAGAAGCGTAGGAGCCCGAATCGTAGGGGGAGGCGTCGGTATCGGCGCCAAAGACTGCGATGTCGTCCACGCTGCAGTCCATGCACTCGGCGGCCATCTGGGCTAGGATGGTGTCACAGCCGGTGCCCATGTCGGCGGCGCCGATGATCAGGTTGTAGGTGCCGTCCTCGCTGAGCTTGAGGGTGGCAGAACCCACGTCCACATTGGAAATGCTGGAACCCTGCATGGCCATGGCCACGCCGGCGGCCCGGACCTTGCCGTTGCCCATATCCCGCACCGGGTACTTTTCGTCCCAGTGGAAGATCCGGCGGCAGTGCTCCATGCAGCGGTCCAGGGCGCAGGCGTTGGCGGTCTCGTTGTAGTAGGCGGGCATCTGCATCCCTTCCCGGACCATGTTCTTGTCCCGGATCACCGTGGGGTCGATGCCCAGCCGCTCAGCCAGCTCGTTGACGGTGGTTTCCACCGCGAAAATGCCCTGGGTGGCGCCGTAACCGCGGTAGGCACCCGCCGCCTGGAGGTTGGTGTACACCACGTCATAGCTGAAACGATAGGCTTCCAGGTTGCCGGTGTACAGGGGGATGGACTTGTGGCCCGACAGGCCCACCGTGGTGGGGCCGTGCTCGCCGTAGGCACCCGAGTTGGACAGGGTGTACAGGTCGATGCCCCGGATGCGGCCGTCCTTGTCGGCCCCCAGACGGACGTGGATTTCCATCTCATGGCGGGGGCTGCCGGCGATCTGGGATTCCTCCCGGGCGTAGATCAGCTTGGAGGGCCGGCCGGTTTTCAGGGTGACAAAAGCGGGGTAAACCTCAGAGACCGAGGTCTGCTTGGCGCCGAAGCCGCCGCCGATCCGGGGCTTTTCCACCCGGATGCGGCTCTTGGGAATGCCCAGCGCCCGGGACAGAATCCGACGGACATGGAACACAATCTGGGTGGAGGACACAATGTGCAGCCGTCCGTAGGCGTCCATCTCGGCGTAGGTGCGGAAGGTCTCCATCATGGCCTGGTTGTAGGCCTTGGTGTGATAGGTCCGATCCAGCACGATGTCGCAGCTGTTCAGCACAGCCTCGATGTCGCCGTCGCTGTTGGTCTCGCTGGCCACCAGGTTCCGGTGGTTGTCGCCGCCCACCGGGCAGGGGGGATACCAGTCCTCTTCGGGGTGGACCAGAACCGGATTGTCCTTGGCGGTGTGGGGGTCCAGAACGGCCTCCAGCACCTGATACTTTACTTTGATGACCTTCATGGCCCGCAGGGCGGCCTTCTCGTTTTCAGCCGCGATGATGGCCACGGCATCCCCCACAAAACGGACGTGGCGGTCCAGGATCAGACGGTCATAGGGGGAGGGCTCAGGATAGGTCTGGCCCGCATTGGTATAGCGGTTCTGGGGCACATCCTTCCAGGTGTAGATGGCCACCACACCGGGGATTTTCAAAGCGCCCGCGGTGTCAATTTCCTCCACCATGGCATTGGCATGGGGGGAGCGGAGGATTTTCACCACCAGCGCATCCCGGGGTGTGACGTCGTCGGTGTACACCGGCTTGCCCAGCAGCAGCTGCATGGCGTCCTTTTTGCGGACGGCCTTGTTGATGGAATGGTATTCTTTATGCTCCATGGCGGCTGTCTCCTTTTTCCCTGCGGCTTTCCAGATAGCTGCGGATGCCCCGCAGCTGCCCCTCGTAGCCGGAGCAGCGGCAGAGGTTGCCGGCCAGGAAGGACCGGATCTCGTCATCGGTGGGGTCGGGGATTTCCCGCAGCAGGGCGATGGTGTTCATCACAAATCCGGGGTTGCAGAATCCGCACTGATCGGCGCCCTGGTCGGCGATGAAGCCCACAAAATCGGCGGCCTCTTCCTGCAGGCCTTCCAGGGTCTGGACGCTGTGGCCTGCGGCCCGGGCGGCCAGCATGGAGCAGGACAGGATGGGCTTGCCGTCCATCAGGACGGTGCACAGGCCGCAGTTGGCGGTCTCGCATCCCCGCTTGACGCTCAGGCAGCCGTGGTCCCGCAGAAAGTCAATCAGCAGGCAGTCGGGGTCAATCTGGCCGGTGACAGGCCGGCCGTTCAAAGTCAGTTTGATTTCCATCATTACCTCCTGCTTTCCAGTTCCAGAGCGGCCCGCCGCACCAGTACGCTGACCAGGTGGGTTCTGTATTCGGCGCTGCCCCGGGCATTGCTGCCGGTGGGAATCTGCCCCGCGGCCCAGTCGGCGAAAGCCCGGGCGCTGTCCTCGGTGATGCCGCCTGCCAGCAGGCCGGTGTCATCCCGCAGCACCATGGCCTTGCCGGGGCGGGCGCCCACCACAGCGCGGTAGGCGCCGTCCACCTGCGAAAAGGCGCAGTTCAGCACCGGCAGGTCGGTACGCTGAATCCGCATGGCCTGGTAGGCGAAAGAGGCAGGGGCCTTGCGGATGATAACCCGCACCAGCAGGTCTTTGTCGTAGGGCATGGCGGCAAAGGTCTCCAGGGGGACGATGCCGGCCTTGTACAGCTCCACCGAAGTGTCCATGGACAGCAGCAGGGTCAGCACGTCCGAAAAGCCGAACCTGCCCCAGATGCTGCCGCCCACCGTAGCCATATTCCGGAACTGGACCCCCACAATATCCTGCACGGCCCGGGCGGCCATCCCGTTGGTGTAGGCGTTGAGGCCGGGGTGCTGTTCGATCTGGCGCAGGGTCACCATGGCGCCGATGGAGAACTGGTCCTGGGTTTCCTCAATGGTGTCCAGCCCCAGACGGCACAGGTCGATGGCGGTGCTGACGTTGTCGTCTTCCATCTTCATCCAGAGCATCCCGCCCAGGATGCGGGCGCTCCGCTTCTGGTTGAGCTGGTAAGCCTCCTCCAGACTTTGGGCCTGAACATAGTTTTGAATGTTGATCATGATACAGTTTCCTTTATCATTGTCCGCTGGCAGCTGTCAAGGAAAAACGCGCTTTACAGGCCGCTTTTTTCGACAAAACAACTGCTTTTCAGATATCATACTCTTTTATTATAACAATCCGGCTTGCTTTTGGAAAGGGAAATTGCTATAATTGCGCTATAGTTTTAAAACAACAACGATGAGGAGAAAGATCATTGATGCAACTGAAGAAGATTCTGTCCCTTGTGCTGGCAGCGGCCATGTCCCTGTCCATGGCGGCCTGCGGCGCCGGTTCGGCGGCCAGCTCCCAAGCGGTTTCGTCGCCTGCTGTTTCCCAGGCAGATTCTGCCGCCTCGGAACAGGCAGCCGCCAGCAATGCAGCTGAAACCGTCTACCCGGTGACCCTGACCGACCAGGCAGGCCGTGAAGTAACCATTGAGCAGGAGCCCGAGAGCCTGGTCAGCAGCTACTATATTTCCACCAGCCTGCTGATTGCCCTGGGCCTGGATTCCAAGGTGGTGGGTGTGGAGAACAAGCCCGGCAACCGCCCGGTGTATGCCCTCAGCGCCCCCGAACTGCTGGATCTGCCCACTGTGGGTACCGCCAAGGAGTTTGACCTGGAAGGCTGTGCCGCGCTGGCGCCGGATCTGGTGATCCTGCCCCTCAAACTGAAGGACGCCGCCGACAGCCTGGCCCAGCTGGGCATCACAGCCCTGGTTATCAACCCGGAGGACCAGGACCTGCTGGATGAGGCCATCACCCTCATCGGCACTGCCACCAACACCCAGGACCGGGCCAATGCCCTGATGGACTTTGCCGCCGCCCAGGAACAGCGCCTCACCGATGCCCTGGCAGATACGGACAAGCCCACCGTCTACCTGGGAGGCAATTCCAGCTTCCTGTCCACCGCAGGCGATGCCATGTACCAGTCGGACCTGATCCAGATGGCCGGCGGCACCAATGCAGCGGCGGAAATCACCGACACTTACTGGGCCGAGGTGAGCTATGAGCAGATCCTGGCCTGGAACCCTGATTACATTGTGCTGGCCTCGGACGCCGACTACACGGTGGAGGACGTGCTGAACGATCCCAACCTGGCCGGCTGCGCTGCCGTGGAAAACGGCCGTGTCTACCAGATCCCCGGGGATGTGGAGGCCTGGGACAGCCCGATTCCCGGCGGCATCCTGGGGGCCGTCTGGCTGGCTTCGGTGCTGCACCCCGACCAGTGCCCGGAGGAAGAAACCACTGCGGTAATCAACGATTTTTATGAGACGTTCTATGGTTTCAGCTACAGCGAAAACTAAATGGTTCTGCGCAGCCGGGGTGGTCTTGTTGGCCGCCCTGGCTGCTGCCAGTTTATTCGTAGGCAAATACCCCCTGACCCTGTCGGGGCTGCTGGCAGGGGATGAGATGCAGGTGCGGGTGTTCTGGACCCTGCGGTTCAGCCGTACCGTCATGGGGGCGGCAGGGGGCTTTGCCCTGGGGGCTGCCGGCTTTGTCTACCAGACGGTGTTCCGCAACCCCCTGGCCTCTCCCGATGTGATCGGCGTGTCCTCGGGGGCCAGCGCCGGCGCAGCAGCGGGCATCCTCTTTTTGTCAGGGGCGGCGGAGGTGACCCTGGCCGCCTTTGGCGGGGCGCTGGCGGCGGTGGGCCTGGCCCTGGCGCTGTCCACCCTGGACCGTTCGGGGCGGAAGGGCACCATCGTCCTGGCGGGGGTCGCGGTCCACGCCCTGGCCCAGACCGCCCTCATGAGCCTGAAACTGATGGCCGACCCGGAAAAGGAGCTGGCCAGCATCGAATACTGGATTATGGGCAGCCTCAACGGCATCAGCGGTTATTCCATCGGCGGCAATATGGTCCTTTGCGCCGTCTGCGTAATGGCGCTGTTCCTGCTGCACCGACAGATCCTGCTGCTGGCCGCCGAGGAAGGGGAGGCCCGGATGCTGGGGGTCCGGGTGGGACAGCTGCGTCTGGCGGTCCTGCTGGCCGCCACTCTGGTGGTGTCCTGCGTGGTGAGCCTCACCGGGCTCATCAGCTTTGTGGGACTGCTGGCCCCCCATGGGGCCCGGCTGCTGACCCGCCGCAATGGCCCCGGCACCATGCTGCTGGGAGGCCTGCTGGGAGGCATCCTGCTGACGGGGGCGGATATCCTGGCCCGCAGCGCCGGCCCCACCGAGCTGCCGGTGAGTATCTTCACCAGCCTGCTGGGGGCGCCTTTCCTGATTTTTCTGATTGTGCGGGGGAGGCGGGAAGTATGAGCTTTTTCTCGGTGGAGGGCCTCTCGGCGGGCTATGGCAGCCGGCCGATTCTCCAGGACGTGTCGTTCCAGGCTGGGGAAAACCAGCTGGTGGGGATCATCGGCGCCAATGGCAGCGGCAAAACGACACTGCTGAAATCGGTCTGCGGCATCCTGCCCCACAGTGGCCGGTGCCTGCTGCAGGGGACAGCGCTGGAAACACTACCCCCCCGGCAGTTGGCCCGGCGGTGCAGCTATATTCCCCAGCGCAGCGGCATTTCCATTGACCTGTCGGTGCTGGACGTGGTGCTGATGGGCTTCAATCCCTGGCTGGGGCTGCTGGAACGCCCCACGGATGCCATGCAAACCGAAGCCCGGGCGGCCCTGGCCGCCGTAGGCCTGGCGGGCCGGGAGGAAGAAAACTACCTCCATCTGAGCGAGGGGCAAAAACAGCTGTGCCTGTTTGCCCGGACCCTAGCTTCCAGCGGGGCGCTGCTTTTGCTGGACGAGCCCGAGAGCGCTCTGGATTTCCGCTACCGCTATCAGATGCTGGCCCTGCTCCAGGCCTGGACAAGGGAAAAGGGCCGGGCTGCCCTGGTGACTTTGCACGACGCATCTTTGGCCCTGAACTGCTGTGACCGCTTGGTGGTGCTGGCCGGGGGAAAGGTGCGGGCGGTTCTGGCGCCCCGCACCGACCCGCTGGCGTCTATGGAGGAGCACCTCTCGGCGGTGTATGGGCAGGTCAGCCTTCAATGGTGCACCACCCGCAGCGGAAAGCCCCAGCTGGTGATGCTGAAAGAGCCTGAAACGGAGGGGGAACCGGTATGAAAGTGATCACAAGAGTTTTGTTTCTGGATGAAGACGGGGAGAAATTCTTTGGGGAAGGCCCCTGCCGTCTGCTCCATGGGGTGGAGGAGACCGGCTCCCTGCGGGGAGCGGCCCAGTCCATGGGGATGGCCTATACCAAGGCCCTGAAACTGATCAAGCACGCCGAGAAAGCCCTGGGTTTTCCCCTGACGGCCCGCTCGGCGGGGGGAAAGGACGGGGGCGGCAGCTGCCTGACCCCGGAGGGAAAGGAGTGGCTGGCGCGCTATGAAGCCTATCGAGATGCCTGTGTCCAGGCTAACCGTGAGCTGTATCCTGCGTTCTTTCCGCAGCAGCGGTAAACGTCACCTGATCCTCACCGGTGACCGGGGCAGCGGCAAGAGCACCCTGCTCCGGGCCCTGGCCCGGGAACTGGACCTGGCGGGGCTGCCGGGCATCACCACCTGGGCCGAGAAGCGGAAAGGGGTCTGGCTCAAGGAGCATCTCACCGGCAAAGCGGTGGAGATTGGGCACTTTGACCCCAGCCTGCCCGGCCCGGAGAACCGGATGCAGCCCGACCCTGAAGCGCTGACCGGCTTTGGGGCGGCAGCCCTGCGCCGGGCGGCACAGGCCCCGAGGGCGTGGGTTTCGGTGGATGAGATCGGCTACCTGGAAACCACTTTCCCGGCCTACTGCGACGCCATCCGGGAGCTGCTGGACCACAAACGGGTGCTGGCAGCGGTGCGTCTTCAGAAATTGCCCTTCCTGCAGGAGATCTGCAGCCGCGCCGACACCTTCTGCATCAATCTGGATGCGCCGCTGGGGCAGCAGGGCTGCGTCATTATGGCGTCGGGCCTGGGCAGGCGGTTCGGCGGCAATAAGCTGCTGGCAGATCTGGCCGGCAAGCCTCTGATCCAGTACATTCTGGATGCCACGGAGGATACGTTTGCCCGGCGGGTGGTGGTCACCCGCCACCCGGAGGTGGCGGAGCTGTGCCGGGCCCAGGGGATTGAGGTTGTCCTCCACAGCCAGCCCTGGCGCAGCGATACCGTCCGGCTGGGGATGGAGGCCCTGGGCACATCCGCCCTCCAGGGAGTGATGTTCTGCCCGGCCGACCAGCCTCTGCTGGAACAGGATACCGTCAGGGCCCTGGCCCTCTGGGGGGCCTGCCTGCCGGGGCGGATCCGCAGGACCATCTGGCAGGGCAAACCGGGGGCGCCGGTTTTGTTCCCCGCCTGGGCCTTTGAAGAGCTGCTGTATCTGCCCCAGGGCAAGGGGGGCGGCGCAGTGGCAAAACAGCATCCCGATCAGGTGGACTTTCTGGAAGCCTGCTCTGCCGCTGAGCTGGCAGACGTGGACCGGCCCGAAGATCTGGAACTGCTGCGGCAGCGGATAAAAAGCTGAAATGTACAGGGCCCGGGCAGATCCCGGGCTTTTTTGTCAGGTGTTCCTTCCAGCTGGGCGCCGGGCTAAAAACTCCCTTGCAGTAAAACGCCGGCCTGTTTCGTATTATAAGCAAGAAGGCCGGCCCGACCCTGCGGCGGGGCCCGGCTCATTGATCCCCAGTGAAAGGAATGCCCCCATGATACGTACTGTTTCCGGCGACCCCGCCGTTTTTGTTGTCCTCACCCAGACCGGCACCATTCTGTCCCAGATTCTGCGGGTGGTGACAGGGGATGCCTATAACCATGCTTCCATCAGCGTGGATGGCTCTCTACGGACCCTCTACTCCTTTGGCCGCCGCCATCCTTATAACCCGGTTTGGGGCGGCTTTGTGCAGGAAAGCCCCCTCTCGGGCACCTTCGCCCGCTTTGCAGACACCAGGGCCAAGGTGCTGCGGGTACCGGTAACCCAGCAGCAGTATGAGCAGATCAAGCAGCACCTGGAACAGATGTACCGGCACCGGCAGCGCTACCACTACAATTATCTGGGGCTGCTGCTGGCTTTCTTCCATCTGGCTTACCAGAAGGAGGACTGCTTCTACTGCTCGGAATTTGTGAAGGATGTGCTGGTCCGGTATGAAGTCACCGAAAAGGATGCCTTCGGGAAGATCGTTAAGCCCATGGAGCTGATGGAACTTTCGGGCAGCCGGGAGATTTACAGCGGCATCCTGTCTGAATATGCAGCCTCCGTCTGCCCCCAATAAACAAACTGCACCACGCCGGTGAACCGCCCCATATTGTGCGGACAGTACAAAAAAGAGGCCTGCAAGGGGTAGAAGTAAACGAATCAAAGACTGGCCTGGCGAAGCGAGAGTGGAGCCAGGCCAGTCTTTGTCTGGAGCCGCTCGTGGTTATAGAAGTGAATGTATTCGTCAATCAGGTCATTGGCCTGCTGAAATGTTTTGAGCTTTTGG
>CAJFNF010000051.1 GCA_904394215.1 uncultured Faecalibacterium sp.
GATGAGCCTGATGGGCTTCATCGTCCTGATGGGCACCGTCGTCAACAACGGCATCCTGTTCGTGGACTACACCAACCAGCTGCGGCTGGGCGGCATGGACCGCCGCGCGGCCCTGGTGGTCACCGGCCGGACCCGGATGCGGCCCATCCTGATGACCGCCCTCACCACCATCCTGGGCATGGTGATGGTGCTGTTCAGCAACGATATGGCCAGCCAGCTGATGAGCAGCATGGCGGTGGTCATCATCGGCGGCCTGGCCTACGCCACCTTCATGACCCTGTACATCGTGCCCATGATGTACGACATCTTCTTCAAGCGGATGCCCCGCGTGGTGGATGTGGGCGGCGACGACCTGGACGACGTCCCCGACGATGCAGCTGAGTTCCTGGCCCAGCAGAAGGCCGCCAAAGTGCTGCCCGGCGCAGACCCCAAGGCCCTGCCCGCCGACGGCCAGAATCCGTAATCTACCAGCCCCTGCCTTTCCCCACCGGAAGGGCGGGGGCTTTTTGGATGGTTCCGGCGCTTTGCGCAAAGCCGGAAAGTGTGGTATACTGTTACGAAAACACGACAGAACATGAGAGTTAAGAGGTGCACCCTATGAAAATTCCAGCCCGCGGTTTTACCCACGCCGGCAAATTCCACGCCGACGATGTGTTTGCCACCGCCCTTCTGCAGATTCTGCGCCCCGACATCAAGGTGACCCGGGGCTTTGTGGTGCCGGATGACTTTGACGGCATCGTCTACGACATCGGGGACGGGATGTTCGACCACCATCGGGAGCCCCGGGAGACCCGGCCCAACGGTGTGCCCTATGCGGCCTTCGGCCTGCTGTGGCGGGTGGTGGGCCCCGGCCTGGTGGGGGAGCGCCAGGCCCGGCTGATCGACGAGAACTTCATCCAGCCCCTGGACCTGAACGACAACACCGGCGAACAGAACAGCCTGTGCGACGCCATTGGCTTTTTTAACCCCACCTGGGATTCCCCCGACAGCGCCGACGACCGCTTCTTTGAGGCGGTGGCAGTGGCCAAGCAGATCCTGACCCGCCAGATCGAATCGGCCAACGCCGTCAACCGGGCGGACGAAAAGGTCCGGGCGGCCTATGCCGCCTCCAAAGACGGCATCGTGGTCCTGCCCTGCTACCTGCCCTGGAAGAACGGCCTGTACAAGACCGACGCCCTGTTTGTAGTGTATCCCAGCCAGCGGGGAGGCTGGAGTGCCCAGTGCGTCACCGACCACCGGACCAAGAAACCCAAACTCCCCTTCCCCTCCTCCTGGGCCGGACAGAGCCAGGAGGTCATCGAGGCCCGCAGCGGCCTGGAGGGCATCAGCTTCTGCCATGCCAGCCGGTTCCTGATCACCGCCAAGGATAAACCGACCGCCGTGGCAGCCTGCCGGCTGGTGCTGAAGAACAATGGACGGTTGTGAGGTAATGGCCCCCGCCTATGTGTATATGGTGCGGTGCCAGGGCAGCCAGCTGTATACCGGCTGGACCACCGACCCGGCGGCCCGGCTCCATGCCCACAAGACGGGGAAAGGCGCCCGGGCAACCCGGGCCTTCCATGCCATAGGCATGGCCTATCTGGAGCGGTGCGGCAGCAAATCGGAGGCCCTCCGGCGGGAAGCAGCCCTGAAAAAGCTGCCCAAGGCCGAGAAAGAGGCCCTTTGCGCCGCCTGGGCGGAGAACAGCTGCCCCCGGCTGTCCATAGCCACCAGGGCGGACGCGGCGGAGATCCTGGCCATCTACAACTGGTATGTGATGAACCGGATCGCCACCTTCCAGATCACCCCTTCCACCCTGGAAGAGTATGAGCAGTGGGTGGAGGACACCCTGGCCCGGGCGCCCCTGATTCTGGCCCGGGACGGCAGCGGCCGGCTGCTGGGCTATGCCTGCGCCCACCGCTACCACGCCCGGGAGGCCTTCGACTGGGATGTGGAGAGCACCATTTACTGTGCCCCCGACGCCTGCTCGGCAGGGGTGGGGCCCGCCCTCTACGGGGCGTTGCTGGAACTGCTGAAGTACCAGGGCCACTGGAACGTCTATGCCCTGCTGGCCGATCCCAACCCCGCCAGCGAGCGGTTCCATGAAAAATTCGGCTTTGTCTGCGTCGGGCGCTGCCCCCACACCGGCTACAAGTTCGGCCGGTGGGCGGGGCTGTCCACCTGGTGGCTGCCCCTGCGCAAGGGCAATGCAGCCCCCCAGCCGGTACAGCTGCAGCTGGACGCGGCCCAGGTGGCCCAGGTGCTGGAACGGTACAGCCAGCCCAAAACCAAATGAATGTTTTCAGGGCGCCCGGATCCCCGGGCGCCCTTTTTGCTGCCCGGAAGGCAGGAAAAAAGGCTTTTGGGTATGCAAATCAGAAATGAATAATGATGCAGAATATACGGCAGAATTTGAATAAAAATACAAATTGACAGAAAAGGGCCCCGGAAAAGGCAAAAGGTTTGTTATTTTTCTGCATTGACGCTGAAAGCCGTCGGCGTATAATAATGACAGTAGCGCACGAGGCGCCGGAGCCGCATCAAAGGGTGTGCGGCCGAAAGTGTGAAATTCGCAAAAACAACGCGAAAAGGAGCGAAAGGTTATGAAGAAAAAGGAAGACATCAAGAAGGTTGTGCTGGCCTACTCGGGCGGCCTGGATACCTCCATCATCATCCCCTGGCTGAAGGAAAACTACAACAACTGTGAGGTCATCGCCGTTTCCGGCGACGTGGGTCAGGGCACCGAGCTGGACGGCCTGGAAGAGAAGGCCAAGAAGACCGGCGCTTCCAAGCTGTACGTCCTGGACCTGAAGAAGGACTTCGTGGAGAACTACATCTTCCCCACCCTGAAGTTCGGCGCCAAGTATGAGGATTACCTGCTGGGCACCTCCTTCGCCCGTCCCTGCATTGCCAAGGCCCTGGCTGACATCGCCATCGCCGAGGGCGCCGACGCCATCTGCCACGGCTGCACCGGCAAGGGCAATGACCAGGTCCGTTTCGAGCTGACCCTCAAGGCCTTCTGCCCCGACATGGCCATCATCGCTCCCTGGCGTGAGTGGGATCTGAAGAGCCGCGATCAGGAGATCGACTACGCCGAGGCTCACCACATCCCCCTGAAGATCACCCGTGAGACCAACTACTCCAAGGACAAGAACCTGTGGCACCTGAGCCACGAGGGCCTGGATCTGGAGAACCCCGCCAACGAGCCCCAGTACAACAAGGAGGGCTTCCTGGAGCTGGGCGTCAGCCCCGAGCAGGCTCCCGACACCCCGACCTATGTGACCATCCACTTTGAGAAGGGCATCCCCACCGCTGTGGACGGCAAGGAAATGGGCGCTGTGGAACTGGTGGAGTACCTGAACAAGCTGGGCGGCGAAAACGGCATCGGCCTGCTGGACATCGTTGAGAACCGCCTGGTGGGCATGAAGAGCCGCGGCGTCTACGAGACCCCCGGCGGCGCCATCCTGTACAAGGCCATCAACGTGCTGGAGACCATCACTCTGGACAAGGAGAGCGCTCACTTCAAGGCACAGCTGGCCCAGAAGTACGCCGACATCGTCTACAACGGCCAGTGGTTCACCCCGCTGCGCGAGGCCCTGGACGCCTTCGCCAACAGCCTGGAAAAGACTGTCACCGGCGACGTCAAGCTGAAGCTGTACAAGGGCAACATGATCAACGCCGGCGTCACCTCTCCCTACACCCTCTACGACGAGCAGACCGCTTCCTTCGGCGAGGATGAGGACTACAACCAGGCAGACGCTGCAGGCTTCATCAACCTGTTCGGCCTGTCCATCAAAGAGCGGGCCAAGCTGTCCAAGAACTGGCCCAAGGACTAATTCCTAAGCTTTCTTCCCCTTTGCCCGTTACCTCACACTTTCCGGGCAAAGGCAAAAACAACCGGCATGGATGCCGGCGGCACCGCCGCAGGGACGTGTTTTTCCTGCGGCGGCTTTGCCGTTTTCCGGCCTGTCTTTCCAACAGGGACAGGCCGGCCTGTGATATGGTTTTGAAAGGAGCCCTACATGGCTGAACAACTCTGGAAAGGCCGCTTTTCCAAGGCGGTGGACTCCCGCGTCAATGATTTCAACTCTTCCATCCGGTTTGACCAGCGGATGATTGCCCAGGACATGAAGGGCAGCGGCGTCCACGCCGCCATGCTGGCCCGGCAGGGCATCATCTCGGAGGCCGACTGCGAGGCCATCCTGGGGGGGCTGGCCTCCATCGCCGATGATCTGGCCTCGGGCAAGCTGGAGATCGACCCCAACGCCGAGGACGTCCACACCTTTGTGGAGCAGACCCTCACCGCCCGGATCGGGGACGCAGGCAAGCGGCTGCACACCGGCCGCAGCCGCAACGACCAGGTGGCCCTGGACATCCGCCTCACCCTGCGGGATGAGAGCGCCCGGCTCCAGGGGCTGATCGCAGGCCTGATCCGCACCATCTGCAAAAAAGCCGGCGAAAATACCAACTCGGTGATGCCCGGCTACACCCACCTGCAGCGGGCCCAGCCCGTCACCTTCGGCCACGCTTTGATGGCCTACGCCTGGATGCTGCTGCGGGACCTGGGCCGGTTTGAGGACGCCACCCGCCGGATGGACAGCCAGTGCCCCCTGGGCTCCGGCGCCCTGGCCGGCACCACCTATCCCCTGGACCGGGCCTTCACCGCCGAAAAGCTGGGCTTCGCCGCCCCCTGCCCCAACAGCATGGACGGCGTGTCCGACCGGGATTTCTGCATTGAGCTGGCCTCGGCCATCTCCATCTGCATGATGCACCTGTCCCGCCTGTCGGAGGAGATCATCCTCTGGTGCAGCTGGGAGTTCAAGTTTGTGGAGCTGGACGACGCCTTCACCACCGGCTCGTCCATCATGCCCCAGAAGAAAAACCCCGATGTCACCGAGCTGATCCGGGGCAAGACCGGCCGGGTGTACGGGGATCTGAACACCCTGCTGGTGATGATGAAGGGCCTGCCCCTGGCCTACAACAAGGACATGCAGGAGGACAAGGAGGCCATTTTCGACGCCATCGACACCCTGTCTCTCTGCCTGACCACCATCACCCCCATGCTGGACACCATGCGGACCCTGCCCGCCAATATGCGCCGGGCCGCTGCTGCCGGCTTCATCAACGCCACCGACTGCGCCGACTACCTGACCAAGAAGGGGCTGCCCTTCCGGGATGCCTACAAGCTCACCGGCCAGATGGTGGCCGACTGCATCGCCAAGAACAAGGTCCTGGAGGAGCTGACTTTGGAGGAGTTCCAGAGCTACAGCCCCCTGTTTGACCAGGATGTGTACGCTGCGGTGGACCTGGTCAACTGCTGCGAGGGCCGCACCAGCTACGGCGGCCCCGGCGCTGACAGCGTCCGCCGCCAGATTGAACAGGCCCAGGCTGCCCTGGATGCCTGGGAGGAGGGCAACGCATGAGCTGCAAGGTTTTCATTGACGGTTCGTCGGGCACCACCGGCCTGCGGATTGCCGACCGTCTGGCCGGCCGCCCCGAGCTGGAGCTGCTGACCATTGCCGAAGCTGACCGGAAAAAGGTGGAAAAGCGGGCCGAGGTCATCAACTCTGCCGACCTGGCCTTCCTCTGCCTGCCGGATGCGGCCTCCAAAGAAGTGATCCCCCTGGTGAAACCGGAGGTGAAGGTGCTGGACACTTCCACCGCCTTCCGCACCGCCCCGGGGTGGGTCTACGGCTTCCCCGAGCTGCGGGGCCAGCGGGAGAAAATCCGCACCGCCAACCGGGTGGCTGTGCCCGGCTGCCACGCCTCCGGCTTCATCGTGCTGGCCCGGCCCCTGGTGGAGCTGGGCCTGGTGCCGGCAGATTATCCCTTCAGCTGCCACAGCCTCACCGGCTATTCGGGCGGCGGCAAGAAGATGATCGCCCAGTATGAGGACCCGGCCCGTCCGGCCCTCTACAGCACCCCCCGGGCCTACGGCCTGACCCTCCACCACAAACACCTGCCCGAGATGCAGGCGGTGCCGGGCCTCAAGTCGGCCCCCATCTTCTGCCCCATTGTGGATGACTACTACTCGGGCATGGAGGTCACCGTCCCCCTGCGGATGGAGCTGCTGCCCGGCGTCACCCCTGAAAAGGTGGCCCAGGCTCTGGCAGACTACTATGCAGGCGAAAAACTGTTTACCGTCCATCCTCTGGGCCAGCTGCCCGAGGACGGGATGCTGGCCGCCGGCGGCCTGCAGGGCACCGACCGGATCGAGCTGTATACCACCGCCAGCCCTGACGGCAGCCAGATGCTGCTGATTTCCCTCTTCGACAACCTGGGCAAGGGTTCGTCGGGGGCAGCGGTCCAGTGCATGAACATCATGCTGGGCCTGAAAGAAACCGCCGGCCTGGAATAAACCGGGTCCCGGCCCGGGACAAGAACGAATGGAGGAGGAGTCCTATGCATTACCAGGAGGTTGCGGGCGGTATCTGCGCCCCCAAAGGCTTTGCGGCAGCGGGGGTCCATTGCGGCATCCGCGCCAACCGTAGCAAGTACGATCTGGCCCTGATCAAGGCCGATGTCCGCTGCGCAGCAGCGGGGGTCTACACCACCAATAAGGTCTGCGGCGCACCCATCAAGGTGGACCGCGCCCATCTGGCCGACGGCTACGCCCAGGCCATCCTGGTGAACAGCGGCAACGCCAACACCTGCGCCGCCAACGGCGTGGAGCTGGCGGAGGAGTGCTGCCGCCTGGTGGGCCAGGCCCTGGGCATCCCGGCAGAGGACGTGCTGCCGGCCTCCACCGGCGTCATCGGCCAGCCCATGGTGATTGATCCCTTTGCAGCCGGCATCCCGGCGGCGGCCGCCAAGCTGGCCGCCACCCCGGAGGGCAGCGCCGCCGCCGCCACCGCCATCATGACCACCGACACCCACAAGAAGGAATATGCCATCCAGTTCCAGCTGGGGGGCAAGACCTGCACCGTGGGCGCCATCGGCAAGGGCAGCGGCATGATCGCCCCCAACATGGCCACCATGCTGGCCTTCTATACCACCGACGCGGCGGTGAGCCCCGCCATGCTCCAGAAGGCCCTGCGGGAAGTGGTGCCCGGCACCTACAACCAGATGAGCGTGGACCTGGACACCTCCACCAACGACACCCTGATCGTCATGGCATCGGGCCTGGCGGGCAACCCGGTGGTGGACGCCGAGGGCCCCGACTACGACGCCTTTGTGGCAGCCCTCACCGCCATCGCCGAGCACATGTGCGCTGAGCACGCCGGGGACGGCGAAGGCGCCACCCACCTGATCACCTGTGAGGTCACCGGCGCCCCCGACCTCAAGACCGCCCGGGCCGTGTCCCGCAGCGTCATCTGCTCCAACCTGTTCAAGGCTGCAGTCTTTGGCCGTGACGCCAACTGGGGCCGGATCCTCTGCGCCATCGGCTACACCCCCGGGGACTTCTCCATCGACAAGGTCTGCGTCTGGCTGTCCAGCGCCGCCGGTGAGGTGTATGTCTGCGAGAATGCAGCCTACCACCCCTACAGCGAGGAGGAGGCCGCCAAGGTGCTGGCCGAGCACGATATCCTGGTGAAGGTGGACATGGGTCTGGGCAATGCCAGCGCCAAAGCCTGGGGCTGCGACCTGACCTATGACTATGTGAAGATCAACGGGGACTACAGAACCTGACAACGGGCCGGAGAGTGGGAAGACAATGAAAAACGAAGAGATGGCCCTCCTTTTTTCGGAGGCAACACCCTATATCCAGAAGTATCATGGCAAGACGATGGTCATCAAGTACGGCGGCAACGCGATGATCAACGAGGATTTGAAGAATGCCGTCATGAATGACCTGGTGACCCTGACCCTGCTGGGGGTCCGGGTGGTGCTGGTCCATGGCGGCGGCCCGGCCATCAACGAGATGCTGAAAAAGGTCGGGGTGGAAAGCCACTTTGTGGGCGGCCTGCGGGTCACCGACCAGGCCACCATGGAGATCGTCCAGCAGGTGCTGGCCGGCAAGGTCAACAAGGACCTGGTGGCCAAGCTCCGGGGCCGGGGTGTGGGCCTGTGCGGCATGGACGGCCAGATGCTCCGCTGTGCCGAGATGGACAGCCGTCTGGGCTATGTGGGCGAGGTAATCCATGTGGATACCACCCTGATTTCCAGCCTGCTGGACCGGGGCTACATCCCGGTGATTGCCACGGTGGGCATGGACGACCTGGGCCAGGCCTACAACATCAACGCCGACACGGCGGCGGCCCAGATTGCCATCGCCCTCAAGGCCGAGAAGCTGGTGTCCATGACCGATATCGCGGGCCTGCTGCGGGACAAGGATGACGAGAGCACCCTGATCCCCGAGGTGGAGGTCAGCGAGATCGAGGGCTACAAGGCGGCAGGCATCATTGCCGGCGGCATGATCCCCAAGATCGGCGGCATGGCCGACGCCATCTACCAGGGGGTCCACGAGGCGGTCATCATCGACGGCCGGGTCCCCCACACCGTGCTGCTGGAGCTGTTCTCCAACCGCGGCTCCGGCACCCGGTTCTACCGCCGCAGCCACAGGGAGTAAAGGCTCCCGTCCCCTCTCCTTTCCGGCGGGCCGGAAAGAATTACGACTGCATCCAGATCAGGGAGGAAAAAACCTATGAATTCCGAAAAAGTCATTGCGCGGGACAACGACTATGTCCTGCATACCTATAACCGCAACCCCATTGTCATCGAGAAAGGCCATGGCCTCCACGCCTATGGCCCCGAGGGCCAGAACTATCTGGACTTCACCAGCGGCATCGGGGTCAACAGCCTGGGCTTCTGCGATCTGAACTGGGCCGAGGCTGTCTCCAAGCA
This sequence comes from uncultured Faecalibacterium sp., assembly GCA_904394215.1. Classification (GTDB taxonomy): domain Bacteria; phylum Bacillota; class Clostridia; order Oscillospirales; family Ruminococcaceae; genus Faecalibacterium. The sequence goes on from CAJFNF010000051.1 coordinate 8,764, forward strand.
GGCCCACAAGCTGCAGCACACCTCCAACCTCTACTACACCGCCCCCTGCGGCAAGCTGGCCAAAAAGCTGTGCCGCCGCACCGGCATGAGCAAGGTGTTCTTCGGCAACTCGGGCGCCGAGGCCAACGAGGGCGCCATCAAGGCGGCCCGGAAGTACAGCTTTGACCACTACGGCGCAGGCCGGGACCAGATCATCACCCTGGTGAACAGCTTCCACGGCCGCACCATCGCCACCCTGACCGCCACCGGCCAGGACACCTTCCACCAGTACTTCGGACCCTTCAACGAGGGCTTTGTCTACACCCCGGCGGGGGATGTGGAGGCTCTCACCGGCCTGGTGGACAAGCACACCTGCGCCATCATGCTGGAGCTGGTCCAGGGTGAAGGCGGCGTGGTGGCCCTGGACCAGGACTTTGTCCAGGCAGTCCGGGCCCTGTGCGACGAGAAGGACCTGATCCTGATTGTGGACGAAGTCCAGACCGGCGTGGGCCGCACCGGCACCTTCCTGGCCTGTGAGCAGTTCAACCTGCGGCCCGACATCGTCACCCTGGCCAAGGGCCTGGGCGGCGGCCTGCCCATCGGCGCCGTGCTGGTGAACGCAAAGGTGGCCGAGGGGATGGGCCCCGGCAGCCACGGTTCCACCTTTGGCGGCAACCCGGTGGTCTGCGCCGGCGCCAACGTGGTGATGGACCGGCTGGACGAGAGCTTCCTGGCCGGTGTGCGGGAGCACGCCGCCCAGCTGCGGGCCGGCCTGGAAAAGCTGCCCCATGTGAAGGAAGTCACCGGCCTGGGCCTGATGCTGGGCATCCAGTTTGAGGACGGCATCGCCGCCTCTGACGTCCTGGCAGCCTGCCGGGAGCGGGGCCTGCTGGTTCTGACTGCCAAGACCCGCCTGCGTCTGCTGCCGCCCCTGGTGGTGACGGCCCACGACATCGAGCGGGCCCTCACCATTCTGGATGAGGTGCTGTGCGGGATGGACCCGGTCCAGTCCTGAGCAAGGAGGCCGAGATGAAGCATCTGCTGAAAATGAACGACCTGACCCGGGAGGAGCTGTATCACATCCTGGACGTGGCCGACCAGCTGAAAGCCGCCCAGAAGGCGGGGGGCACCCCGCCCCTGCTGGCAGGCAAGAGCGTGGCCCTGATGTTCTCCAAGACCTCCACCCGGACCCGCACCAGCTTTGAGGTGGGCGTCTACCAGCTGGGGGGCCTGGGCAGCTATATGAACGCTGCCACCGAGCTTCAGGCCGCCCGGGGCGAGCCCCTGCGGGACACCGCCCGGGTGCTGGGCCGCTACTATGACTGCATTGTCTGGCGGACCTACCGCCAGAGGGACCTGGAAGAGTTGGCCGAGTATGCCGGGGTGCCGGTGATCAACGGCCTCACCGACTACGCCCACCCCTGCCAGGTGCTGGCCGACCTGATGACCATCCGGGAGCGCCGGGGGTCCCTGGAGGGCCAGAAGCTCTGCTTTGTGGGGGACGGCAACAACATGGCCAACAGCCTGATTGTGGGCGGCCTGCTGGCCGGGATGCAGGTGACCTGCGTCTGCCCGCCGGCCTACCGCCCCGCCGCCGATGTGCTGATGTTTGCCCATAAGTACGGCTCGGCCTTCTCCCTGGTCCACGATCCCCAGGAAGGGGTCAAGGACGCCGACGTGGTGGTGACCGCCGTCTGGAACAACGCCGCCGTGGGCGAAGAGGAAACCCAGCGCCGGATGCGGGATTTCCTGGGCTACCAGGTGAGCAGCCAGCTGCTGCAGAAGGCCAAGCCCGACCACATGGTGCTCCACTGCCTGCCGGCCCACCGGGGCGAAGAGATCACCAACGCGGTCTTTGAGGACCACGCCGACGAAATCTTCACCGAGGCGGAAAACCGGCTCCATGTCCAGAAGGCTGTCCTGGCCATTCTGCTGGCCGGCAAATAAGAAAAATTGCGCAAAACCCGCCGGGAACCGTTGACGTCCCGGCGGGTTTTTGGTATAATGATAGGGCTATCGTGATATACACGGCAGCCCCATAGATGGAGACGTATCGAAGTGGTCGCAACGAGCTTGACTCGAAATCGCTGGGTAATTTTGGAAATAGAATCTCCAAAAACCTAGTAATCAAGCCACTTTTTGCCGCGCCGGGTGATTGCGGAAAATCCCAATCTATCCTATATATCTATCCAAATATTCCTTTTGGTATTGACAGATCCCCTGGTTTGGAGTACCATAAACACATCGCAACCAAGGCGATTGAGGAAAAACTGGAGAAGATTTTTCAAATTTTTTATTTGCCAATCACTGGGAAACCAGTTGATTCGTATAGGTGGAGAGTTGTCCGAGTGGTCGATGGTGCAGCACTCGAAATGCTGTGTCCCTAACGGGACCTAGGGTTCGAATCCCTAACTCTCCGCCAAATCTGAGGGTATAGATGAGTGAGCCTCATCTATACCCTCTCTTTTTTGGCGCAATGGAGAGGGATGTGTTAGGCTGTTTCGTTTTTAGCATTTTCTGCAGAATCCATATTTAGGGTAAGAGCAGAAGCCATTGCTTGCGCAGAAGATTCCTTGGATTTGTATTCCAAGTGCAGATAGATATTGGCTGTGGTGGAAAAATCGCTGTGTCCGAGCCATTCCTGAATCTGCTTCATGGGAACCCCATTGTCAAGCAGTAGGCTTGCACAGGAATGGCGAAGATCATGGAAGCGAATGCGACGGAGACCATTTTCGACCAGAAACTTGGGAAAAGTTTCAGTGACGTAATTGGGCCGAATAATATTACCGACTTCATCTACACACAGATAGCCAAGGTACTCTTTTTTATAGCTTCGCCCACACAATCTCCGGTAGGTCTCTTGCTGACCTTTAATCTCCAAAAGCCGGTCGCGGACTTGCGGAATGAGCGGCAGAGTACGGAGACTGGATTTTGTCTTTGCCCGATCTGCCTGGACCAATACTTCTTTTTTGTTCAGATAAGCCTGGGTTAAGATGTGGCGAACTTCGAGAGTATTGGATTCAAAGTTAATGGCATCCCATTTTAAACCGAGAATCTCGCTTCGACGAAGGCCATAAAATGCACCCAAGAGAACAGGAATTTCCAATTTGGTTCCATGAACGATTTTCAGTAAGTCATTGATTTCATCGGCATTGTAAAAGTTTCCCTGAAACTCTTTCTTCTTAGGACGCTCAACCTTATCAGCGGGATTTGTGGGAATCAGATCAACTTTTACGGCATACTTTAATGCCTTATGGATATTGGCATGATAATGGAGCACTGAGTTGGCGGAGACACGTTCGAGCTGTTTAGTGTAAAACTCCTGGATATCAGTTGCCTTAAGGTCAATCAGTCGTATTCCCTTCTGACGGAAATACGGGTCGATTACAGATTGGATTATGCCCTGGTAGCTTGCGTAGGTGGTAATCTGGATGGAGCTTTTGGCAATCTCCAACCATTTGAGCATAAAATCTGCAAACAGGATTTGGCTGTCCAATGGGACATCGGATATATCGACCGGCGGGATAAAGGTTGAACGCCGTTCGAGCAAAAGAGCCTCCGCCTTTTTCTTGTTTCTTTTTACAGGAAGGCCGGTGGACTCCCATTTGACTTTTCGCTTCCCTTTGCTGTCCTTGTAGCTCAAAACGATATAATAGATACCGTATTTTTCTTCGAGATGTCCTGCCACCATGTGATGGTGTCCTCCTTTCAATTCTTTCCACTATGATACAGGATCTGCTACTGACAGCATCAGTATAGCTGGCAGTTGAACAGATGGCAAGGATGTCACGTCTGTACAATGGTGGGTTCATACTGCATAAAATAGGCTACTAGGTGAGCCTTGGGAATCCGATACGATCGCCCAACTTTTAGGCTTTGGATTGTTCCGTCCTTTAAAAGACGGTATCCGGTCTTTGCGCTAATCTTCAGGATTTCGCACACTTGTTCGATGTTGAGAACATCCGGGTATCCTTGTAACATAACATGATAAGCGTCTTGATGGGTCATAAATCCTCCTTATTTGAAAGAAAGCAAGTCCAACCCCAGACTGATCTTGACGGCCAGCTCAATCTGATGCATCTCATCCTTACTGGCCTGACCGGCGAACCGTTGTATGCGGCGCTTGTCGATGGTAAAGATCTGCTCCAGCTGCACAATGGACGGAACTTTCAATCCCGGATTGTGGTCAAGCAGGACGTGGGTGGGCAGATGACGCTTCTTGTCCACCCTGGATGTAAGGGTGGCAATGATGAGTGTGGGCGAATGCTTGTTGCCGGCATCGTTTTGCAGAACTACCACTGGCCGTTCCCCGCCCTGCTCCGAACCAACATGGGGTTCCATGTTGGCGTAGTAGATGTCTCCCCGGCTGTATCGCCAGTTCTCAGGAATCATAGATTATGCACCCCCTTGTGCTTCAGTTATGTAAGACACCACCCACAGACTGCAGGCGGTGTCTGTGCAAAGGGGGACGAATTAGGAAATGTCAGAACTTCATAGGAAGTACCTTCTTTTTGCTGCTTCCGTTGTAGATGCAGAAGACCTGATAGAGATACTTCTTGTGCCCGGCCATATTGACGCCCATGGCCCGGCCTTCCCGGTAGATGGTCAACGGATCGGTTTTGTGCAGGCGGCTTACCAGACGCCTGGGGTCATACTCGTCATGATACAATTCAATGAAGCGAGTCACTCCCTGAATCGTCTCGGCCCGCAGGGACTCAGGATCACCGTGCCAGGCGGCCACAATCAGGGACAGGGCTTCTTTGTAGAGGTCAGCCCCCACCCGTTTGAACTCCTCAAAGGCGGTACCAACACAGCCGATCCGATGCTTCCCGCGGCGCTGTGTGTAATCCAGACGCAGGCCAACCGCCTCCGTAGCCTTCAAGAAGGCCATGCACTCGGGGTCGCCGCCGTAAATCTGGGCACGCATCTTATCGCCGGGTGTCAGCTGGGCGGATTCACCGGTCTGCTGGGCAAAGAGCAGAGCTTCCTCGCTTTCGGTCATGCCCGTGTACACGATACAGCGAATCATCAGGTCTTTGCCACCGTTGAGCAGCTTGAGGACTGCGACGGTGTGCTGTCCATCGAACACATAGTAGTGTCCGTTGCGGTAGCTGACCTTAGGGGGGTTGAGCAGACGGGGATCAAACTTGGCCGCAATTCTGCGGACTCGATTAACCCGCAGCTCCCGCTGGTAAGTACCGCGGGGAACCTCCAGCAGCTTGCTGTTGATCATCATTTCCTGGTAGGCACTGGTGTGACTGATTTTCATGTAGTCCTCCTCATCTTTTGCAGGTAATGAATACCCTTTTCGGCAAGGCTTTTGATACCGTCCCGGCAGGCACGGCGTTGTTCCCTGTTGTTTTCCAGGCAGGTATCCCAGCGAAAAATCATGGTGTCCAGGGCGTCTTCCAGTTCTGCACAGATATCGTCTGCGTCGATTTCAACTGCTGAACCAGAGCGGGTCTTTCCTCCGGCGGGGCCTTGGCGATGGCCGCCACGGCCTTCTCTGTGGGCTTGATGCTGCCGGTCAGGATTTCCTGTTTGATGCCTGGCACGGCTTCTTCAGCGGCGTCTACACCTCTTGAAAATGCACTTGCACGCTCTACATATCCTTCACTTGTTTGCGTCTCTTGTGCAATTCTTAAACGTGTCCGCGTCGGTTTTTGCTTGTGACCAATTTGGTCACAAGCACTTCTGTTTAATGAAGTGTATTGGTTCCCCCGAAATTGATTTGCCAATTTTTCGGCTTCATACTGCTGTCCAACCAGGTATTTGAACTGCTGAGGCGTCAGATTACGCCTTCCCAGTTGGTTTTTGCAGATCCACGCGATGGCTGCGTACCGGTCAGGAAACTCCTTCTCATAAGTAGTGAATTGGATTTTCGGGTGTTGCTGAAGAATGCGGTAGCGGTTATGTCCATCCACGATGACGCCGTTCCAAACGATCAGTGGGTTAATAACCACCCCGTCTGCCAGGATGTTTTCCTCCAGCTGGTGCAGCTCTTCCTCCCGAAGCGGGGGAATCTTGCTCTCAAACTCCGGGTCAATGGTTAGATGCAGAGACATGGGTTCTTACCTTTCGGCGGATGGTATCACGGTGAGCCGCAGAAGATTGGACGTAATAGTCGAAACCATAACGGGTCTGGCAGTAAGTACAGACATCCTTAGTCTGTTGGCGAACATCCGCTCGACGCAGGAATGCTTTCTTGGCGTCCTGGAACGCGTGCAGGCAAACCGGGCACAGGGTTATGAGGGATGCAGTATTGACATTACGTGCATAACTACGGCTCATAGGCTTTTCCTCCTTTGAATTGAAAGATAAAAAGATTGGGTATGTAAAAAGCCCACCGTCTGGGTCTTACGATCCTGGGCGATGGGCTAAAACTATTTTTTGGGCTTTCCTCCCCCATTTGTCCTCGACACCCCGGGGAGGGTTAGGAACCTTCTGGCGGCGGATTTGCACCGCTCCATCGGCCTTTCGGCCGCCCCGCCTTCTTTGTGGCCGGGCCGCGAGTTACGGAAGTATCATTGTCTGG
>CAJFNF010000052.1 GCA_904394215.1 uncultured Faecalibacterium sp.
CTTTATTCAAATTTTCGATCATACAGCAGCGCCGCAATCAACACCACAAAACAGGAACCTGCGTTGTGTACCAGTGCGCCGGTAACCGGAGTGAGCAGCCCCAGCAGGGAAAGCACGATTGCCACAAAGTTGATGCACATGGACAGAGTAATGCTGAACTTGATGGTCTTTACCGTTGCGTTGGACAACCGTTTCAGGTAAGGAATCTTGGAGATGTCATCACTCATCAGCGCAATGTCAGCAGCTTCCACCGCAATATCGCTGCCCATGCTGCCCATTGCCACGCCAACATCGGCGGTTTTCAGGGCGGGAGCATCGTTCACGCCGTCTCCGATCATGCAGACGTTCCGGCCTGCTTTCCGCAGGGCTTCCACGTTCTGTACCTTTTCCTCCGGCAGCAGTTCGGCCCGCACTTCGGAAATGCCTACCTGCTTTGCAAAATAGTCAGCGGTTTTCTGGTTGTCACCGGTGAGCAGGACGGTACTGGTATGCATGGCCGCCAGTCGGGAAATCATGTCTTTGGCTTCAGGGCGCAGCACATCAGACAAGGCAATCACGCCGATGCAAGCGTTGTTTTCCGCTACAAGAATGGACCCTTTCCCTTCGGTGCGGAGTTTTTCCAATGTGCCGTGAACCTGTCCGTCAATGGTAACGCCATGCTCCAGAAGGTACTTTTCATTGCCGCAGAGCAGGCTCCTGCCGGAGACTTTTGCGGAAATACCCTTACCGGCAGCCATCTTGAAATCCTTGGATTCTGTTAAGGGCAGACTCTGTCCCTTTGCTCTGGACACGATTGCTTTACCAAGAGGATGTTCGCTTTTTGCCTCGGCAGACGCTGTTAATGTGAGTAGTTGGTTTTCCGTGAGGGAGGAATCAAAGGAAATGACATCGCTGACTTCCAACCGGCCATAAGTTAGGGTGCCAGTCTTGTCGAAGGCGATGGTATCTGCCTTTCCCATCTTTTCCAACGATTCACCCGACTTAATGATAACGCCATGCTTTGTGGCCTGCCCGATGGCCGCCATAATAGCGGTGGGGGTTGCCAACACCAGAGCGCAGGGACAAAAAACGACCAGTACAGTCACGCCGGTCACAATGTTCCCGGTGAACGCATAGGCCAGAATAGCAATCAGCAGAGCCACCGGCACCAGCCAGCTTGCCACCCGGTCAGCAATGCGCTGCATGGGGGCCTGCTTATTCTCTGCGTCCTGCACCATGCGGATTAGCTTTTGCAGGGAGCTGTCCTCGCCCACTTTGGTTGCCGTAATGTCAATGGTTCCAAAGCGGTTGATGGTGCCGCAGAACACCTCGTCCCCGACGGTTTTATCCACGGGCAGGGACTCGCCGGTCATAATGGACTGGTCTACCGATGTCTCTCCGGTCAGGATTTTCCCGTCCACTGGAATGATCTCTCCGGGTAGGATACGCAGAACATCTCCTTTGCGTATTTCTTCTGCGGGGATCATTTCTTCCTTTTCGTCCCGGATACGGCGTCCCTGGGTTGGGGCAAGGTTGATTGATTTTTTCAACCCTTTCTTTGCCCGGTTGGTAGTAGCGTCCTCCAGCAATGCGCCCAGTGCCATAATAAAGGCGACTTCCCCTGCCGCAAACAGTTCCCCGATGGACAGCGCGGCAAACATGGCGATACAGATCAGCAGGGCGGAAGAAATCTTGCTGATACCTCGATTATAAATGATGCGCCAAATTGCCAGATACAACAGAGGGATGCCGCTGATCACGATGGTTACCCATGAGGGGTCAAAGGGCAAAAAGCTCAAGCGTACCGACGTTCCACCAAATTCCTCCATCAAATGCGGTACTAAGTCCAGCAGCAGAAAAACGCCGGCCACAATGGTCATGGGCAATCCAGCCAAAAAATCATTGATTTTCTTCAGTGTCGTTGCCATAAAAGATCCTCCTCTCACGAAAGGCGCTTGACAAAGGTCGGTTCCTTCCGTACAATAAATTTGATAGCGAACATTTTGTTCGCTTTTATTGTATGGAGAAAGTAATCGGATGGCAATGGATAATTTACGTTAAGTATTCGTTACCGAACACTTTTGGAAAATTGTACGGAAAGGAGAAGGTACATGGATAGGCGACAGCAAAAAACACGGGCGGCTATCTTTCAGGCATTTGGTTCGCTCCTGGCGGAAAAAAGCTACAGCCACATTACTGTGCAGGAAATTATAGACCGGGCAAATGTAGGGCGTACCACCTTTTACGCCCATTTTGAGACCAAAGACGAACTATTGAAGGCATTATGTGAAAAGCTATTCGGACACATTATTTCCAGCGCAAAAGACCGCGCCCATACCCACGGGCTATACTCAGATGGAACTGCGCCGGAATCGATTTTCTGCCATCTGCTTCAGCATTTGCAGGAAAATGAAAATAATGTCCTCGGCTTGCTCTCCTGCGAGAGCAGCGAGATTTTTCTTCGCTATTTTAAGGACAGCTTAAGCGACTTGGTTCAATCTCAGTTTATACTACAAAACCGTCACACCAATCAAGGTTTGCCGGATGACTTTTTGGTCAATCACATTTCGGGAAGTTTTGTGGAGATGGTGCTTTGGTGGATTAAAGGAAGGATGAAGCAGACGCCGCTGGAATTGGACCGATATTTTTTAGCGGTCATTGAACCGATTCTTTGAATATGAGTTGCTGCGCCCTATGATTTGCTCCAGCGGGGATTTATAAAGACGATATGAGGACGGAAGTTGCCTATATGGAACTACCGTCCTTATTTTTTACCCCTTAATAAAATTTCTTTTGAATTCATCACTTGACATTACGGCAAAGAGTGTACATAATCATTTCCTTTATGAGAGCAATACATTGATCCTCCCAAATCCGGGGGGATTTTTCTTTTCCAGGCCCCAGGTACACCAGCAAATCAACTACATCTGCTTCCCGGGTTGTCCGTATAGGGAGAATCAAAGATAAAGGCTGACCCCGGGCACTGGGCCCAGACGGTCAGCCTTTTGTTCTGTTATGGATGCCGGGAAATCACAGATCCAGCGCGGCGTGGTAGCCCTGATACACCGCGTTGGTGATGGTGGACACCCGGCCGGCGTCGCCGATCACTCGGATAAAGGGGGCGGTGTTCTGGAGGGCCTCCACCGTGTCGGTGCAGGGCCGCTGGCCCAGGGCGCAGATGACGGTGGCGCCGGGCACCAGGACTTCCTTGCCCTGGCTGTCCTGGCAGAGGACGCCGTCGGGCCGCACCTCCATGGCCTTGCAGCCGGTGTGGACGGTGACGTACTTGTCAATCTCCTTCAGCAGCAGGGGACGGTGGCGGACGTTGGCGTCGGGGGCCAGGGCGTCCCGCATCTCTACAATGTGGACTTTTTTGCCCTGCTGGCCCAGGCAGATGGCGCACTCGCAGCCCGCCAGGCCGCCGCCCATCACCACGACGGTGTCGGCCACTTTGGTCTGGTGCTTGTAGTAGTCGTTCACCACAATCACATTGTCCCCGTGCAGGCCAGGGATGGGGGGCACCAGGGGACGGGAGCCCACCGCCAGAATCAGGGCGTCGGGGGCCTCCTGCTGCACCAGTTCCGGGGTGACAGCCTGTCCCAGCCGGAACTCCACACCGGCCTTGGCAGCCAGCCGCTGGTAGCTGGCGGTCAGCTCGTACATTTCATGTTTGAAGGGCAGAGCCTGCTCACTCTTGAGAACGCCGCCCAGCTCCATCTCCTTCTCGTAGAGGGTGACCTGATGGCCCCGCCGGGCTGCGGTGTAGGCGGCATAGAGGCCGCCGGGGCCGCCGCCGGCCACCATAACTTTCTTCTTGACAGGTGCGGGCTGGACTTCCACCCCGTCCAGCTCCCGGCCGATCAGAGGATTGACGGTGCACCGCCGGGTGGAGGTGGCGGCACGCTCGGCCATGCAGGTGAAGCACCGCAGGCAGCGGACAATTTCCTCGGGGCGGTTCTCGGTGACCTTCCGGGGCAGCTCGGGGTCGGCCAGCAGGGCCCGGGCCATATACACCACGTCGGCCTTGCCGCTGGCGATGATCTCCTCCATCTGGTTGGGATCGTTCAGGCCGCCGATGGTGGCGACGGGAACTTTCACATGCTTCTTGATCTCAGCAGCCAGATAGACGTTGCAACCGTGGGGCTTGAACATGGAGGGGTGGGTGTCCCCGAAACCCCGCTGGTAGGTGCCGGCGGAGACGTGAAGCAAATCAATGTAGGGTTCCAGCTGCTGGGCGATGCGGCAGCCTTCTTCCAGGTCATAGCCACCCTCAAACAACTCAGAGCCCGACATGCGGAATTCAATGGGGAACCGGGGGCCCACAGCGGCCCGGACCGATTTCAGCACTTCGATAGCGAAGCGGCAGCGGTTTTCCAGGCTGCCGCCGTAGGCGTCGGTGCGGTGGTTGAAGTAGGGGGAGAGGAACTGGTTGATCAGCCAGCCGTGGCCGCCGTGGATCATCACCATCTCAAAGCCGGCCCGCTTGGCCAGCCCCGCAACACGGCCATAGCTGGCCACGATGTCGTCGATCTGTTCCTGGGACAGGGCCTTCACCGGCACCCCGTCGGGGCGGACGGTGTCGCTAGGGCCCCGCTGGTGCGTCTCATGCTGGCGGATCCTGTCGGTCATATAGGTGCCGGCGTACATGCCAGAATGGGACAGCTCCAGGCTGGGCATGGCCCCGTGCCGCCGGATGGCGTCGGCAGTGTAGGTGGCGCAGGCCAGGGAATTCAGGACCGCGGTGTCTAGATGGTAGGCGTGGGAGCCGTCGGTCTGGGGATGGACCATGCACTCGGAGACGGTGACGGCGCCGGCGCCGCCCCTGGCCCGCAGCTCATAGAAGGCGGTGGACTTGGGGCCGATGCAGCCGTCGTTGGTGATGTCGGTGCCGCCCATAGGGGCCGAGAACATTCGGTTGCGGAAGGTCACCCCCGCAATGGTGATGGGCTGGCACAGGTGGGGGTACTTGCGGGCAAAAGGCACCTGCACCCGGCGGATTTTGGCGGGGTCATAGATCAGGTTGGCGGGGTTGCCGTCGGTGGGCATAAAATCTGCCCCGGGGCGCTTGGCCGTCAGAGCCTCGGTGCCCATGAATAGGAAGGGGAAGGCGTCGGTCTCTCCCCGGAGCACCTGGCTGCACCGCTCCGCCATCCCGTTCAGCAGGCTGGCGGGGAGCTCGGGGCCATGGTGGGAGACAAACACCCGGTCAAACTTGCCGGCCAGCTGGTCCCGCACCCGGGCCACTGTATCCCGGTAGGTCTCCACCGTGTCGGAGATATCCAGGAACAGGAAGGTAAAGTTGTTGCAGGCGTCGCCGGTGATGAGGATGCGGTCCTCCTCCAGCAAAAATGCCATGCTGCCGGGGGTGTGGCCGGGGAAGGCCACCGCCCGCAGATGCACCCCGCCTAAATCAAAGACCATGCCGCCGGTCAGCTCGGCAAAGGTTTTGTCGGGGTCGCCCTCCAGCAGGGTGCCGGCGGTCAGCGCCTCGTACCGGTCTTTCAGGTTGCCTTTCAGGTAGTCCTGGCGGCCCGCCAGGCCGCACTGGCTGCGGTAGAGGGGCCAGTCGGCGCTGTTGAGGTAGACATCCTCAAACTCCACCGCGCCGGGGGCGTGGTCGATGTGGCCGTGGCTCAACAGCACCGTCAAGGGCTTGTTGGTCAGGGACTCCACAAAGGCCCGCAGGCGGCCCACCCCCAGGCCGGCATCGATCAGGATGGCCCGCTCTGAGCCGGTGACCAGGTAGAGATTCTCTCCGCTGGGGCTCTGGATCAGGGTCAGAGAAGCAGTGACAGGTTGGGAAGAATAATATATAGGCAGCCTCCTTGCTGGGAAATGGGTTGAAAACGAACAGCCCGGCGCCCCGGCACAGGACGAGGGCCCGGGAATCGGAAAAGCTCTATTATGGTCTTAGCACAGCCCGGCGCAGCGGGGATTCCAGAAAAGCAAAAAAGTTTCAGGATGGGTGTTCCCTCCAAAAAGCGCCGCTGATGCTTGTGCACTTAATACAAAAAAGCCGCCGGAGCACAGGGCCCCGGGGCACAGGAAAAGCAGTCAAAAGGCTTCCCGGCCGTACTGGCGCAGGTAGTGCATCACCAGCAAATCCGCCGCCAGCAGGGCGGAATATTTGCCCACATCGTTCTGGTTGGAGCTGCCGCAGTTGAGCACCCAGCTGGCGTTGTTCCAGTAGGCGCTGGAGCGGTTCTGGGTGATAATTAGCAGGCTGCTGCCGCTGCTCTGGAGGGCGTTCCAGATATTGCCGTAGCGGGTGGGGTAGCTGCCGCCTACTGTGCAGACCACGGCAGCGTCCACGGGACCCAGACTACGGGCGCAGTCCAGCTGGGAAGCGTAGTCGAAATATTGCTCCATGTACTTGCCCATGGTGAGAAATTTGCTCTGCATATGGAGGCCCACATCCCACAGAAAATGGTGGGAGAAAAAGGCCACCCGCTGGCTGTCGTGGAGAATCCGTGCCATCTCGGGAATCTTTTCCAGGTTGTCCCGGGCAAAGGTGGCGTGAATATTGTCCACCAGCTGGGTCTCGTACCGGTCCATGGCGGTCCAGCGGTCGGTACATAGCATCTCGAAAAAGGAACGGGAATAGTCGGAACGCAGGCCGATGGAGTTTTCCAGGTAGGAATGGAACTCTTTGAAATGATCAAAGCCCAGATACCGGCAGAACCGGGAAATGGAGGCCTTGGACACATGGCACAGCTCGGCAATTTCCTCGGCGGACAGGGAGCCCAGCTGGCTGTAGTGCTGCAGCATGGTGGAAGCAATGCTGAAGTTGACATCGTGCTGGGGGGTGGTGTTGACATAGTTCAGCAGCCGGTCCGCCACAGAACCCATGGGCTTGGGGTCGTTCATCTGCGCCTTCTCCTTTTTGTGTGAAATCAACAAATTACTTTATAATGGTACCATAAATCGGGGGTGGATGCAAGCAACGGCCAAAGGGCCGGCACACAGGCGCCGGCCCTTTGCAGGGAAACGAAAAGGGGATCAGTTCTGTTCCAGCTCTTTGCGGCTGAAGCCAAAGAAATAGGTCACCACAGCAGCCGCCACCAGAGAGATGACGCTGGCTGCAATGCCGATCACCAGGTTTGCATTGGTGCCGCCCACATAGGTCAGAACCGACAGGAAGTTGGCGGAGGTGATGGCATAGCCTTCCACGCCGAACAGGCCGGCGATGGCGCCGCCCACAAAGCCGCCGACTACCATGCCGATGAAGCAGCGGGTGTGCTGGAAGCAGATGCCGTAGAGGGTGGGTTCGGTGACGCCGCCCAGGATGCCGGAAGCAAAGGATGCGAAGGAAGCACTGCGCTCATCCTTGTTCTTGAGCCGCAGGGCAGCGCCCAGGGCTACGCCGAAGCAGGCCCAGGTGGCGAAGTTGCCCGAGATCATGGGGCCGCTCTGGACGCCGGTCTGGAAGAAGTCGGCCATCATGGGCATCATCAGGGCAAGGTGCATGCCGGTCATCACCAGGAACTCCCACAGGGCAGCGATGAAGGCCACGCCGAAGAAGCCGGTGGTCATGCCGAACCATGCCAGGCCGCCGCTGATGGCGTTGCCTACGATGGTGCCCAGAGGTGCCAGCAGGCAGAGGATGAAGGGCAGGGAGATCAGCAGGCTGAGGAACGGGGTAAAGACGGTGGTCAGCAGGTCGGGCATATACTTTTTGATGAACTTATATACCAGGCAGTACAGGGGCACCGACAGCATGACCGGCAGAACGGTCTGGGCGTAGGTGGTGACGGTGCAGGGGATGCCGTAGACGGTGAAGGGTGTGCCTGCCGCGGCGATGGCGGCAAAGTCCGGCGCCATCAGGATGCAGCCAATGAAGGCGCCCAGCATACCGTTGACGCCCAGCTGTTTGGCGGCGTTGTAGCCCGCCAGAATGGGCATAAAGTAGAAGGCTGCATCGTAAACGAAATTGAGCAGGATGTACAGGTTGCTTTCGGCGGTGTACAGCCCCAGCAGGTCGGGGCCAAAGATGGCGTTGACGGCGTTGCACAGGCCGCCCATCAGCAGCACCGGGATCATAGGGGTCATGCAGCCCGCCATATAGCCCATAATGTTCTTGCCGGCCTGTTTGAGGGTCAGCTTTTTCCGGGTGAGCCTGGCGTCCTCGGCGGCGGACTTGTCGTCCTGAACCGGTGCGCTGGCAGTGAGCTGAGCCATGCCGCACAGTTCCTCGTAGACTTTGGGCACGTTGGTGCCGATAATGATCTGGTACTGCTGGCCGCCCCGCACCACCCCCAGCACGCCGGGGATGGCCTTGACCTGGTCATCCTTGGGGATGCTGTCGTCTTTCAGGTACAGCCGCAGCCGGGTCATACAGTGGGTGGCGTCCTTCAGGTTGGATGCGCCGCCTACTGCCGCCAGAACATTTTGGGCGATTTCCTTGTTGTTTGCCATGAAAATGATTCCTCCTTCTTATCGTATCAAAACAGCGCGGTCAAACCAGATCGTCGTAGGTGACCAGCTGTATGTCCTGATGTTCCAACCAGGTGCGGACCTCGGGCCGGCAGAGCATGGCGGCCTCCCGCACCCGGGGGATGGTCATGCTGGAATGGTCCAGCAGATAGGCGTCAATGTACCCGGGATGGAACACCATCAGGTCGCAGGCGCCCTCGTGGGCGCTGGCCACCGCATCCTGTACCCCTGTGAAGGGGTCGGCCTCATAGGCCTTGAAGTCTTTGGGCATATAAGCGTAAACCTGGGTGTGGCGGAAGGTTACCGCCTCGCCGGGGCGCCCCATGGCAAAGTAGGGCAGGCCGTGACGCTGGGCCACGATTTCCAATCCCTTGAAGAAGTTGGGGCTGGCCACTGCGTGGCCCTCGAAATAACCGGGCTCTCTGCCGGTGAGGGCCTTGAACCGGCGGTACTGGGCCTCGATTTCCTCGATGACCTCCTCCAGCACTACAAAGTCCTGGCCGGCCTTGGCGGCCTCCCGGTAGGCCCGGCTGGGCTTGAATTCCCCTTCGGGGGTGCACAGGCTGGGGATGCGGGCGGGGTCGGTGAGGGGCCGGCCCACACAGATGTTGGTATGCTGGCCCAGGCACAGGGGGTGGCCGCTCACCAGACCCAGGCCGTGGACGGCGGCGGGCATGTTGGTCATCACGCCCACCGACCGCACCAGCCCGGCGGCCACAGCCGCCGCGATACCGCAGTTGACCCCCTCCGAATAGCCGAGATCGTCGGCACGGATCAACAGTTGTTTCATGAACATTCCTCCTTTTGAGGGCACTCGTTGGAAGGCAGCCGCAGGTGGACGCTGCCTTTCGCTTTTGCTGGCTTCATTATACATCAGAAAGCCGGGCCGGCTGTTTCAAAGCGGGAAAACTGGTTTCTCCAACGGGAATGGTGGAAAATATTTTCCCTCAAAATTGTACAAGTTGTTGGGGAAAGTTGCCGCATGTGAAACAAAAGAATCCTTTTTTTCCGACGGGGTCTGTCTCTTACAGGCAACCGCCTTCCGAAGCAATGACGTCCCGGTACCACCAGCCGGAATCTTTCACGATCCGCTGCTGGGTGGGATAATCCACATAGATCAGGCCGTAGCGGCAGCTGTAGCCTGCCGCCCACTCGAAGTTGTCGAAGAGGCTCCACACCGAGTAGCCGATCACCGGGATGCCGTCGGCGATGGCATGGGCCACCTCCCGCAGGTACCGGTGGAGGAAGTCAATCCGCTGGGGGTCGTGGACTTTGTCGTCCAGCATCACGCAGTCCAGGCCCGAATAGCCGTTTTCGGTGATGAGGATGGGCAGGTGGTACCGCTCAAACCAGAATTTGCTGGCATAGTACAGGACTTTCGGGGTGATGTTCCAGGCGGCCGCTGTCTGGGGGCTGCCCTGGTAGGCGTAGGCGTCGTATTTGGACGGGTCAGGGACGATGTCCACCGTCCCCTGATAGCAGTTGTAGGCGTAGAAGTCCAGAGGCTGGGACACCAGGGTCCACTCCTCTGCCGTCATGGGGTACAGCAGATCCCCAAACTTCTCTTTGGCCCAGGCGGGGTACTGCCCCAGAAACGCCGGGTCGGCCCACCAGGTGTTGGACATGATGTAGCCCGGGTACTCGCTCAACGACTTCTGCCGGGCCTTCTCCACTTCCTCGGGGGAGTCATCTTTGGGCAGGCAGCAGTCGCCGGTGGGGGCCATGCCCACCTTGGCGCCGGGGCAGTTTTTCCGCAGTACCTGTACCGCCCGGCCGTGGGCCAGCAGGATGTGTTTGGTGATGTCCATCATGGCGACGTCATCGTTGTGCTCAAAAGGTGCATGAACCCCTGCCACCAGCCCCAGGCCACAAAACATCTGGGGTTCGTTGAAGGTGAGCCAGTACCTCACCCGGCCCGCCAAGGCCCTGGACACCACGTCCGCATACTCGGCAAACCAGTCGGGGCTGGCGGGGTTCTTCCAGCTGCCCTGCCGGTAAAGGGCGGTGGGCAGGTCCCAGTGGTAGAGGGTCACCAGGGGTTGGATGCCGTTTTTCAGCAGCTCGTCGCAGAGATCCTGGTAAAACCGGATGCCTGCCTCGTTCACCTTGCCAATACCCTCGGGCAGCACCCGGGACCAGCTGATGGAAAACCGGTAAGCTTTCAGGCCCATCTGTTTCATCAGGGCCACGTCCTCCCGCCAGCGGTGGTAAAAGTCAATGGAAGTGTCGGCGTTCTCGCCGTGGGCAATTTTGCCGGTGCCGTCGTGAACCAGGGTGTCCCAGATGGACTCCCGCCTGACCCCCAGGCGGGGTATTCTTTCCACAGTCAGGAGGATACAGACCATGACCACTTTTCCCAAAGATTTCCTGTGGAGCGCCTCCACAGCGGCCACCCAGATTGAGGGCGGCTGGAATGCCGACGGCAAAGGGGACATTGCAAAAAGGAGTACCTGCTCCGGCAAATGGAAGCAGCGGAAAATGGCGTTATTGTTTGAGGAAGTGCAGCAGGGCCTCGGCGGAAGCCTTGGCGCCGCCCAGGCGCTTCATGTCTGCGCTGAACTCCTCGGCGGTTTTCTTGTAAGAGGGGTCGGTCAGCAGCTTGACAATGGCGGCCTTCAAACCCTCGGAGGTGATGACATTCTTGTCCAGGAAGGCGGTGCCCAGGCCGAGCTTCTCAATCTGCCGGGCAGTGATGGCCTGCTCCTCCATCTGGGGAATGGCGATCATGGGGACGCCGTAATAAATGGCCTCGCCGGTGCCCCCCATACCGGCGTGGGTGATGAACACCGATGCCTGGGACAGGATATCCAGTTGGGGCACCATCTGGCCTACCTCTACATTGGCAGGGACGTCCTTCAGGCTGGCGGGGTCGATGGAGCCCAGGGCAGCAAAGACGTTGATGTCCAGATCCCGGACCGCATCAAACAGAATCGGGTAATACTCCGGCCAGTTGTTGAAGGCGGTGCCCAGGGACGAGTACAGCAGGGGTTTGCCGTTGTCGGGGGCTTTCCAGCTGCCGAAGGCAGTGCGCTTGCCGATCTGGACCCCGGTAAAGACGAAGTTGTCCCCGAAGGTCTCATTGTGGGGCACCAGGCGCTTCTGCATCATCACCAGGTTGAAATCCCCGTGGCCGTCGAAGATTTCCTTCACGGTCATCTTGCGGCAGCCGTATTTTGCCACAAAGCCCTCGGCAATCTGGTCGGCGGCCTTGCGGAGGGGATGGTCGGCCGGGACATTCTCAAATCCCGCCGCCACCGAGTAGCTGTCGTTGGAGGGGTAGCTGGTGTACAGCATCACGTTGGGGACGTGGAGGGCGTCGGCGGCGATGGTGCCGGCAATGCCGGCAAAGTCGTGGACGATGGCGTCGGGCTTGTCGGCCTGCAGCACCTCCAGAATCGGATCGATGTAGCTGCCGGCCTCGTTCAGAAACAGGAAGGGCACGGTGGCGCCCACGTCCTCATCGGCGCCGCCCTCCTGCTGTCCGGCCTGCCGGGCCATCCAGGAGGGGACCGCCACAAATTTGGCCCCGGTGGGCTCCACGATGTTCTTGAACTGCTCGGTAGAGAAGTAGGTCACCCGGACCCCCTGTTTCACCAGTTCGGTGACCAGGGCCAGGGTGGGGTTCACATGGCCGAAGGCCCCCAGGGATACAAAGGCGATATGCATAACGGAACTCCTTTCCAGTTGTTTGCAAAAAAGGGCAGCCATACAGGCAGGATACAGGGCGCCCGCATGGCTGCGGCGGGAGAAAATGAATGAAGGAGAAAATGGCTTGGTTATGGGTTATTCGGACAGTCCGTTTTGAGCAATGACCTTCTGATACCAGTAAAAGCTGTCCTTTTTGACCCGGGCGCACTGTTTGGGGTCGGTTTCGGTGCGGTCCACATACACCAGGCCATACCGCTTGGCAAAGCCCTGATGGCTGGACACCACGTCCACAAAGCTCCAGGGGCAGTAGCCGAATACCGGCAGGCCTTCCTCTAACATAATGCCGATCTGCTCAATGTGCTCTTTCAGGTACTCGATCCGGTAGGGGTCGTGGATGCAGCCATCCTCCCCCAGGGTCTCGCTGTAGGCCATGCCGTTTTCGGTGACAATCATGGGCAGGCGGTAGCGGTTGTAGACCTTCCGCATGCCGATCCGCAGGCCCACCGGGTCAATGCCCTTGTCCATCCACTCGGTGGTTTTCAGATAGGGGTTGTCACAGATGTCAAAGGCATCCGACACCCAGAAGGGGGGCTGGTTGTAGTTGACGGGGCCCTCCTTGGCCTTGACGCAGATGCTGAAATAGTAGTTGATGCCGATGAAATCGGGGGTCGAACTTTTCAGCACTGCGGCGTCCTCGGGCTGTGTCTCAGGGTAGAGGCCGTGGGATTTCAGGTAGCTGGCCGCATAGGGAGGATACTCTCCCCGGACGCTCAAATCCAGCAGGTAAAACTCCATCAGCTCCTCGGCGTTTTCGGCGGCCAGCACATCCTCGGCCCGGCTGGTGCGGGGATACACCACCTGGATGGCACACACCGGGCCGATCTGAGCCTCCGGGTCAATCTGCCGCAGCAGGGAAATGGCCAGGTGTTCGGCCAGGGAGACATGGTAGCTCATCTGGTAGATGTTTTTCAGATTTTTTTGAGGGTCGGTTTCATGGTTGCCGTTCATGATGCCGGCGGCGGTGGCGATCAGCTGTTCGTTGACGGTGACCCACCGCTTGACCCGGCCCTTGAAGTGGTTGAAACACACCTCGGCATACCGCAGGTAATGGTCGATCATCTGCCGGTCCAGCCAGCCGCCAAAGGCGTCCACCAGGGCCTGGGGGCACTCGAAGTGGTAGAGGGTTACCAGGGGCTCGATGCCCTTTTCCAGCAGGTAGTCGATCAGCTGGTCATAGAAGGCCAGGCCCTCCGGGTTGGGGTTGCCCGAGGTGTCGGGCATGATCCGGCTCCAGGAAAAGCCCATCCGGTAGACCTTGAGGCCCAGCTCGGCCATCAGATCCACATCCTCTTTCCAGTGGTGGTAGTGGTCGGCAGCCACCTTGTTGTCGGCGATGCCGGGCTGGCCTGCACCCCGGTCGGTGGTGGCAGGGCCCTTGCCCCCTTCGTTGTAACCGCCCTCCACCTGGAAAGCACTGGTGGATGCACCCCAAAGAAAATCGTTCGGGAATTGTGTGTGGTTCATAGTGATGAATGCAGCCTCCTTCGTCGTATTGGCACACTTCGCCTTTTCTGTGGGCTTCAGATCCTGTTTTCTGCATCCATTATAAAATGTTTAAAAGCGAATTTGGTTACCAAACAGGAGAACCTGTTTCCAAGATTGGAGGGAAGTAAAAATTTCTCCCGGATTTTTGTCGGGTTTGTACGATTTTAATTCATCACTTGACATTACGGCAAAGAACTTATGAGCCGGGATGAACTGGCCGTCATGGACGGCGGCAAGTGCATCCTCCAACTGCGCGGCGTCCGGCCTTTTCTCTCCGACAAGTATGACCTGACCCAGCACCCCAACTATAAGTTGACAGGGGACTACGACAAGAAAAATATGTTCGACATCGAGAAGTATCTCGATCACCGCCTGAAACTGAAACCTTCGGATACCTATGAAGTAATCGAGGATATCGAAGAATAAAAAACTCCCCCCTCACGGGGGAGTGTACATAATCATTTCCTTTATGAGAGCAATACATTGATCCTCCCAAACCCGGGGGGATTTTTCTTTTCCAGGCCCCAGGTACACCA